>JAGQWX010000130.1 GCA_020436935.1 Saprospiraceae bacterium
TGAGAAAATTCTAATAGAGTCATATTACAGATTTTACTCAAATATACTATATTTGGTATAATTACGGATGATCATTTTGCGATAATATATGCTTATCCATTTTCATTCCAGGGTTTAGATGGTATTTACTCGGCGAAATTTGATAAAAATGGAACCTCAATTTCTTCAGTAAAAAAGTTGGTTACAATTTCCAGCTCCGTAGAATTTGATATTGCTAAAAGCGAAACCAACATACACCTGCTTGCATGGAAAGTAGGTTCAGAAACACCTCTCAAATACTTAATGTTGAATGAAAGTTTCGCTGTTTTGGGCACCGAAAAAACAGCAGATGCTTCACCATATTTTTCAGCAAACCCTATCGTCAACTATGAATCTTCTCTCGGTTTTACAATAAGTTATATCAAATCCATTTCCAGCAATCTGATGGTCAAGGCTTTACGATTCAATATTGGAGGCCAATTGACAAATACTTCTCCGGATTTGCCTGTGAGTCAGACAACGTCCGTAGGGTCATATTCATTGGCAACAACAGGAGGACAAATCACTGCCTTATTCACCAACTCCAATACTTCGACCATCCTAAAAGAGGAATACAATGCCCAATATCAATTGATTAAATCGACGGTGATGAACGGATATGATGGGGCGGTGGCAAAAAACAGTATCACAACATCTCAAGTGATTGCCATTGACACCAATTATAATATAAAAGCAGGTCAGGATAGTTTGATTGCCATCAATGATGATACTAACTCTTCGAATGAATTTATGACATTGAGCAGTAGCTTTTCTGACCAAATCATCAATACCATATGGTACGAACCTCAAGGTAGATACCTAGGGCTCTACATCAGAACATTTGAAAACTTCTCTACAACTGAAAATAAAAAATTAATTTCCTTAAGAAAAATAAATAATGCATCAAAATTAAAAATGCAATCCCTGCCTGGCGGATCAGTGGGCATCTCTTCGCTTCAACCCGGCGGCTCCGGCAAATTTTTAGAATTATCTGTATTAAATAAGAACAAGGAAATTGTATTCCAAACTTTTACTACCAATACTTCAGAAGTTCCAATCTATGCATATGTGGTTAAACATTCTTCCGAAGGTTCATTCATTTTCGTCAAACATTTCAGCTCCAAAATCACCGCGATTAAAATTGACTCAACAGGTCAGATCATTGTTCCTGAAAAAAACATTTATAATGGTGCTGTGCAGGAAGCAGGTTCAGCAGTAGTTGGGAGTGATGAAAAATTAAAACTGCTTTATTTATCCGGTAATAAGGTGTATGCTTTACAATTGGACAATGGTTTAAACAGCGTCGGGCCACCCACTTTAATCGAATCAAGATATACCAACCAATTTGATCCCCTTGAAATTATCCAGGATTACAATGGAAATCTATTTGGTATGTGGCGATTGAGTGGTAATATCAGCACGCCATCTGGAATTCTATCGTCCCCTTTTGTATTCACAGCTCTTTCAAATCAATTGTCACAACAAGGATCAATTACTTATTTGGATGGCACCCAGAATTTCAAACTATTTGGGTATGACCTGGATTCAAACCTTAATCTACATCTTTTAAATTCTTCCGGCATAATCAAATCCTTTACAATATTACAGGGGGGCATGAGTAGTATACATGAGTCCACTTCTACAGGTAAAATTAGTTTATCCAGAATTCCACTGGGCCCTGGCAAATTCCTTGAAACATTCTCAGCAAAAGTTGAAGGCCGTGGCGGTGATATTTTTATTCAGACCAATATTGATGCAGACGCTGATGGCTTTAGCCCACTTACAGACTGTATGGATGGAAATGCGTCAATACATCCAAGTGCAGTAGAAATAGCAGACAATGGCATTGATGAGAATTGCGATGGCCTTGATTCAGTTTCGCAGATGCTGCCTGTGGTTTGGACCTATGTGCAAGCCATAGATCAGGGAAAAAATGCGCTTGTAAAGTGGGGCATTGCAAGTCAATCCAATAATGCTTATTTTTTGGTTGAAAAATCCAATGACGGTATTCATTTTTACAACATCGGTCAGGTAAAAATTGATGCTTCGAATGAAAACGCTAAAGACTTTGGATTCAATGATCAAAACTTTAGAAATACATCTTATTACAGAATACGACAAGTGGACTGGGATGGCTCGGAAGGCATTTCCAATATTATGGTTCTGATTAAAGAAAATACTCCTTATGAAATTGAAGTATTTCCTAACCCGTTAATCCAGGGACAAAATTTATCCATATACACACCCAATCAAGAGCATACAACTATTGAAATTGTTGATGCTACCGGAAAAACTTTAATCAATCAAAAAATAATGCTCAATGGCTTACATATCTTAGAAACTCAGGGACTTCAACCAGGAATGTATTTTATCGCCGTAAAAACAATTGAAGGTTTTACAACCGTAAAAAAAGTTTTGGTGTATTAGATATATTTTAAATAATTCAGTTGGATATAATATTAATAATGGCTTGAGATAGAATAATCGTTTGGCAACTTTGGCAACTTCATAAATCACAAATATTTAAACAATTAAAATGAAACTACCTTTACAAAAAAAATATCCCTACACCCGACATATTTTTTACTTTTTGATTTCGTGGTTAATCCAGGTCAATGCAGTAAATGCATATTCTATTCAAAACAACAACTACATCATCCTCAATAAAGGTCAGTGGCCTGAGGAAGTAATAGGTTTGGTCAAGGATTATAATTTAAATATTTGGATTACCGATAAAGGAATGGTCTATGATGCCTTTCAAAACAAAAATTCTCATAAGCATACTATTAAATCCTCCAGGAATTATTTACAAAATTTATTTAAAAAAGATCATTATTTAAAATCCGGTCATGCCATTTTCCTCGAAGTAGAGGGTAAAAACAAATCAACAAAACTCATCACTAAGCATGATGTTTCAACATTCAATTTCATTAAAAATGACTCAAATAAATCTATTAATACTTCAGCTGTTGAAGAATTGGTCATTCAAAATTTCAGGAACAATATAGACCTGCGTTATTATTTTGAAAATGGGAAATTGCGTTACGACTACATTGTTCACCCCGGTGGAAAGGTAGAAGATATTCAACAGAAAGTAACCGGATCTTTTGGATTACAAATTGATCATGAAAATGATTTACAGATAAAAACGAGATTCGGAGAAATACACCATGGCCATTTGCTCACATATCAGAAATTAGGAGGCAATAAAAACATAGTTAAAAGCAATTTTTATAAAATTGGCAATACCATTGGATTTAATATAGAGCAATATGATAAAAATGCCGATTTGATTATTGATCCTTTGGTCTATGCCAGTTATCTGGGTACGGCTGATGATGATCAATACTATGATTTAAAAAGAGATAAATCCGGTTACCTTTACATGACCGGGCTTACAGATTCAAATGTATTTCCGACAACGCCAGGCGTGTATGATGGGAGCCATAATGGCAATTATGATGCATTCATTACCAAATACAATCCAGTAACAAAAAAGAACGAGTTCACTACCTACTTCGGAGGCAGCAATTTTGAATTGGGAATCGAAATTCAGCTTGACCAAAATGGAAATATTTATCTTCTTGGTTATACTGACTCCTCCAATTTGCCTACAACTACGGGAGCTTATGACAGAAGTTTTAACAATTCTGCCGGACAAGAAATATATGATGTTTTCTTCACTAAATTTTCACCAGATGGTAAAAGTTTAATTTTTTCAACTTATCTGGGCGGCTCAGACAATGATTGGTCGGCAAGCTTTAGAATAGACAGTATTGGCCAGGCATACATATCTATGCTCACTTATTCAAGCAATTTTCCGACAACAGCAGGAGTATTTCAAACCAATCGAAAGGGAGGAGTAGATATAGTCGTCACAAAGTTGAATAGCACAGGAACCGGGCTGATATATAGTACATATGTTGGTGGGGGCAATCATGATATTGTCAATGAACTTGAATTGGACAAAATAGGCAATGTCTATCTCACAGGTACTACCTTGTCCTCCAATTATCCCACAACGGCTGGTGTATTGGACAGAAATAACAATGAACAAGACCTCTTTCTGACAAAACTCAACCCTGAAGGCACAGCCTTGGTCTTTTCAACATATTTTGGTGGAAGTGGGAAGGACTATGGATATGATATGGTGCTTGACTCGGAGCATAACATCATTGTCGCCGGTAATACAGAATCTTCCAATTATCCTACAACGACAGGAGCATATGACAGAAGTTTTGCTACAGGCAGCAGCATAGTGAACAATGATGCCTTTTTAACAAAATTCAATGCTACCGGAACAGCCCTTCTATTTTCAACATTTTTCGGTGGGAGTTTTGGGGATGATCCTTACGACCTCACAACCGACCTCGCAGGAAATCTTTATTGCATAGGAATTACAGATTCACAAAACTTCCCTGTGAGCGAGGATGCTATCAAAAAGGCCAATGGCTCAAATGAGGAATTGATTTATGATGGTTTTTTAATTGTGCTCAACCCAAATGCAAGTGAATTGATTTTTGGAACCTATTTTGGAGGTGCCGACGATGAATACCCGGAGGCAATTCTACTGGATGATGATGGATTAGTTCATATTTTAGGAGAGACCTACTCCGATAATTTTATGACAACAACAGATGCGTCTGATAAGACCTACAACGGAAATAGTGATGGATTCCTATTGATTATGGACCTCAAAATTGCCAGAGATGCAGACGGCGACGGATTCAACTCTGACCAGGATTGCGATGACAACAATGCGGCCATCAATCCCAATGCTACCGAAATTGCAAACAACGATATTGATGAAAAC
>JAGQWX010000131.1 GCA_020436935.1 Saprospiraceae bacterium
AGGTAAAAAGTTAGTTTTTTATTGGTGAAAAGGTTTTTTTTTTATTTGGGGGTTGGGGGAATTGGGGGTTTGGGGGGGCTTGTCCCTCCAAAAGTGGTCAGACGCCCGTCTGACCACTTTTTAGAGCAGATCCACACATCTCATTGATTATCAAACACATAAAAGTTTATAAAAGTTTATAAACGTTTATAAGCGTTTATAAACGCTTATAAACGTTTAAAAACGGATAATCAAAACAACCACCACTACCTTGCAGAAAAAATGAAAATACCATGAGCCTTATTGTACCTGTCAAGTCTATCTATCACCTCTACAATCAGGGAAATAGAAAACAGAAAATCTTTTATGATGCGATGGATTATTATTATTTCCTCAAGTTATTCAGGAAATATGTCCATCCTTATTGCGACCTGTTTGCATGGTGCCTCATGCCCAAACACTTCCATTTCATGTTTCTTTTCAAATCGCCGGGGGATGAAATCATCAAGGTTGGCTCACTGGAAATGACGCGATTTGCAAATGGTATGCGCTTGCTTCAAAGTCATTATGCTCAATATTTCAATAGAAAATACCTCACATCGGGCAACTTGTTTCGCCAAAAGGCTAAGATCAAGTCTTGTGCTGAATTGCAAAGTGATTACAGAATTACCCTATTTAATTACATTCACTTCAATCCTGTGACGGATGGACTGGTGAAACATTGCGGGCAATGGCAGTTCTCTTCTTACAATGATTATTACCATGACCGGGGAGGTACATTGGTGAGCAAGGAGTTGACGGCTTATTATCTGGGACTGGAAGTGGACACAAACGGTTTCTGAATGTCCGAGCTGAGCTCTTTTCAAAAAAGCTGTTGGGCATCACCTTCATTGACCTTAATTTGGAAGAACATTCGTCCATTTTTTGGCTTTATCGTATAAAGCAATTATTTTCAACCATTGATTTTGATCTAAAAAAATTCCTTTTCAATGGCAGGAAGTAAATAAAAAAGGACTATCCCATTTTTCATTCAATGACAAAGTTATTTTAAGATCATCATTGCCACCACCTTAGATAAGCCACTTACAGCATTTTTTGTATCTCTATTTCAAAATTCATCATTATGACCGACAGAAGGACTTTTCTCCACCACCTTGGGGCCTCTTCAACGCTGGCTTTTTTGCCGGCAGTAACCATAGATCGTTTTGAATCATCAATAGATAAACGGGACACCACCATTGATGCCGTGGAAGTCATCAAGGTGACAGGTCCATACCAAAGCAGGCCTGGATACAACCGACAGTTCCAGGTGCAGGCTGTTCACATCTACGATGACCAAAGACCGAAGGAATACAAAGACCAGCTGGATGCCAAAGTCGTTGAGGGGAGCACTAGTCAGTATTTTATCAGCATCAAAACCAAAGGAGGGCTGGAGGGTTTTTATGGGGCCATTGACAGCGAGACAGTCGCACCGATCATCCAACAAATGGCTGATTTTTTGAAAGGCAAAAATGCACTTGATGTAGAAATGCTTTGGGATCAATTGTACAAAAGGAATCGCCACGGCAGAGCAGGTCATTATATGATGGCCATCAGCGCCATTGACAATGCATTGTGGGATTTGCGTGGAAAGTATTTTGATGTTCCTGTGTATCAGTTGCTTGGAGGTGCCACCCGCAAGGAAATTCAAGTCTACGGCAGTTGTTTGGGCTTCACTGCAGAACCGGGAAAAATCGGTCCCAAGGTCAAAGAATTGTATAATAAGGGCTTTGTACACCAAAAATGGTTTGCGGCACATGGACCCGGAGAAGGTGTACCCGGTCTCAACAAAGCCGTAGACATGGTCAGAGAAATCCGGGAAGGAGGCGGTGATAACCTTCAGTTCATGATCGACTCTTATATGGGATGGGATTTGCCCTTCGCCATAGCCTGGGCAAAGGAAGTTGAAAAATACCATCCCTACTGGATCGAAGAGGCCTTTCCTGTTGACAGACTTATAGCCTTTGAAACTTTGAGCAAATCGACATCAATCCCTATTGCGACTGGAGAACATTTTTACAGCAGGTGGGAAGTGGTCAATTTTCTCAGGGCTGGTGTGCAGATCATTCAGGCTGACCCTGAGTGGTGTGGCGGTATCAGCGAGCTTGTAAAAATTTGCCATCTGGCTTCTGCTTTTGGGGCCAAGGTTTCCCCCCATGGACACAATCTTCCTGCCCAGATGCACGTGGTCGCCAGTCAGTCACCTGAAGTTTGTCCATTGGTTGAGTATCTCATCAATCATGTGGAACACAAAGTGCATTTTTTCAAAGAAAAGCCGCTCACGGACAATGGCAAAATTGCACTGCCGACTTCTCCGGGTCTGAGCGTCGCTCTGGACAATGATGTCGTTGAGAAAAAAGAAGTAGTGCGACTGTGATTTGAATGAAATTTCTGATTGGCAATAATAATTTCAGTTTATACATCTTTATCAACCATGTATTATTGAATATTGCTTATATATGTTACTGAATCAAGTCAACCCTCCGATCAACCACCTGGCTGATAAAATGAAAGGTCAATCAACGCAAAAATATTCCACAAAATGGGATATTTTGAAACATCTGTTGTGGAAAGGCGTTACATTTACAACAACGTTTATTCATTAACTCAAAATATATATTATTATGGCTTTTACATTACCGGAACTGGGATACGCATATGACGCCCTGGAGCCAGGCATAGATGCCAAAACTATGGAAATCCACCATACCAAACACCATCAGGCTTACATCAACAACCTCAACAACGCCATTGCCGGTACAGACCTCGAGGGTAAATCTATCGAAGAAATCTGCAAGGGCATGGATATGAACAATATGGCTGTGCGCAACAATGGTGGTGGCCATTACAACCACTCACTTTTCTGGGAAATTTTAAGTCCTTTAGATAAAGGCAAACTTAGCGGACCACTATTGGACGCCATCAATGCAGCCTATGGTAGCGTTGAAGCATTCGAAGATGCATTTTCAAAGGCAGCAGCTACCAGATTTGGTTCAGGCTGGGCCTGGTTGTGTGTTCACGACGGTGGAAAGGTTGAAGTTTGTTCAAGTCCAAATCAGGACAACCCACTGATGCCAGGTGTTGGTTGCGGAGGCACCCCTATTCTTGGAATCGATGTTTGGGAGCACGCTTATTATCTCAACTATCAGAACAGAAGACCAGACTACATCAAAGCCTTTTTGGGATTGATCAACTGGAATGTAGTTGAGAAAAAGTATGCTGCGGGCAAGTAATCTTCTTCCGTAAGTATTTAAATACTAAAAAGTCAATTCATTTAAATTTTGATTTGACTTGAATTTATAGTGTTAAAAAAACATTAAAGAAAAGAGAGTGAAAACAGTTTTCGCTCTCTTTTCGTTTTTAGACTTGTGAGCAGATTTTTGGTTTTCTTTTCAATCGTTTTTTTATCCTGTTTAAGTCTTAATGGACAGAGTGCTACAGCTATAGAAAAATTCGATGAATTGCATTACAAATATCTGAAAACCAATGACACTACATATGTGGTAAATTTTTGGGCCACATGGTGCAAGCCTTGTGTCGCTGAGTTGCCCTACTTTCTGGAAACAGAGAAAAACTTATCACAAGAAAAAGTCAAGTTTATTTTTGTGAGCCTTGATTTTGCTGATCAATTGGATAAAAGAGTTGTTCCATTTCTAAAAAATAAAAAAATTGATAGCACTGTTTACCTTTTGGCTGATCAGGACAGTAATAAATGGATACCGCAAGTCAACCAGGAATGGTCCGGAGCCATACCCGCTACTGCTGTGTACAAAAATGGGGCGCAAGTTTACTTTGATGAAAAAAGCATCGAGTCAACCGAAGAACTAAACAACATTATCGCAAAACATTTATAAACCGCAAATACTTATCGCATGAAACAATTATTATTATTTGCTGTGCTTTTCCTTGGATTGTCCTTTACAACAGACAAACCTACAGGCCTTGGCATCGGTGATACAGCTACTGATTTCTCTTTGAAAAATGTGGATGGTAAAATGGTATCCCTGGCAGATTACAAAGATGCAAAAGGATTCATCGTCATATTTACCTGCAACCACTGTCCCTTCGCTCAGAAATACGAAGACAGAATCATAGAATTGAATGATAAATATGCGAAAAAAGGATATCCGGTTATAGCGATCCAACCGAACGATCCTGCATTGGAACCTGCAGATAGTTTTACTGAAATGCAGGCAAGAGCCAAAGAAAAGAAATATAAGTTTCCTTACCTGATGGATGAAGGTCAAAAAGTCTTCCCTCAGTTTGGTGCTACGAGAACTCCGCACGTATTCCTGCTTGACAAAAACAAAGTTGTGAAATACATTGGTGCCATTGATGACAATGCTATGAGTCCTGAAAGTGTAAAAACAAAGTTTTTGGAAGACGCAATTGCTGATCTGATGGCCGGCAAATCTGTAAAAACTCCTACCACAAAAGCAGTAGGATGCGGCATCAAAACCAAAGCTTAATTTTTTCTATTGTAAGACTATTTTTTTAGGTAAAATTTACACGAAAGGCTGTCCAACTGCATATTGGACAGCCTTTTTTTTCTGAAAGTCCCAGCGAATAGATAGTAGAAAGGAAAACAAAAGTTGCTAATTTTTTCTACGTACTCA
>JAGQWX010000132.1 GCA_020436935.1 Saprospiraceae bacterium
GCCAAAAAATCGCGCACCCTTGTCTTCTGTTCTTCATCCACATAATAAGAACCTCCTCTGAAGTATATGCTGATGATTTTATAGGGTGCATCCCCATTGTTTTGACACAGAGCAATGGCCGGTGAAATAAATAGCAAGCAGAGCATTATTACACCTGTTTTAAGCATCTCTTCTCAAATGATCTTTTGTTGGATAAAAAGAAAAATATTCCTGTCCTATAAAGATAAAACGTACAGACCATCCAAACGAGCTTAAAATCAAATTTTAAGATATTTTAAGTCAGTAAGTACAGCATTTGTTGGGATATCAGCTTGATTATCTGGCTATAGCACCATCGATATTTTAAATATCACATCCAACAATTCATTGCTAACACACATTTTACTCTGATGTTTTTTTATTTTTTAATTTTAAAATGGTTTCAAAGTAAAATAGTCCTTCCGAAATAGTTTTTTATGAATTAATGGTGCAGTATTGATTTTGAATTGCCATTAATTGATCAACTTTGTACGTCACTAACTGTATTTTCCATTGGCAATAGCACTTACAAAAGAGGAAATCAAAGAAATCCAAAAAGTACCATACGATAAAATAAGGCCCTACCTGAAGACCGGTCAAATTGTATTTTGCAGCGGATCGTATTTGTTTTCCGGCATCATCCAGCGCCTCACAAAAAGTGTCTGGAGTCATGTGGGCATCATCTACAAAGATGAGGAACTGGGCAGGGTATTGCTTCTGGAAGCCGAACCTTACATCGGCATAAGGCTGATCCCATTGTCAAAATACCTCAAGGATTACAAAAATGGCCGTCCTTATAAAGGCCAAATGGTCATCACAGACCTGAAAGTTGAAATGACTCCGGACGAACACGCCCGAACGATCAGCTTTGGCCTGGACGAATTGTCGAGGCCTTATGACAATTGGGAAATCATAAGAATCATGCTGCGCATTTTGTTTAAAAAAGGAAAGAGGACCAAAAACCGCGACTACATTTGTAGCGAACTGGTAAGAGATTGTTTTGCCAAAGGCGGCTACCTTTTTAAGATGAATGACTCCTACGTTTCACCTCAGGAAATATGGCAGGATGTCAACATCGAACTCAAATACAGAATCCTTTAGGTCCCAATTTTCCAGCTCAATCTTCTTCGAATAATAAACAGTCATTTAAGCATTTTCAACCTTGTGGATGAATTTACTGTTATATGACTCAGGCGGAAAATCATATCTTTATCATAAGAATTCAATTCGTTATTTATGGCAACATTATTGGAAAAGCCTGTTTCTGCGAGCATAGGAACAGAATTGTATAAAGTCCAGATCACCTGGCGAAATGGAACGATCATCGCAGACGAGCCCGTGCATCTAGGCGGAAAAGACCTTGGACCCGATCCATATACTTTACTGCTGAGCGCTCTGGCATCGTGTACACTGTCCACTTTGCGAATGTATATTGACCGAAAGGCGTGGCAAATAGGCACGATCAATATTGAAGTCAATTTGAGCCAGGCAATTGTAGAAGGAAAAATATTAAGTACGTTTTACAGAAACATCATTTTTGGAGACCCAATAACCGAGGAGCAAAATGAGCGACTATTGTCCATTGCCAGAAAATGTCCCGTTTCCAAAATTCTCGAAAATGATATTGCCATCGAGACTCAAACGAAGTTTTTAAAATAGACTCGTCGAACATGGATTTGCCCTTCATTCCTATGAAAAAGGACCTCTATACTAATGAGAAATATTTTTTATCTCGATAATTCAATTGACAACCCATTTTCCGACATGTTAAATGAATTCTTCGTAATTTTAGAAATCAGCCTTCATTAAATTTATAAAAAATGGACAAAAACAACATCACAAAAGAATACAGCAACGGCGAAATCACAGTGGTATGGCAGTCTGGAAAATGCATTCACTCAGGCAACTGTGTGAGGAACTTGCCGGAGGTTTTCAAACCTAAAGAACAGCCGTGGGTAAAGGTAGATGCCGCGGATTCTGAAGCCATCATCAATGCTGTCGCCAAATGTCCATCGGGAGCATTGTCCATTAAAAAAGTAGAATAATATTATTGCTTATCATGCTCCACCCAAATCAAATCTTCAGCATGATAGCCAAGAGTTTTTGCCTTCTCAACGTATTCATTTTTGACTGCTTCGGGCATCGTTTTCTGACGGGACAACAACCATAAATATTTAAAATCATCACCACCTACCAGGGCATATTGATAATTTTCATCTATAGCCAAAACATTATAACCTGCATAAAAAGGCCCAAAGAAAGAAACCTGTAGTTGCCCTACCCTTTCGTTGCCAACAAATCTGGCCTTTCCAACTGCTTCTTCCCATTTTTCTTTTTTGGTATTGTACCCTCGATTGACCACCTTGATTTTTCCATCAGGTCTGATCGAATATTCAGCTGTTGTATTGTTGAGGTTCCTTTCAAAACTGAAATCAATTCTGGCTATTTCATACCACTTGCCCAGGTATTTGTCCTTATCAAATGGTTCAACAGCCGACACACCTTTTGGAATCGTCCCACAGGAAGTCAAACCAAGGAAAAAGAGGAAGCCTATAAGCAGTATAGTGGCATGTAAAGGTTTCATAATTTTTGAATTTATTTAAAGAAGGATAAGATCAATGATTTTCAATATAAAACCCATCACCCCGATTTGTTCACTTCAAACCGTGATTGAGCATGAATCTGGAATTTGAAGTACTTTTAATTAAGAACATGGTGAATTTGTTTACTTATTGGTTGACAGCATAATGCAAGTCTATCATTCCATTTTTATATGCTTTTGCCTTCAATAGCTTGAGTTTATTTTCTTCCGGTAAAAAATCAAAATATCGAAGACCATTCCCCAATAAAATGGGCAGCAAGCTTATCCTGATTTCGTCCACTAATTTCAATTGCAAAAGTGAATTGACCACCTCTGCGCCTCCAACGACCCAAACGCTTTTATATTTAGCGGATAAATGGTCTTTTACAAGGTTTTGTAAATCACCTTCCCAAAAAACAATATGAGGTCTGTCATCTTCAAATTTTCTATGACTGAGCACAATGGTGATTTTGTCACCATAGGCCCAGCCATAATCTTTCGACAATTCCATGGCCAGCTCATAGGTTTTGGACCCCATCACATAACAGTCTATTGATTTTAGGAAGGCTGTTGGATCCTCCGCCTCCTCTCCATCTTCAAATGGGTGTCCTGTTTCAAACCAGGAAATGCTATTGTCAGGTCGGGCAATTATTCCATCGACGCTGGCCACCATATGCACCGTAATTGTAACTCCCTGCTTTTTCATTTTCTTTATAATGATTTGATGCGGTTACGCAGATAGTTGACCTGGACCAATCCTGTTTCAAATGATTTTATGCTTTGCAATTTCAGAGTTTGTTCTGGTCTTCCTTTCTTAAAGAGTCGGGTTCCCTCTCCAAGCAGCACTGGAATAATGGAGATGATCAATTCGTCGACCAGGTCTTGTACCAGAAGCTGATGGATGATTTCTGCTCCGCCATCACAGTAGATGTCCTTACCGCTTTCACTTTTGAGCTTTAGAACAAGTTCCTTGAGATCTCCCGAATAAAAAATGGTTTTACCCTTTCTGGGCTTTGGTTTTCTGGTAATGATGTAGACATCATTGCTCCCATTGTCATAATGCTGGCTTCCAATTTCCCTCACCACATAGTCGTATGTTTTTCTACCGATGATAAGCGTATCAATTCCTGATGTAAACGCCTCATATCCATAATCCTCGCCTTCCTTTTCGACGGCTTTCAAAAAGCTGAGGTCGTCATCGGGTTTGGCGATAAAGCCATCCAGACTCATGGCTATAAAAATTTTTAGTTTACGCATCTCAAAGAGTCATTTTACAACTAAATTATTCAATTCGACAATTTTTTCAAATCGGAAATAAGTGAAGGACACCTGATGTTGAAATTTTTATGGAAAAAAGTCAAATTGAAAATACCGAAATCACGACTGATCTCCAATCCACAACTTGAATTCCTTGACCCGGTCCCTGCTGACATAAAGGGTGTCTTGTTTTGGAATATTGGTTTCTACCGCGAGTCTGTTGTTGAAGTAGGGACTTACTCGTCTGATGACATCTACACTGAGGATGTTCGCCCTGTTGATTCTGAAAAATCGCGAAGGATTCAATTGTTGTTGCAGCTGGTCCATCGTTTGATTGAGCATGTGTCGCTGTCCTTGCGGAGTGATGAGGAAAGAGATGCTCTGTTCAGAAAAAAACAAACCAAAATCTGTTTCTTTAATGATGTGCAGATTGGTGCCTGACTTAGTGACCAGTCGATCCACATAATTGTTTTTTGGCAGGCTGCTCAGCATGGATTGTAAGATATTCAGGTCGAGCTGTGGTTGGGTCTTTGCATTCAATTTTTCAAACTTCTGAATGGCCAATTCAAGATCCTCGGGATCGATGGGTTTGAGCAAATAATCAATGCTGTTGGTCTTGA
>JAGQWX010000133.1 GCA_020436935.1 Saprospiraceae bacterium
TACATACGGTGGTGTGAGAGGTCGACAAAGATAAATTTGATCTAAAGTCATTTATCTTTGTCTCCTACTCGATTATAGGTCTTTTGATTTTGAATCTATTTTCTGCAGCCTGACGTTGGGCAAATATAATACATACCTTTAAATACAAGGTATGGTTTTAACCTTATTCCTTTTGTAGAATTATATACAATACAGAAAGTTATTTGATCTTAAGTTCCTGTCAATGCACTGCCGCCTCCCCTGCACCCCGTGGAATTCTGATGTCCTCGACGATGTTTTGGACATCTGTTGGTGGAGGTGGTGTAAGCCTGCTTACTCCTATAGATACCAGGAAGTTGACGACCATTCCGATGGTTCCAAAGCCTTCAGGGCTAATGCCAAACCACCAGTTTTCGGCAGTGTTACTTTCAGGACTGCCCAGCCAATTCAACTTAAATCTGGCGATGTAATACAAGGTGATGAGCAAACCGACGATCATGCCGGTAACTGCACCTTCTTTGTTCATTCTTTTCGAAAATATGCCCATAATGATGGCAGGGAAAAAGGATGCTGCAGCAAGACCAAAGGCCAGCGCAACAACTGAGGCTACAAAACCCGGAGGATTGATACCAAAATATCCCGCAACAACTACAGCCAAAAAAGAAGCTATTCTGGCAATGCCCAGCTCAGTTTTATCGGAAATATTGGGACGAATTTGCTTTTTGATAAGGTCGTGTGCTACAGACGTAGAGATGACGAGCAAAAGCCCGGCAGCCGTAGAAAGCGCGGCCGCGAGTCCACCCGCAGCGACAAGTGCTACCACCCAATTGGGCAATTTTGCGATCTCAGGATTGGCCAGTACAATGATGTCATTGTCAATGGTGAGTTCATTGATTTCTTTATCGGCAACATACTGCATCATGCCATCTCCATTCTTATCCTCAAATTTTACCAGCCCGGTTTTTTCCCAGTTTTTAAACCAGGTCGGAGCTTCGGTGTAAGATTTATTGCTGATGGTTTCGATAAGGTTGGTTCGTGCAAAGACTGCAATGGCCGGAGCTGTGGTGTATAGAATGGCAATCAGCATCAAAGCGTAGCCCGCGGATTTTCTGGCATCCTTAACCCTTGGCACAGTGAAAAATCTCACAATAACATGTGGAAGACCAGCTGTACCAATCATCAGGGCTGCAGTAATACAGAAAACATCGATCATCTTTTTGGTCCCCATCGTATAAGCAGAAAAACCCAGTTCTTCATTCAGACCATTGAGTTTGTCCAGCAAGTACACACCGTCATTGCCTGTGCCACCAAATCCAATCTGTGGGATGGGGTTACCCGTCATTTGCAACGAAATGAAAATGGCCGGTACCATAAATGCAAAAATCAACACACAAAATTGTGCCACCTGGGTGTACGTAATGCCCTTCATACCACCCAAAACTGCATAAAAGAAAACAATGGCCATTCCTATATAAACACCCGTGTTGATGTCTACTTCCAAAAACCTTGAAAATACCACGCCTACTCCACGCATCTGACCAGCCACATACGTAAATGAAACAAATAGGGTGCAAATCACCGCAACCGTCCTGGCGGTATTAGAATAATATCTGTCACCAATGAAGGCCGGCACCGTAAACTTGCCAAACTTTCGGAGATAGGGCGCCAGAAGCAATGCCAGCAACACGTATCCGCCCGTCCATCCCATCAAAAATACGCCGCCATCATAACCCATAAAAGAAATCAACCCGGCCATAGAAATAAACGAGGCTGCACTCATCCAGTCAGCCGCCGTTGCCATACCATTGGCCATAGGAGATACGCCCCCACCAGCAACATAAAAGTCTTTCGTGGAACCTGCCTTGGCCCAAATGGCGATGCCAATGTAAATAGCGAACGATATGCCCACCAATATATAGGTCCAGGTTTGTATGCTCATGTTGAATGCTGTTTTAGGAATTATTTTTCGTGGACGTCGTATTTTTCATCGAGCTTATTCATCAGTCTGACGTACACAAAAATGAGAATAATAAAGCCATAAATTGCGCCCTGGTGTGCAAACCAGAATCCAAGTGGAAATCCCCCAATTTTGATCAAATCGAGGTTTTCTTTAAATATGATGCCTGCTCCAAAGCTGATCAAAAACCAAATGCTGAGCAGTACTACCAGATACTTTAAATTCTCGCGCCAATACGCTTTGTAATCTACCTTGCTCATTTGTGGCCTGTTTATTTTTGCGCTTGTGAAGATAGGTGCATTTGTATGGAATTGGTAATTATTATTTGAAATAAATTTGTCTGATGTGTAAAATTTCAAACTTTTTAAAGCCTTTAAGACCTTTGATTGAACATACATGACTAATTTCGTTCTTTTATTAAAAGTTATATATTTCATCAATGAGCACGTCTGTGTTCCCCTTCTAAAAGCCATGCTACATCATGAACAATAAAGTCTATATCGTTACAGGAGTCGCCAGCAGCGGCAAAACAACAGTAGGTACAGCTCTGGCCAGGCGCCTGGGCGTTCCATTTTTTGATGGTGATGATTTTCACCCACAGAGCAATATCGACAAGATGAAGTCAGGAAAGCCGCTGGTCGATGAAGACCGATGGCCGTGGCTCGAAGCCATCAATGAGTTCTGCAAAAACCACCTGAACGAGAAGGGATCCTTGGTCGTATGCAGTTCCGCACTCAAAGAAATTTACAGAGAAAAACTCGAAGCAGGAATTCCGGAAGAGCAGGTGGTTTGGGTGCATTTATTGGGAGATTTCGAAACCATCAAGGAACGCATGCACGCCAGAAAGGGACATTTTATGCCGGAATCCTTGCTTAAATCACAATTCGATACCCAGGAATTGCCCATGGATGGACTCAAATTAGACGTGAAACTTCCAGTGGATACCATAGTCGATGTAGTGATAAATGACGCCCAAAAAGATAAAAGCGAAGTAGGACTCATTGGGCTGGGCGTTATGGGCACAAGTTTGGCAAGAAACATCGCTGATAAAGGCTTTGCGCTGTCCATCTTCAATCGTGAAGTGCCGGGTTCAGAGGAATCAGTCGCGCAAAAAGCAAAGGAGGAATACGCGGAATTGTCCGGAGCACAACCCTTCAATGAAGTTTCATCCTTCGTAGCCAGCATAGCCACACCCAGAAAAATAATCGTCATGGTCAATGCCGGCAAGGCAGTAGATGCTGTGATTCAGCAACTTATGCCATTCCTGGCAAAGGGGGACATCATTGTAGATGCCGGCAATTCACACTTCAATGATACCAATAGAAGAGCTTTGGACCTGAATGAAAAGTCGCTTCATTTTCTGGGCATGGGTGTATCAGGAGGCGAAGAAGGTGCACTCAAGGGCCCTTCTATTATGCCGGGAGGCAGCCCTGAAATCTATGCCCGGATTGCACACATTTTACAGGCCATTGCGGCAAAAAATGATCAGGGAGAAGCTTGCTGTGAACACGTTGGTCAGGGTGGGGCAGGGCATTTTGTAAAAATGGTACACAACGGCATTGAGTATGCAGAAATGCAACTCATTGCAGAAATGTACGCTTACCTCAGATACGGCATGGGACTGGAAGTAGAAAAAGTGGCCGACATTTTTGACCAGTGGCAAAAAGGCATCAACGCTTCTTATCTTCTGGAGATTTCATGTAAAATATTGCGTACTTATAAAGGAGATCAGTTGATTCTCGACACCATCCTGGATAGTGCAGGCAACAAAGGCACAGGCTCATGGACAACCATCACCGCGTGTGAAAGGGGTGTGCCCATACCCACCATCACCGCAGCCCTGTTTGCCAGATACCAATCATCCTTTCACGGGGAGAGGGCCAGATACAGCAGCCTTTTCAGAACAGGCACAAGTCTCACCAATACTTCATTGGAAAGCCTTGAAAACCTCTTGTATTTTTCACGTTTGGTCAACCACCACCAGGGATTCGACCTCATAACCCATGCATCCAAGACCTACAACTGGCAGATCAATATCAGAAACCTTGCTGTCATTTGGTCCAATGGCTGCATCATCAGATCTTCATTGCTCAAGCAGATCAGACAGGGATTTGAGGCGGGTTCTGAAGACGTATTGTCCAATCCATACCTGCATAAGTTCATCGTTGATCACTTTGAGTCCGGCAAACTGGCCATGATGCAGATAAACTCAGGCAATCTGGCTTATCCATGTCTTAACTCATCCATCGATTATTTCAAATATCTGACTACAAGAGAAAGCAATGCCAATTTTATTCAGGCCCAGCGGGATTTTTTTGGAGCGCATACGTATAAGTTGAAAACTGATCCGGACGGAGCGGCGGTGCACACGGAGTGGTAGCTTTTAGCTGTTGGTCTTTAGTCTTTAGGTGTTAGGTATTGGGTGTTAGGTGTTTGATGAATCATAAAAATCGTTGACAGGTTTATCCTAAAACCTAATAAGAATGTGGATAACTCAAAGTTAAATAAT
>JAGQWX010000134.1 GCA_020436935.1 Saprospiraceae bacterium
CGCTTGCGCTGCGTTTAGTACAACACCAGCGACAATGACGCCGACGCCTTACGCGTCATCATTGGTCGCTAATTGTTGTGGCGCGTATTTCACCAGATGCATCACAGTGCAGAAAGAGTGGATACATACGGTGCCTTCTTTTTTAGTCCAATGGATATGCTGGGATTTACTTTTTTGACCAGTCTGGCCATGGTTTGGGTCGCAGGATTTACCGCTCAGGCAACGATATATGCCATTTATGCCGCAACATTTCTCGCTGTCATTCAACACGCCAACATCAAAACTCCTCAATGGATGGGATATATTTTCCAAAGACCGGAATCACATTCAATGCACCACGCAAAGGGTGTTCATGCGCATAACTATTCTGACCTCCCACTTTTCGACATCATTTTTGGAACTTTCCATAATCCTAAGGAATTTGCCACTGAAACAGGATTTTACAATGGCGCTTCCTCAAAAATTGGAGACATGCTGTTGTTCAAAGACGTCAACCAGGAATCTGCGACGATCAATTGATCCATTGGGATTAAAAAGATTTGGAGCTGAGTGTTTTATTTGAAAAATGTTGGAGGTAGACATTAAGAGATCAAGATCAGAAAAGAGAGAATCTCCAAAATAATTTGGGACAAAAAAAAGAAGCTATTCATTTCGAATAGCTTCTTTTGCTTAGTAGCGGGGGCAGGACTTGAACTAATTTTAATTATATGTTGATAATCAATGATATACAGATAATTTATTTAACTATTACGAACGTATAGCGAATGAATAGGCTGTTTGTTGTTGTGAATTGTTGGTAGCAAGATAAGGCTTTAAGTAGTTTCCATGCTATTATAGTGAATAAATACATTTTGCGTATTGCATCACTTTTTCTGGCTTTGCAACTCTAGTTGTTGCCATTACATCAGTCATTGTTACACGAATTTTGTCAATGCCTACATCTTGAAAAAGAAGTAAGTCTGTCTTTGAGATTTTGAAAAATACTAATCCGTTCCAAGGCATGATGTCGTTTCTAGTATTTCGTTCCGAAATTGAAGTGTTTGTCACTTCATAATTCAAAACTTGACCGTCAATCAACTTTAGTTCAACCAGGTTTCCAGGAGAAACCGACCAAACATCCCACATATATAAATGAAGCCTAATACCGTATGTGTCGCCAATCCTGGTGAATGCCAACCTTCCAATGGAATTGCAATTTTTACATTTTGTGCCGACCAAGGTATGTTGCAAAATCCCATCCTGACCTACTAAGGCAGTTTTTTCATTTCGGAATTCATCAATTTCATTTTTCAGTATTCCAGGACATTGACTATTGATGCCACTTGAAATAAAAAGAATACAAACCAATGCTGCCAGCTTGATCAAAATTTGAATTGTGTATGGTTTCATAACAGTTGATGATATTTTTTTTGTCCCTCACAACTCAAATCAATCAAAGAAAATGCCAGAAAAAGGAAAGCCCGGACCAAACAAATGGTACCGGGCAATCAAATGACAACTTTTTGGATACTATGGCTTTGGGGGTCTTCTCTGTAGCCTTCAGGATAGCACTGTTTGAAAGCGTCTCTAAAGTAAATTGAAAGATCGTTATAAGTTTGTGGAAAGCCTTCAGGCTGGTAGTAATTTTCTTTCTTCCTGTGCTCTGCAAATGCGTAGGCATTTGCAATATGGAATTGATCAACATTCCAGATAGAGCCGTCAATGTACTGAAGCTTATAGACTCCTTTTTCTTTGCTTAGTACTTTACAGCATCTCAAGGGAGCAAGTTCATTTTTCCATTCTTCGCCCTTCATAGTGATAAAGATAATGTTTGAATGCATAGCTTTGGACCAGTCATCAGGTCTGAAGATTTGCACCCTGATCAGGTCATCTTTGTGGATTGGACTAAGGCCAAATAAGTTTTCCTGAGTTTCTAAGACCTTCAACCAGGTTGCAAAAACAGAGTCATCTTTGTTGTAATGAAATTCTGCTCCATTCGGGAATATTACATGGATTCTTACCAGATACTCTTTTGGAAATTTCGTGATTTTGAATTGTGGTTTCATGTGTCTGTCTTCCTTTTTGCTTTATGAATGAATCGCTATTTGTTTTCTCTTTGACCTAAAACCACCCTGGTTCATTTGACATCTCATCATTTGAAGCTGGTCCGGGGTAGTCTTTAGGATTGTCCGGCAATAATGCAGCAACGAGCAGGTTTAAAGTTTCAAACTGGTCCATGAGTTCAGATTCTAAGTCTGGTCTGGCTTCAATTATTATGGATAGACCTTTTCGAGTCTTGCACAAATTGTTGATATGTCGCCTGTAATCACTTTCATTCATGAAGACCTTCTGAATTTGGTCCAGGTTTGTTATGGCGAAATTGGTTTCTGGTTTCATTGTGCTTTGTGCCTTGTGCCGGGTTATCGGTTTTCCAAGGCTGTCAACAAATGGTCTGAAAGACTGAATGCCTAAAATCAGGTTTGTCAAGTAATTCAAAGTGTCGATGTATTTTTCTGTTACCTGATCAATATTTTCTTTCTCCATAATCTTTCGTTTGAAAATAGCTTGGATTGTGCGCATTTTATCTACTGTGATGCTGCTTTGCTGATCGGCTATGAACTTAAAAAGCTCCTGAAGCTGGATAGCATCAGTTGTACTAAAGATCAAATGAACGGCTTCTGAAATGTCGCCTGTATTTAGGTCGAAGGTTCTATTATTCTGCATGGCTGAAAATTGAGTGAGTTTAGAATTTTGATTGAGTGGTTTTTTGGGGTTTATATCGATCAGGCGACCATCAGGCGATCAATCCTGAAAGATCTCCATGATTCGGTACCGTTAATATTTTCAACGTATCTGACAAAACCTTTTGAAAGAGTGTCCAGGTTGCCAATAGAAAGTGCCTTTGCCGCTCTAACTTCGCCTGTTTCCTTTGCAAAGGTGATGGCCACATTGCCAGCAAGCTTGATCTTCATTATGATCCAAGCTTTTTTCAACGCTTCTGAAAAGCTGGAAGCAAGTCCCAATTTCTTAATGGTCCAAGCGATTGTAAAGAGTTCGCTATTTGCACTTGGTTCCGGTGCGATCTCTGGAAAGAGACCGGCAAAGTATCTGTCAATCAATTCCTGTTCTACAGTAATCAATTTTCTGGCTTCCATCAATTCTTCTGTTGTCATTTGTGCTGCAGTCTCTTTGATGGCCTTTTGTGCTCTTTTACCATTGGAATAGGCCTTTTCTGAGTCTGAAAATTCGAAATACATATCAAAGTTGTTGATAAGGTTTGCAAAGTCTTGTGAAGTTCTCATTTTATTCTCTATTTGATTAATTAACTGTATCAAAGATACGCTATTAGAGAATATAATGCAACTATTTGAGTATTTTTTCTTAAAATAATTCACAAATAGCGTACATGTCATATATTTGCATTTATGGAGATATTAAGATTAAAGGAAGTTCTAAGCCAAAAAGGCTTTACTTCAAAATGGCTGTCAGATAAATTGAATATTTCACCAGGATACATCAGCGATATTGTCCGGCACAAAAAAACACCTTCAATTGAAACCTTGGTCCAGATTGCTGAGGCCTTGGATGTTGACATTTGTGATCTTTTTAAAAGGTCAAAAGCAGAAAGTGGTTTGCAAATTGCCGAACGCATGGAACAGGATTTGGTGGAGCTCAAAAAGCTGTTATAACTCAATCGAAAACTTTTAAACTTACTTTCATAATGTAGAAAAATGGATTGCAGAGAACTTACTGAAGATCAAATCGAAATAATAAGTGATGCACTCAATTACAGATTATCACAGCTAACTTCTGGTAATTCTGAAGAATATCAAGCCAAAAGAATCAAAGCGATTAAAGATCAAATTGGGGACAATTTTGGCAGGCTTACACACTCAATGAGACCGTTCCTAATAGGAGCAATTAAAGATGTAGTTGGATGGAATAATCTTTCATATGACGAAGTAGTTAAAATGAAAACCAGTGATTTCAAACACTATTCGTACTTAAAAAAAGCTGTTGATTTGATAAACCTATTGCTCAATAAAAAAGATAAACCACTTATTTTACCTTAATAGAATGACTCCCGTTGACCTCATCTGCCTTAGATGCATCCATTTCACCCCCTTTGAATTAGCAGGGCCGATCAGTTAAATATTGTCATATACGTAAAGTTTTGTAAATCAATTCAAAAGATGGTATTACCTTATTC
>JAGQWX010000135.1 GCA_020436935.1 Saprospiraceae bacterium
GTAGTCAATGCCTTGCCACCTAAGGATCGGGACATAGCCATTGTCTTCCAAAACTATGCGCTTTATCCGCACATGACCGCTTACGAGAATATGGCCTTTGGTCTCAAAGTCAGGGGTTTTTCAAAAGAAGACATCCACAAAAAAGTCAGTGAAGCCGCCAATATTCTCGAAATCAATGACTTGCTCGATAGAAAGCCAAAAGCCATGTCGGGAGGTCAAAGTCAGCGCATTGCGATAGGCAGGGCCATAGTCAGGGATCCACAGGTATTCCTGTTTGATGAGCCCCTCAGCAACCTCGATGCTCAATTGCGAGGACACATGCGCGTTGAGATCGCAGCCTTACACAAAAGGCTCAATACCACCATGATCTATGTGACCCATGATCAGGTAGAGGCCATGACCTTGGGCGAACGCATCATCGTGCTCAACAAAGGCGTCATTCAGCAGATAGATACCCCGCAAAATATTTATACAAAACCAGCCAACAAGTTTGTCGCAAGTTTTATCGGTAGTCCAAGGATCAATTTTCTGGACGGCGTGATCAGCGTCTCCTCAGATGGCCTGGTGTTCAAGTCGAATGGCTTCGAGATAAAACTCAGAGACAAAGAACGTTTCATCAGGTATGCCAATCAAAATGTATCCATTGGGGTAAAGCCCGAACACATGCACCTGGCGGCAAATGAGGAAACTGATTTTGGTGTTTTTCCGGTAGAAATTTACGGCAGTGAGTTATTGGGGCACGAAGGACACGTCTTTTTCAAATTGAATGATATTCCATGGACTGCAAAAGTAAAGTCTGCGGACATGCAAAAAGCTCCGTGGACCGCCAAGCTTATCATAGAAGAACAACATCTCTTGCTGTTCGACGCAGCGACTGGCCTGGCTTTGGAGTGAAGCAGGTAAATAGATGAGTCAATTGTGAAAGACTGCACACCAAAAGGCTGCAGATGCTCGGTAAATATTTGTTAAATATTGAGGTTGTCGGCCTGGAAATTTGGTAGGAATAAGCCCTTTTCTTCATCAATGCATTAATGATTTGAAAACTTTTTTCTGGCTTGAATCTGCAAATATGACTGGATTTACTGAAGTGCTGCCGCATTTTAATTTTAGAATATCGGCTTATTTTAAAACAAAAAGTGGTAGTAATTGCAGTAATTGATAAGTAAATTGTTCCGCAGGCAATCAATAGAATTTTATTCTTTATCACCAAATTTCACACTTCTAAGCAATTGTTACAGAAAGGGTTAAATTTCTTTTTTCTGTTCAGGGATTCTTTATTTTTGCCTTCTTTCAAGAACTTATTAAAGGGAATTGCTTCATCAACTTTCGGTAAAGGGCCGATGTTTAATAAGTTGATTGAAAATTTTAAAACTAAATTATGTCTGATCAAAAGATCCACAATTGTTTGATTATCGGCTCGGGACCTGCGGGTTACACAGCCGCTATTTATGCCTCCAGAGCCAATTTGCAGCCCATATTATATACCGGACCTCAACCCGGAGGTCAGCTGACCATCACCAATGATGTCGAAAACTATCCCGGTTATCCTACTGGTATTATGGGGCCACAGATGATGGAAGACTTCAGAATGCAGGCGGAGAGATTTGGTACAGAAATCAAATATGAAATGATTTCATCTGTTGATTTTACGGGTCCTGTCCACAAAGCTGTCACTGAGAGTGGCGAAGAAATTCTTGCCCATACAGTCATCATTGCTACCGGTGCTTCTGCCAAATGGCTGGGACTGGAGTCTGAAATGAGACTCAACAATAAGGGCGTGAGCGCGTGTGCGGTTTGTGACGGCTTCTTTTTTAGAGGACAGGAAGTCATCGTTGTCGGTGGTGGAGATACTGCGGCGGAAGAAGCTACCTATCTGACCAAAATGTGTAAACATGTGCATTTGTTGGTCAGAAGAGATGAAATGCGTGCCAGTAAGATCATGCAGGAAAGGGTGGAAAAAGCAACCAACCTTACGGTGCATTGGAATACAGAAACTCTCGAAGTTCTGGGCGAAGAGCACGTCACCGGAGCTAGGGTGAAAAACAGAATTACAGGTGAAGAAAGCATCATCCCTGCTGCTGCATTTTTTGTTGCCATCGGGCACCAGCCAAATACGGGAATCTTCCAGGGCATTCTGGACATGAACGAATCCGGTTATCTTCACGTCACTCCGGGAAGGACATATACCAATGTGACCGGCGTCTTTGCAGTTGGTGATGCCGCTGATCACATTTACCGACAGGCGGTAACAGCAGCGGGAAGCGGTTGTATGGGAGCGCTTGATGCAGAAAGATATCTTGCAGAAAAAGGAATCATTTAGGCCATCTATATTTGAAATCACATAAACAAAACAAAATTCAACCATGAGTACAAAATTCAGACCTGGTGTATTGTTTGGCGACGAAGTAACAGAGTTGCTCAACTATGCCAATGAACAAAATTTTGCCATTCCGGCAGTCAACGCAGTGAGCAGCAATTCAATCAATGCTTGCCTCGAGACCGCCAAAGAGGTCAATTCTCCAATCATCATTCAGTTTTCAAATGGAGGTGCTGCATTTTTAGCTGGAAAAGGTTTGAGTAATGCTGGTGAAAAAGCAGCCATACTTGGTGCAGTCGCAGGTGCAAAACATGTTCATGAATTGGCTGAAGCCTACGGAGTGACAGTATTGTTGCATACTGACCACTGTGCAAAAAAGCTTTTACCATGGTTGGATGGCATGCTCGACGCAAATGCCAAACATTACGATAAAAACGGACATGCCTTGTTCAGCTCACACATGATCGACCTTTCTGAAGAGCCATTGGAAGAAAACGTTGAAGTATGCCGCGAATACCTGGCAAGAATGTCAGAACTGGGCATCACCCTTGAAATGGAATTGGGTGTAACCGGTGGAGAAGAAGATGGCGTTGACAACACTGACGTTGACAGCAGCAGATTGTACACACAACCAGAAGAAGTAGCCTACGTTTATGAACACCTGAAGGAAATCAGCCCTGCATTTACTGTAGCTGCTGCCTTCGGTAACGTTCACGGAGTATACAAGCCGGGCAACGTAAAATTGTCTCCGGTCATCCTTAAAAACTCACAGGACTTCATCCAGAGCAAATTCAGCACAGGTGCAAACCCTGTCAACTTTGTATTCCACGGTGGTTCAGGTTCGACCAGAGAAGAGATCAGAGAGGCCATCGAGTACGGCGCAGTAAAAATGAACATCGACACCGACATGCAGTGGGCATACTGGGAAGGTGTGAAAAACTATTACGAAGCCAAAAAAGCATACCTGCAAGGCCAGATCGGTAACCCTGAAGGTGACGACAAGCCAAACAAGAAGCAGTACGATCCAAGAGTATGGTTGAGAGAAGGCGAAAAATCCTTCGTTTCAAGATTGAAACTTGCTTTTGAGGATTTGAACTGTATTGGTAAAAACGCATAAATTTGGTTATGGGTTAAAGGTTAAAAGTTAAAGGGGAATTTTGACTTTTGGCAGTTAGCTTTTAGCTCTTAGCTGTTAGCTTTTTGGCATTGTCTTGCTTCATATAACCTTCTGTTTTATTAAGGTTGTAGTGGCTTTATTGATGAAGGAAAGAGAAGCTAGTTGTATATAAGAAATTAAAGACCTGGATGTTGTGAGATGTCCGGGTCTTTTTTTTGGTGCGCCCGGCATGTCGCACATACTTGAGGGTTAAAGTCCCTTATGCGCCCGACAAGGGGAAGCATTAGCTAA
>JAGQWX010000136.1 GCA_020436935.1 Saprospiraceae bacterium
AAACTACTTTGAGATAAAAGGAGTAAGCTATGTAGCGGTGGGAAAACGCAGGCTACGATACTATCTAAATACAAAGTTAAACCGATACTACAATAGGAAGAGTCAAAGGAAGAGTAGGCTATATGGACAAAGAGCCTTTGAGGTACTGGTGAGCCGTCATGGGCTGATAGACCCGACAAAATATCATGCTTCGACTTGACCACTGTGAAAGCTGATGACGAAAATGATAGGAAAGCCGTATGCGGGAAAACCGCACGTACGGTTTGATGAGGGGGAGAGGCGTCCCTGTCTTGGTTCGCCTCTTTCTACTCTACCGGGAAAAGCAGCCTGGCTTTGGTCTTTGGTCTTTGGAAAATTATTGATTGATAAACTTCGGTGGCTGAGCGGAGCCGAAGCCTGGTCTTTGGTTTTTTGGAGATTGGCTTATTGGCAAATTTGAAAATTGAGAATTGGAAATTTGAAAGCTTTTGATTTTATTGTTGGTCTGGAGAGAGGATCAGTGCACAACATCTCCCTTACAAACACAACAAACTTCAACAAAACGTGGCGTTTATCAAGCGGACTTAAAGTGCCCGAAAGACCGCATATTGATGATACATCTTCCCAAACCAAAATATGAGAATATCCAATAAAATTATTTTCCTGGTCGCACCGGACGATACGACCAGACCAGGAAGCTCTGAAGAATTATACGTTTCGAAATGTCGTTCCAGCGGCAAGTAAAATAAATCCTATGAGTAGCATTTCATAGTTGTACTGTGCCAATACATCAATGTCGGTGTAATTTCCTAAAATGCCTAAAATGCCGGCAATAAGGCCAATGATCCATACGATTTGGTTGGGTGCGCTAGGTGTAAAACTTTTGTTTGCCATAATTATTTGAATTTAAAATGGATGATTCTTTGATGAACCGTGACTGAGCAATGATGACTCTCTGGTAAGATAGTGCTATTTAACTTAATATCCTATTTCTCAGGCATTTGAAACTGTGGCAAGAAGGCTAACTGGTTCGTACGTCATAAAAGCAACCCTTACAACCAGGATACATCAGCATACAGACTGTAAAGGCTATCATCATTTGAAATGAAAGTTCTGTACTGATTATTTTAAATGGTTTACGAAAAAACAGCAGCATCCCATAAGCAATCCATAGCAAAAAAGATATACTAAACCGATTGGCTTTGAAAATTCGACTTGCGAAATTTTTATTCAAGAACTTGTTTTAAACGTTGTTTAAATTTTTCTGAATCCAAGTCTTTATCCATAATTTCGGAATCAGAATTTAGTAAAAAAGAGGTTGGATGGGAAGAAACAACCCACTTATCATTAATAACTTTATCGCTATCTATCAAAGATGCCCATTGGACATTGTCTTTCTTGATTTCTTTTAACCACTTCTCTTTATCCTCATCTACAGAAATCCCAACAATTTGGAAATCCTCTTTGGTATCGGCCGACCTTCTTATCGTCAAGTTTGAAAATGCGCTGTATTTTGTAATTTTCTTAAAATGTTGTTGTCAATATAAAATGTACCGAAAGGAATGAAACAAGCCAGAATGACCTTCCAAGTTGTTTTAAACTTCCAATTCTCTTCGACCCCAACACTTAATGCATTGAATAAGAAAAGTAAAAATATTGCTCCATGAACTGGTCCAAGTGCTTTTGATAATGATGGATTGCCGAAGTAATATTTCATAGGCACAGCAATAAATACCAATATCAACAGTGAAATTCCTTCGAAATAGCCAATAATTCTTAAACGTCCAATTTTTGATTTGAATAAATTTGTCATATTATCTAAAATAAGGTCTGTTTGCAATTGGTGAAAATGGCCAGGGAATAGCTATTAGAATGATAAGCAATGAAATGGAAAACCACACCAGCATTGTCTTGAATTTTTCTTGATCGGTTGGCTGTCGTTTAGCCAATGAGGAACCGATGGTGAGGATAACAATTGCCAAAAGCATAAGCACGATATGCAGCAATCCAAAAAACAGTGAATCTAAATTTTCTACGGCTTCGTTAAAGTTGTGCCAAAAGTATTTGACAATAGGACTTTGGGTGTATAACACCATGCCAATTACCAATTGTAAATGGGCAATTGTTGCCGTCCAATGCCTGATGGCATTGTCGGTTCTGGAAAAGCTGGATTGTGAAAGATATCCTTTGCAGGCTCGGTATATTGAATAGATTAAACTCAGCAATACCAGCCATCTGAAAATAGAATGATAAAAGGTAAGGAACTCGTACATACCTAAACAGCTTGTTTGCGATAAAATACCTGAAACACATTTGGAGCACCATAAAATAGCCAAAGCGCCAGTATCGGGTCGCAAATTGCGCAACCTGCTGATGATGAAGATTCCATTGGGACAATTGGGTTTCCGTAAAAATGGTGTAATACATCGTAACAGGTGTGAACCATCCAGCCCAAGGCTAAATATTTATAATTGTCTAGTCCTTTATAAGCAAGATAAATCATAATAACTCCTAAAGGAAATTCGTAAAAACCAAGGCCTCCGCTCCAATACACTGCACCTGCACCTGCAATTATTAATGCATTTATTTTTTGTCTTTGTGGTTCTTTTACCAATGAAAAGATTGAAATATAGATACCCGCTATGACAACTGCACCTACTGCTGTCATAGCTGAAAATTCGTTTGCCATGATATTACTACGATATGATTCGGCAAAGATATTATAAAACATACTAGTTAGTATGTTTTATAATAGAAATTATTTCAAGCTTTCTAAATAGCGTTTAAGTTCCTTTAAATAGGGCAAATAAATCTTTTTATCGTTTTCAAGTTTGCCAAAATTCCGTATACCCCAATAGCCTGACATTACAAATAATGTTACTTGTTTGGCATTGATGTCTTTATTGATTAAGCCATTCTTTTTGCCCCTTTCAATATAGGCTGTCATTGTTTTTGTCCACTGGTTTGTAATGTCATTCAATGCATTGCTAAAATCAATGTTCCAGGGAGTCATTTCCTGGGTAAAGTTGGCAACAGGGCATCCATGTTCTACTTTCAAAAAGTCATTTTTCATCAATAGGTGATGGATCAAGTTGTACACTGTGGCTAGGGGATTTTTATCATCTTGTAAGGGTTCAATGAAACTTTTTGTAAGCGTCGGCTTCAGTAATTCGTTGATGATGGCCATCCCCATTTCGTCTTTGTTTTTGAAATGGTAGTAAAATGCACCTTTTGTTACCTGTGTTGTTGCAAGAATATCGTCAATGCTCGTTGTCTGATAACCTTTCTCGTAAATCAGTTCAAATGCCTTTTGAAGAATATTTAATCTTGTTGCTTCTGCTTTTTTCATTAAAACATACTATTTGGTATTCTTTGCAAAGTAAGTGAAACTTTGGGAGTCGGTTCGTTTTCATCTTTAATTACTTTGTCAGGTGATTTGTCAAACGTCAATTCAATTAGATGAACTTCAGGGTTATTTTCGACTGTGTATATTCCTATTAATTCCATGTAATATTGTATAAAGCAATGTTTGCAAACGTTTTGGCACTTGGCGAAGAAGCGGATTTCGAAGCACTGAACTGTCTACTAGCACTGAACTTGACACGAAGCACAAAGCTTCATGATGTGTCATAATATAGGTTGACAGGAATTATGTGGAAAACTTTTTGAAAATTTGTAAAATGGACAAGAGACAAAG
>JAGQWX010000137.1 GCA_020436935.1 Saprospiraceae bacterium
ATTATTTAACTTTGAGTTATCCACATTCTTATTAGGTTTTAGGATAAACCTGTCAACGATTTTTATGATTCATCAAATACCTAACACCTAATACCTAACACCTAATCAGAATTTTTCGCCAACTTGGCCAGCAGCACCATTTGCCCTAAGTGATATGCCTCATGCTGCAAAACCCCATGAATGTGCTCGAAATAGGTCATCTTATTGTTTGGGTAAACAGCGCCCAATTTTCCAAAGTCATAATGTTTAAGGAAATCCAGCCACTCTCCATTGAGGGCCCTCCATTCTGCAAGCGTTGATTGCCACGATTCCTCATTTGGGTTTTCAACAATCATAATATAATTGTGCTCCGGAGTTTTGATGACCTGGTCTTTCAGCCTGAGCATGACGTTCTTTTTCCATTCAATGAGGTGTCTGACCAATTCCCAGATGGAATTGCAACTGGCCAGTGGGTGTGCAAAAGCCTTCTGATAGTCGAGCCCCATGATGGTATCCTCAAAATTGACAGCAAGCCATGGATACCCGTCGTACAACTTGCTGAATAAGGAAATAAGTTGCTCTTTTTCTTTGGATATTGGCTCTTCCACTATTAATATTCTTTAATATATATGTTTCTAAAATCGATGGGATGACTATTGCTTTGAAGCGAGATGTACCCTTGTGTCAGTTCTGCTTTGCCGTTATTGATGAAGGTTTTGCCTTTGGTGTGTTCGGAATCATATCTTGGATTGGTGAAGGAAATGATTTCTTCTCCATTGATAAACTGTCTGATGATACCATCTTTTACCTCGATTTCTGCTGTCGCCCAGACTCCTCCCAAAATCGTCCTTTTGACCACAGGCCTCTGGCATCCCTTTACTGTTTTTCCATCCAGATCTATCAGGGTGCCATTTGCACATATTTCACCACAGGGCCGTTCATCTTTTCCATTGCCACCGTGCAAATTGTATTCAAGCGCTACAGGAAATTCCTGGCCAAGATCCATGCTCTCTGCTGACTGACCGTGGTATTGGATGCCACTGTCCTGGTATCCCCACGACGGAGCTCCCGGACAAGTCTCGCCCACAAATCTGAAATCAAGTTTTAATCTGTAATTTTTGTACGCCCGGTCTGTGTAAAGCGCGCCAAATTGCCTGTTGAAGTTTCCATATGCATCATACCTGATTTTGATGATGCTGTCCTCGACGGTAAAGGTATTGAGGTGATTGACATCCATTTTCTGTCCGGCAATTTTGATGTGCCAACCCGTGAGGTCTTTGCCATTGAAGAGAGGATGCCATTCTGATGATTTTTGCTGTGCATTTCTGGCACAGGAAGTGATCATTACTAACAGAACCAAGCACTTTGACAAGCTATTCATTTTTAATTTATTGTGCCACCAAATGTAATCATTCGCAATAAAAAGACCCTGTTTAGATTAGATTTACTCCTCTTACCTGAAAAATAATATTTCTAATAATTTCCTAAAATTGAATGAAGTTTTTGCCTCGGGCAGATCAATTTCTTCCTTTTTTAATACTGTTCATTTAAAATTTTACAGATATTGTGGCCAACATTCAAAAAATTTTGAATACACCTTTGATTGACTCGTGCTCAAAAAGTAAGCATAATTTTTGAGTTTTGCCGATGCAGCTTCAGCTCATCATATTTGAAAATCCTGACCTTTCAATTTGAAGTTTTACTGTTTCAATTTGAAGTTTTTGATCGCATCATCTGTTTACACTGCAAAGCCACCCATAGGTATTGATATAAATACCCACCTCATTCTTATTGGGATTTGAGGATTGTGGTTTGATTTTGAAAATGATTTTTCAATTCGTATATTAATACTATTAATTTGTAACCAATTGATTATTAAATTATAAAAGAATTTTATGAAAAAAATTTACTTCTTTTTTGTTTTGCTGTCGACATTTGGAGCATTGAAGGCTCAGTACAACACACCAGATCTTGGGCTAAGGTGGAATCTGGACTCCATTGCGGTCCATGACCCTGAAACCGTGGTAGTTTCTGATACAGCGTATTATATTTTGAAAGGTTTTTTTGTGTCCCTAACGGATTCACTTTTCATAGAGAAGAATAGTGTGGTGAAAATTGCCAAAGATGTGGAGGTCAGAGTAAAAGGACATTTTACTGCAAAAGCAGACAGCATCATCATCACGGCCGTCAACATTGACAGCACTTACAAGGGACTTTATTTTGAGGAAACTGCTTCAGCATGGTTTGAAAACACATCTGTAAGTTATGGTGGAGGCATCCGGGTCATTACTGCCAATTTTCAAATGTACAACTGCGAAGTGTCTTACAACGCCTCGGGATCTTCTACGGGTTCAGCCATTGGATTCTCCCGGGGAAAGCCGATTGTGAAAAATTCGGTGTTTAAATACAACTTCAATCCAGCACTGAGTTCAGGTGCCAATACTCCAGTTGCTGCAATTTTTGAAGGCAACTACTTTGAAGCCAACAACCAACGGGGCAACAACAGGCCTCAGATCAATATGGGGCCGAGTGGGGAAGACACCATCAAAATCATCAATAATGTGGTAATTGGAGACCGGGCTTTGACCGTTGTGGGAGGCATTTCTGCATCGAGCCTGCTTGGAACAGAAAATCATATAGTTATTTCAGGAAACATTGTCAAAGACAACAGGTATGCCGTCACAACTGCGGGTCCGAATACTACCGGCATCATCGCTGACAACGTCCTGGAAGACAACAATACCGAAACGAATCCCAACAATGGGGGAAGCGGGATTTCTCTCTACAATACGGGCTTGGTCCACATCACCAACAACCAGATCCGAAGGAATCTGTGGGGTGTCACCATCATTGGTACGGCAATGGCCAATCTGGGAAGCGATGATCAGGACGACTACAATGAAGGTGGGAATGTTTTTAGCGAAAATGGAAATGGAGGCGTTACCTATGCGCTATTCAACAATACGCCAAACACCATCAAAGCATTGCACAATTGCTGGATCGAAGGACAGGCATCGACTAAGGAACAAGCCGACAGCGTCATTTTTGATGTGGCCGATATCTCTACCCTTGGTGAAGTCATTTACGATCCTTTTGAGTGTGGTATTACCACCAGCCTCACTGATCTCAGCAACAAGGACTTGATGATATTTCCAAATCCGGCTCACGATTTTATTCAACTTAACCTGGATCAAGCGGGAAGGGTCCGCATATATGATGTGAATGGTAGACTTGTCTCAGATCGGGGTAATTTGAGCGATAGTAGTCACCAACTGAGTATCAATCTGAATCCCGGCATGTACCTCATTACTGTTACATCCAGTGAAAAAATGAAAGTCAGAAAACTATTGGTGGAATAAATCAAATGTTTTAAAACGATAGAAAAAGTGGAAGGGCAGTGATCCATCCTTTTTTTTGTGTGCCATGCATGTTCAATACCTAAGAGGTGGAAGTCCTCAATGGGCCGGCCAACGGGAACCATTAGCCAA
>JAGQWX010000138.1 GCA_020436935.1 Saprospiraceae bacterium
TGCCAATTAATTCGGGCTCAAATGTTGAGTTGCGATCTCTTGGTGTGTGCACTTCAATGGGGCCACTTTGAGTGATTACCTGCTTTTTCGTATAGCCATTCCGCTTATTCCTTTTACCCTGACTCACTTCTTGATCAATATGATGATCGGCTTCACCTTCTAACATCTTATTAACCATAGTCTGCAAAAGTTCGCTAAAGGGACTACCATCGCCAAACATCGGTTCCTTTGAATATAGCCGCTGTTTCATCCTCTCATAAAGGGCTAACGCTTCTTCCTTTTCTGTTTCTTCTTTTTTCATTTTATAAAGATATGTAGACACACTTTATTGAACAGTCTCAGTTGGAGCGCCGTTGGCGCACTACTGCCTTCTCACTACTGCCTATTCACTACTGCCTATTCACTACTGCCTACTCACTACTGCCTACTCACTACTGCACACGAGAAAAAATCATAATCCAGTTCGTCTCCCATTCTCCAGACCTGTCGTCGAGGTAAGCCTGCTCCCAAAGTGCCGTGTCTTCAGAAGGCTTTCTCCAGGTAAATCGTAATCTGTATTCCTTTTCCTGGTACATTTCTTTGCCAAAAAAGACGCCAATGCCATTCTCAAATTTGCCTATAACTTGTTCTTTGAGGTAATTCTCCGGGCTCAACGTATCTGCCCAATAGATCGTCCAGACATTTGTTTTTGGGTTGACTATCCTGATGCTTAGTCCAATAAAATCGTCGCCAAATTGGGAGGACTTCATCTCGTCCATCAGTCCAAGCCCGTTTAGAATGGGTTTGGTCTCCATTTCTGCCAGGAAAGTAGTCCACTCTGTACATTGCACCAAACGCTCGTTCAGTCTTTTGTTGAGTACAGACCATTTGCCGATCAGGAAGTCAAAATTGTCGATGGGGTGTAATTGCGTCATAAATAATTTTTATGCTGAAAATGTATTGTAGTTTATGAGGAGTAAGATATTCATTCCTGGATCATGGAAGAAAAATATTGTAGCAAGTAGATATGAAAAAGAGGCAGGATGTGAAATATTGTTTAAAAGTATTAAGTTAAAATATAAAAGTGTATTGAAAATCTTATGGTTAAATTACTTATTAACATCTACAGTTGATATACGGTCAGACACCCGTCTGACCACTTTGATCAATTTATTAAACCATATGCATAAAATATGTATACAATATTTAACACCCTTACCCCAGTTCTCAGCTTTCTGCGCCAGAAACTCTCTCCTTCAATAATTGCTCAAGTTTCTTCAATCTGCCCAGCCAGAATTCGTCAAAGTGGTTGATCCATTCCTGCAACTGGTCGAAACCATCCTGTTTGAGCATGCAATAGCGTTCCCGGCCGATGTTGTGGATAGAAATGAAGCCGGCATCCTCGAGAATTTTGATGTGTTTGGACACAGCGGGACGGCTCATGTCAAAGTTTTCTGCAAGGCTGCCTACCGTCTTACTGTCTTCAGTCAGCATCATAAGAATCCGGCGTCTGCTGGGATCTGCTATGACCTGGAAGGCATCAAGTGAATTAACCGACATTGTATTTTTCTTTTATTCTGAGATTCAGGCGATTGCCGATTTTTACCCAACCTTTGTTCATGATGAAGTAGGGGAGGATGTTCTTAAAACCATCAAATCCTGCATGCTCCAGGGTGAGGATGGTGTTTTCATTTTGTGGGGTCAATGTCCAGGTGACTACCGAGTTGAGCGAAGGGTTTTCTTTGGACAATCCGCCTTTCCAGGAATACACCAGTTTTTGATGTGGAACCACTTCAAGGACCTGGCAATAAACTGTGCCGTCAAATCCGATCTTAAATTTGGGCTTGGTCCGAAATTCAAAATGATGGCCTACCTCGGGTTTGAAGTTGGTCGACATCAGCCAAAGCTCCATTAGTTCGGGTACGGTGAGGAAGTCCCAGATCACTTCAGGCGGGTGGGGTAGTGTAAATTGGTGAAAGATGGTTTTACTCATATTTATGTAACTTTTAAGTTACGCAAAATATAAATGTAACTTATGGGTTACCTATTTTTATTCAAAGAATTTTATAAAGATTATTTCAGATTGTTCTATATCCAGTCCAACTCTTTTACGGTCATGGCACTTTCTACATTTCCGGTGTGGAGTGTGGCTTTGGGTTCAAACAGCAAATTGAAAACGATTTCGCCATTGGTATGTGGCCGGTGTTCTACGCCTTTTGGAACGATGAGAATTTCTCCTTCTTTAACTTCAACTGTCCGTCCATCCCGAAAGTCCATCAGCAATGTGCCTTTGAATACCATGAAAAGTTCGTCTTCGTTTTCGTGACTGTGCCAGACGAAGTCATCTTTGAGCTTGCACAATTTTACGTATTGTCCGTTGAGTTCGCCAATAATATGGGGTGTCCACTGTTTATCAAAAAGGGAAAATTTTTCCATAATATTGATCGATTCGATGGATGAAGGATGGCTCATAATGCTGAATTATTTTTGATTTTGAAATTCTGTTCTTGCGAGAAGAGACGACTTTTAGAGTTCTTTTTTGAAAATTTCTACCATCTCTTCCTGACTGGGCATGGTTGCTGTGAGTGACAATTGATCTTTCAACATCTGACCCAGGGTCGGAAAACCCGGACGCTCCAACCTGTATTCCGGACCCCAAAGTTTTGACCTCATCAATGCTTTGGCACAGTGCAGGAAAACCTCTTCAATAGTGATTTTCACGACCGTCTTTGGCGCTTTGGGCAGGTCTTGAAAGTAAGAAAGATAACTTTCATCATTGGTTACCACAGCACTTCCGTTCAATCTCAAGGTTTCATCAATGCCTGGTATCAGGAATAGGCAGCCAACCCGTCCGGTTTCTACAATATTGATAAGGCTGTCGACTCTGTTGTTTCCATGAGCGTCAGGCAGCAAGAGCGTTTGATCATCCAATATTTTGACAAATCCGGGTTCTCCTCCCCTGGGTGAAGTATCAACTTTACCGGACGTATCGTACGTGCTCATCAACATAAAAGGAGAGTGGCTTAAAAAGTTTTTACCGTGTTGCTCGAGTTTTGACATGACCTTGTTTTGCGGAATTTCTGCAGGCCAACTGTATAATTCGCGCAAGTGATTTGAGTCTAAAATAATCATTTTAATGAGGTTTATTATGGTATAAATATCAATGTCGTTTAGTTAAGAAAAAAATCTGATAAACATATCTTGATAATCATAATATATGATTATCTTGTAAGGGT
>JAGQWX010000139.1 GCA_020436935.1 Saprospiraceae bacterium
TCTTCATGCCCTAATTCAGCTAAAATTGAAAGTATTTCAAAAAAACCTGAATTAAAACTTTGTAGACAACATAGAAGGTGGCATAGGGGCATGGCATAAAATGCGACACTCTTCAGGGCCGGGGTAACCGTCGCATGAGGGCATAGATGGCATAGCTTTCATAGAATAAAAGGCGGCACCCTTTAGGTATGGGGGAATTGCCGCATGGATGTAGAGATATAAAGGGGAGCCTTTAAGGGCTGAGGCACCACATGATTTGTAGTTGTGCGAAGTCGAAGCTAGTTTTCTCTGAAATATCGGTCTACTATCGCCAAAAGCTTATCTTCAGTGAGGGGCTTATTTTCAAATGACTTAATTTCTGACCATTTGGTAGCCATTTCACGATCCTGGTCTGATACAGATGTTGTCAACATGGAAATAACGACATTTGCCTTCATTTCCTCATCCATTTTCTGGTATTCTGCTAAAAACTCCCAACCATTCATTCCGGGCATATTGATGTCCAGAAATACCAACTCAGGTTTTGGGTAATTTCCACTGGTCTCTTTGCCCTGCAGGTATTCCAGGGCTTCAATTCCACCAAATTTGATGACAACTTCGTCGCATACTCCGGTTTTTTCAATCCTCTTTTTATGGATGAAGTTATCGGACTCTGAGTCATCAATCAGGAGGATTTTTTTAAGATGTGGTGACATTTTCAATTTTTTTGGAATAAGTAAAATAAAAAGTAGCTCCTTCACCCGGAGCGCTTTCTGCCCAAATATTGCCATTGTGGAGTTCAGCAATTTTTTTGCAGAAGGCCAGACCAATGCCCTGGCCAGAAAATTCTCTTTCAGGGTTGAGGCGGGAAAACATATTGAAAATTCTGGTTAAATCTTTTTCGCTCATACCGATGCCATTGTCTTTTACAAAAAAGGTATAATGGTCTTTTGACTCGGTAAATCCGACTTTAACAACGGGTTTTTCTCTACAGAATTTGATGGCATTTTGTATAAGGTTTTGAAATATTTGCACAGTCTCTATTTTGAAAGCCTTGACTACCGGTAATGATTCAATCTCCAGGACAGCGTTTTTGTCTTCAATTAAGTTCGATAAATTTGCAGAGACTTCCTGAAGGATAAGATTGAGGTCTATCATCTCAAAGCTTTTGGACGAACCGATTCTGGAGTAGTGCAGCAATCCTGTGATGAGATTGGACATCCTGTCCACTGCTTTTTCGATAAAGTCAAAATAGGTTTTTCCGTCTTCTTTGATGTCTTCAGAGTACTCTTCTTTGTAAAGTGATATGAAGTTTTTTACTGTTCGAAGGGGCTCCTGTAAATCATGAGAGGCTATAAAGGCAAAGTGATTGAGTTCCTGATTTTTTTTGCTGAGGTCAACCAAAAGTTGTTCATTGATGTTCTGAATGTCTTTGCGAATGGTAATTTCTTCATTTTTTTCATCAACCAGAGTGACCAGTTGCTGATTTACCGTTTTGAACTTTCCAATGAGGGGTTTGATCTGTTTTTGAAGGGTATAAAAATTGACTGCAGTGACCAAAAGCGCTACAATGAAAAGCCCGTATATGATTTTTTTGAATCTGAAATATCGGATTCTGATGAGTCGGATATTTTCTGCTTCCCGAAACTTGATGTCCTTGACTTTATCTCTGATTTGAGTCATCATGAGTTGACCCTGATTGGAATTCAGCACTTCTTTTAACTCTTCCACCTTGCCGACTTTCGCCAGCGATATGGTGTGGATCATTTCCTGTAGCTTGGCTTCCTTGAGGGCGACGACTTCGTTGAATTGATTGTACCGGACCGGGTCTGAATCAACAACAGAGAGAAGAGCAAGTTCTTTTTTCTTGATTTCTTCAAGTGAATTGTAATATGGATTGAGGTAAGAATCGTCGAGCGTCAGCAAGTAACCTCTCTGGCCGGTCTCAGCATCCTGGAGCAAGCTGAAATAGTCATACACATCATAGTTGAAATTGTGAGATTTGACCAACTCTGTGCTGTAATGATTTTCCAGTATCGAAATCAATAAAATAGCCACCAAAACGCTGCTCAGTGAAAGTATGGCTATTAAGGAATTCTTGAGAATGGTTTTTTCCCGTCTTAAAACTTCCTGCATATCAATCAACTATAGCCTTGTAGTGGGATAGTAATTTTTGGAATTCCATAGAAATCATATCATAATCCGCTCGATTGGAAAGCAATTCTTTGATTTTTTCACTTTGGAAATCAAACTTGTCTTTTGTTGCCTGCTTTGCTTCAAATGTAGATTTGTGTTCTAAGCTTTTGTGGATGATGGATTGCACTTTTTCACCAGCTGTAAGCATGTTGTGCTTAAGAATATATCCATCTGCTCCGAGAAGAATCGTTTCCGCTGTTTTTTCTTCGTCGTTGAGCATTCCAGTGATGAACACAAACGGGACTGCCGGAAATTTTTCTTTCATCATCAGCAATACTTCCAGTCCATTGGTATCGGGAAGGTTATAATCGCTGATGATCATATCGGGCATAGCCCATTCCACCTTTTTAAGAAGTTCTGCCTTTGACTCTGCAGTTACAAAAATGCATTCCGGTATGTATTTTTTGAGGTGTATTTTGAGCAATGCAATGTCGGCCTCAGAGTCATCGAGGATAACAATTGTAGGGTTTTCGACCATTTCTTGTGTGCTTTGGGAATTAAGCATGTCGGACGTTTTATAAAATAAGGCTTAAAAATGCAAAATTGTTTTATAATTTAACCATTATTATAGAATCCGGGATAACAAGACATGCAAAAAAAAAAAAAAATTGTGGTTCCGGTGACATAATCGCTTTGGTCTGATG
>JAGQWX010000013.1 GCA_020436935.1 Saprospiraceae bacterium
CTTAGGGAATCACCTTAATCTGAACCAAGCCTTTTTTGTAACTTTTTTTGGCGAATGAAAAAAAGTTAGCACAATGCCAGTTATAGGAAAATGTCAGTTTCTTTGGCAGGATGTATTCCATAAATTCACTTTGCTTTAATAATTTTTACACTACCAAATTAATAAACAACATACATTCCATTTACTGGTATAAGAACAAAGCCTTAACCCGAAGTCTCGAGATGCGTTCATTTACATCTCATTTACATCATTTTACATATAGCATTCATCATATTGACAGAATGCTCTTTAGCTTGCAGAAAATTCTTCCATGAAAATGAATTACAATTTTGCCATCCTTATTTTGAGCATCTGTTTTGTAGCTTGCAAAAAGCAAAACCAACCCCTGCTGACGGATGTAAAAACAGCATCCACATTCCAGAACCCTTTTGTGAATAACGGCCCAAGGGCAATTACCCGCAATGTCATCAAGGATAAAAAGGGCAATTTATGGATGGCAGCTTTTGACGGGGTTTTTAAATACGATGGATCCGGCTTTACCAATGTAATCAGCAAAGTAAGTCAGGACCGCTTCTTTTCTATTTTGGAGGACAGGAAAGGCACTTTATGGTTTGGCTCCATTAATTCAGGCGTCTATTCTTATGACGGGACATCTATCCAAAATTTTACTACCGCAGACGGATTGATCAATAATTTCATGTCCTGGATATATGAAGATAAGAAGGGCAACATCTGGTTTGGGTCCGAGGGAGGCGCAAGTCGGTACGATGGCACCAGCTTCCAAAATTTTATCCTTATTGGTGATGGTATGTATGAAGACAAAGCGGATTTGCCTTTATATGACAACCCTTCGAGCGATGAAGTCACCTCTATCATTGAAGACAAATCAGGCAAATATTGGTTTGCAACGAGAGGTTATACTTTCATTTATAATGGAAAAACATTCATCACCGTTAGCCATGAAAATCAACCATTTAGAAATGTTCGGACCATCTGTGAAGATAAGAACGGACGCATCTGGCTTGGTGGCAATGATGGCCTTTGGCGTTATGATGGCAAGACATTTATCCGCATCTCTGATAAGTTTACAGGTTATATATATGCTGACAGCCATGGAAACATTTGGACCAGTTCAGAAGGCAGAACTCCTTCAGATAACTGGACCATAAATAGGTTCGACGCCAAAACTCTGGATTCAGCGGAGCCAACCGTCAATGAAATTCAGCAAGAAAAGCCCATGACTTTTGGAATTGTTGAAGCCAACGATGGCAGCATCTGGTTTGGTGCCCTGGGTGGGGTCTATCGTTATGATGGAACATCAGTGACTGGTTATTAACAGAAGCTATTAACACCCCAATTTTGCTGGTGAACAACACTCCAATAGAAGGCTTTAAATGCACATTTTCCACACTCAATTGAATAAAATTGATCCATAAGGAGCCTCAAAAAATAGAGAAAGATCTGACAAGAGCGCCCGTATTTGTCACTGGACAAGCCTTGCATGATATTTATTTCTGATTGACAATCAAAGTTTTACAATAAATTTTTGAAGAAAATAAAGAAATAATTATTTAAGTAAGGATTCCTTACTATATTTGTATCGACAATAGTGTCAAATTATAAATAAAAAGATTAAAAAATGACAAAATCTATTTTCTATCATGCAGGTTGTCCGGTATGCTTAAGTGCTGAACATGACATCATTCAATTAATTGGAGCGGAAAACGTGGAACTTGTTCATATTGGACAAGACCGCAACCGAATCGAAGAAGCTGAGCAGGCAGGGGTAAAATCTGTTCCTGCTTTACTAACACCAAATGGGAATGTGCTCCACATCAATTTTGGTGCATCCCTTAACGATGTAAAAGGTTAAAAAAATTTATACCATATAGTTAGGAATCCTTATTTTATTAAGATTCCTAACTTCACTTTATTATTTAAAAAATTAAAAAAATGAAACAATTCTTATTCCTCATCGGATTTTCACTTTTCGCACTCCAGAGTTTTGCTTGTGACAAATGTAAAAACTACAGCAATGATGATTTTCAAATAAAAAGTGTCAGCGTAAAACACATAAATGAACTCGCGGCCACAGTCTGGGAAATTACGGTAAAAGGAACTGCGGGAAAAACAACGCCCACACCAGCAGGAAAGCTCAACGGCGCTCCGGTTTTGGGATACGTATTTCCTACCACATTAAAACCGGCAGATGTTGGATTTGGTCATACCGAAGGCATTTTGGCTCTTGCGCTGACTTCACATCCTGATTTTGATGACACCCCACTCTGGGACGAAAATTCTGACTTAAATTATGCAAATGACGGCATCATATGGCACCCACATTGGGTCGTTCTGATCGAAGACAAGCGCGTAAAGGGTGGATTATCCGTAAAACAATTTGACACCAAAGATACAAGTATTGTTTTGCCTCCGACCAATCCTGGAATGCCGATGTATATGGATTCTCCGGGCTTTCAGGTAATCACAAAAGGACACACGATAAGTGTAATTGTTCCTGATTACAGGCTAAACAACAATACAGCGTTTTCTTATGATGGAGTTGCTGCCTTCATGCAAGTAAATACAGGTGAAGGTGGCGGGCACAGTGGTGGAGATCAACCCATGCTGGGTGTATACAGCGTCTTCTCGATCGCCAGCGGTGACTTGTCACTGCCTTATAAAGTAAAGTAAAATAATATTTTTTGCCTTGTAAAGTGAGGTTGCTTACTTTTACAAGGCTTTTGTTTATTTCTGGAGGCTTGTTGCCCCTTATCCAATCAACGCACAGATTAGGTAAAAGTGTAAAGGCAGAAATACTTCAAACAAGTGTCGCCCTTATTGTCCGATTTAAGCACAAAAAAATCAAACTGAATGAGTAAATCTTCTTTTCATCTAACAGAGCAAAACCAAAGTATTGAAAGCCGGATTGTAGTTGCCTTGGAGCGGATTTCAGAGGCCTACAGAGTTTTGCTATGGAATGAAAGTAAAGAATATTCACTGAGTCCGATTCAAATCCAGATTTTAATATTTGTGTCATTTCATTCCAGGGAAAAATGCAGAGTAGGATATTTGGCCAATGAATTCAATATGACCAAAGCTACCATCAGTGATAGCGTCAAAGTATTATTATCAAAAGAATTGGTTCAAAAAGAAACAGACCCCATTGACACAAGAAGTTACTTCATTTCTCTCACTGCAGAAGGACAACAAATAGCCAAAAAAGCATCGTTTTTCGCTTCCTCAATAAAACAGCCAATTGAAAAATTGAGCGAAGAACAAAAATTGATCATGCTAAACGGGCTGCTGAAATTAATTTATGATTTAAATAAATCGGGAATTATAACCATTCAAAGAATGTGTTTTGCCTGCACAAATTATCAAGCCGAAAACGGGATACATTATTGCGCTCTACTGGACAAAAAACTAGCTGAATCAGAAATACGTGTAGACTGCCCCGAATTTGAATCAAAATCATAATGTTCGATATCATTGCTTCAAAAGTGTTGATGCAAGGAATTCATGACACAAATACAAATGATTAATATCCCACAAATAAGAATTCACCTTTTATTCACAATCAAAGTCATAGTCATACTGCTTTTGCTATCCTGTAGGGAAGGACCTGAGATGATGACAAAGCCCAATGTAGTATTGATTGTCTCCGATGACCAGGGCTGGGGTGATTTGAGTATAAACGGAAATTCCAACCTGAAAACGCCCAACATTGACCGTCTGGCCAAATAAGGTGTGCAATTCAGCAGGTTTTATGTGAGTCCGGTTTGTTCGCCCACCCGGGCAGAAATCCTTACCGGCAGATACCACCCGAGAGGAGGCGTTTATTCTACATCGGAGGGTGGTGAGCGCCTCGACCTGGATGAAACTACCATCGCCGAGATTTTTAAAGCAAATGCATACCACACTGCGGCCTTTGGTAAATGGCACAATGGGAGTCAGGGTCCCTACCACCCCAATAGCCGGGGTTTTGATGAGTTTTATGGATTTTGCTCAGGGCATTGGGGCAACTACTTCAGCCCCATGCTCGAAAGAAACACCAAGGTGGTGCATGGCAAGGGATTTATCATCGATGACTTGACTGACAATGCACTTGCATTCATAGAAAAAAACAGCAGCGAACCTTTTTTCACCTTATTGGCTTACAATACGCCCCACAGCCCAATGCAAGTGCCTGATCTCTGGTGGGATAAAATCAAAAATGAAGCTATGGATTCAACCGCAGGACAAGATGTTGTGGAAAATATAGACATGACCAGAGCTGCATTGGCGCTTTGTGAAAACATCGACTGGAACGTTGGCAGAATTGTAGATCAATTGGACCGCCTGCAATTGCTCGAAAATACCATCATCATCTACATGTCAGACAATGGCCCCAACAGCTGGCGGTGGAATGGAGGACTTAAGGGCAGAAAAGGACAGACGGATGAAGGAGGAGTTCGCTCTCCATTTATAGTCCATTGGAAAAACACATTAAAGCCCCAAACCACCGACCGCGTAGCAAGCGCCATTGATATTCTTCCCACCCTTCTGGATCTGGCCAATATACCTCATACGCACCCTAAGCCACTGGATGGGATTAGCCTGAAACCACTTCTTTTTGGCAAGGCCGAATCGTGGAAGGACCGATATGTTTTCAGCCATTGGAATGGAAATGTCAGTGTCAGAAATCAACAATACATACTTGATCACACCGACCAACTCTTTGATTTGTTGTCAGACCCCGGGCAAACCAGAAAAATAGAATCCCCTTCTGATTCCTTGCTATCATCTCTTATTGCAGCAAAAGAAGCATGGAAAAACACCGTATTGGCCGAACTCGATAAAAACAGAAAAGAAATATTCCAGGTGGGATTTGAAAAAAGTCGTTATACCCATCTGCCGGCAAGAGATGGCAAACCTCATGGCAACATCATCAGGTCCAGCAAATGGCCCAACAGTTCCTTCTTTACAAACTGGAAATCTCTGACAGACAGCATTACCTGGGATTGCGATATACTTATAGAAGGCAAATACAGTGCTGTTGTATATTACACATGTGACACACGAACTGTTGGTTCGGTCCTGTCATTAAGTCAAGGTAAAAATGAGATCCGGACCAGGATTACTCAGGCACACGACCCTGCTTTTGCCTCTGTTAATTTCGATCGTGTACCGCGCGAAGAATCCTACGAAAAGGATTTTAAAGCTTTAGACATGGGTGTTGTGAAGTTAGACAAAGGACATCATTCCATTTGTCTGCAAGCAGCAGATTTAAAAGATACCACATTTATAGATTTTCGGTTGTTGGTTTTAGAGCGCATCGATTGAGTTCTATTATTGTTGAGGTGGGCTATCTTCTGAAAAGAAAACCTGAGTACATAAACCCTTCAGGTTTCAGTTTGGACGGAGCACAATGGGGAATATAAAACGAGCATTTTATTGGATTGAATGGACATTCCATATTCCGAGCAGTATACACACAGAAGAAATTACCTCCGAACAAAGCTTGCATATATTGCAGGTTTGGTTGGCGCTTCCTCCGGAAAAACGATGGGCACCACCTTTCTGGCAGAAAATATTGTTGGAAAATGTTCCTAAAATTCAAACTGACCATCATCAAATTTTGGTTTATAGCGGCGAAAGCAATGGCCTGGTTTCTCCATTAAAAAACCATACCCCACTTACACTTGTCGACTTTAAAATCAAAAAAGGTGGAAAGCTTACACAGGAAATCCCCGCCAATTTCAACGGTTTTATTTACGTGCTTGATGGTGCAGTTGAAGTTGGAGAAAAGGTGGTTGAGGCAGAGCAAGCCGGTTGGCTGAGCGACGTCGATAGTGATACGATAAGTGAAATCACATTCGTATCCAAATCGGACGAAACCCACTTCGTCCTTTATGCAGCCAAGTCCCACCAAACGCCCATAGTTACATATGGACCTTTTATCGGCGATTCCATGGAGGACATCAAACGCCTGTATAAGGAATACCGAAATGGGGAAATGCCCCACCTGAACGACTTACCTCATGAGCAAAAAGTGGAATATGTTTAAACACTTTGCAGTTGAGGATTTCTAAAAAATGCTTGATTGAATTACACAGCGATTTTTTCCAGCAAATCAAGTGGTATCAAGAGAAAGAGATTGCCAAAGACAATCTCTTTCTATACAATGATCTTAAGTAAATTGCTGTGCACTCATCCCATGGAGCAACGATCATTTTAAAACTTATATAAAAAATATAGTCCTCCAGGTGGCACTTTTAGTAGCAATTGCTATGACAAGTCCAAGCCTAAACGGATGGCCCTTTCTACAGGCGAACAATCTGTATCCTCCTCAGAAAGAGAAAATTCACCTCTTAACAACAAAGGTGGTTGCGCCATGAATTTAGGTGTTATTCCATGATGCGGCTGGGCAGAATGAACCAGGAAAGGATGACACAAGTAAATGGTCCCCGCCTTTCCGGTGGCATACACTTCCCTTCTTTTCGGCAGCTCATCCAGCCTGTTTGCAATTTCCATAAAGGAAAGACCTTCATCGCCTTTCTTTGAAAGTAATTGGGCCACATCGACATGAGAACCTTCATAAATGACTGTGGGCGCATCGTTCTCGGTCACATCGGAATACAAAACCAACATCAGTAGAGCCCTACCTTTCGATTTAACATTGACCCTCCATTCAAAAAAATTACCCGGGTCCTTCCCCGGAATGCTCGCATCAACGTGTTTACCAATATCATTCGGCTGCTTATCAGATGGAAATCGGACAGGAAATGTACCAACACTCATGCAAGGAATCCATTTATCCTTACCGATCAATTGATCAAAAGCAGTAAACAATTTTGGACTATTCACGGATTGGATAAAAGGTTCATCTGAATACATTCCCAAACGAATGACCGGCTCAAGCCACGTTGAAGGATCCGACTTATCACATGGAAGGTCGTTCCAGAGAATTTCCAATGCAGCATTGGCAATTTCCTTTGAAAATGCACTTTCCAGACGAACAAAACCACTGGAAATAAATTGCTCAATCTCTGCTTTATTTAACGTTTCTGACATCATAATTTTGTTTTAAAAAGCCCGCACAGACAACCAGTCCTCCCAAATGAACCCAACTATACATCGACTATGTTCAAAAAATTGAATCAATTTTTTTGGCAATTGGAACTCAATATTGGAACAAAGCCCGATTACACAAATAATTACTTGTGTTTGCTGTATTACAACCACCATTAGAAAATGTGCAAACTAGATTTTGTGATCATCCGTAGGCTTGTTTTTTTTTAATAAATTGTATGAATAAATTAAGTGCTCCAAATGCATGAGGCACGCCGCTTAAAGAAATAAGCTTAGACAGAAAAATTAAAGCATTACAGTCATTCTCATCAAACAAAAATAATAATGATCTATTAGCCCGCCAAACAAAAGCTGATCAAATTGACAATGAACGGGCGGACCATTAGGCACACCTCAAATCTGAACACAAATACCCTGCAATATTTAGTCTTTAGGCTACCTCTAAGCCTTGCAATCAGGACCGATATTGATGAATTATTCAAAAAACAGTCAAATATCAAGCTATAAATGCCTGTTATCGAATTACTTGTACAAAATGAACAGTATATTTTGACATGAATTAATTATATTACCATTTGTAACCAAGAGTATCCTCGGCCGCCACAAGATTAATTGGAATATAAAGCAGGTATAATCAACAAATCGTCAAACCAAAATTAGAGCGAAATGATACAGCAAAAAAAATTCACCGGAAACATTATGGCTCTGGCATTAAGTGCTTTGGTGCTCCCTTGTAGCGCCCAAATGACTTCACATGAACACCATGAAATGCCAACCTCAACGGTAGATTCAGTAAAAACTTATACCACAGTTTTGTCGTGGGACCACCAACGTTCGCTGTACATAGAAAAAGGCATGTCCGAATTTCAGGCCGATTCCTCAATCGCTGACGAACTTGCAGCACTGGCCAACATGGACCGTACCGCAGGAGACGACCTCATTGGCCTCCAGGCACCACCTTTCAAATTTGTCGGATGGCTCAACTCCGAACCACTGACCCTGGAAGATCTCAAAGGCAAAGTCGTATTGGTGCGTTGGTTTACCGACACCTGTCCTTACTGCGCCAGCAGCACACCAGCATTGCGTCAGCTCCACGAAGAATACAAAGACAAAGGCCTCACCATCATCGGTGTTTTCCACCCAAAAGCAGGAAGAAAAGACCCATTGGATATAAAACGCGTAGAGCAAGTTGTAAAAATCAGGAACTTTAAGTTCCCCATCGCCATCGACTGGGATTGGCGCAAAGAAACACTCAAAGACTGGTGGCTCACAGGTCCGGATCGCCCTGCCACTTCGGTCACTTTCATCCTGGACAAGTCGGGTGTCATACAGTTCATCCACCCGGGCATGGAATATCACGACGATAACGGATCTGATCAACACACCATGTGCGCCAGTGATATGGGGCGTATAAGGGGGGCTATTGAAAGGCTGCTTGGGGAGTGAAGTGAGAGGGGAGGTGGGTAAAGTCGGAGTTTTATTGGTTCAAAGTTGAAACTCAATGGCTTCAATTTGAGATTCAATTTTGTCAATGTTCTAAAATCGACTTTAAATGATAATAAGATAAATAAAATCTAAATAAATATAGGGCTGCCTAACTATGAAGTAAGGTTTAAACAGCATAGAATTAGCAAAAATAACGAGGAATCAATCCCAGCAATTCTTTGAATAAATTTATATTTGCCTCAAGCATGAAGGTTTTTATTTCCTCCAAGAAAAGTGGAACATTCTTACATGCCTTTTTATTATGGATAGTTGTGATCAGGCCCAAAAGTTAATACATGACACTGTAATTTATCATAATAATTTTTAAACGAATTTTGTTTGTAAGAAATTTAACACAATACATTAATGAAAAAAGTTGAAGTTGTTGCAGCTGTAATCTTTTGGGAAGATTTAGTTCTATGTGTGCAAAGGCCAAAAAATAAACTTCATTACATATCTGAAAAATTTGAATTTCCAGGAGGAAAAATTGAAAAAGGAGAGACCAAAGAAGAGGCTTTAGTGCGCGAATTATTGGAGGAATTGAATCTTTCAACAAAAATTGAATCTTTTTTTCTTACTGTTGTTCATGAATATCCTGATTTTGAGTTAACCATGCATAGTTATTTATGTAAAGTTGAATCAAAAGATCTTATACTACATGAACACATTGATAGTAAATGGTTGAAAATTGATGAACTGAGTTCACTTGATTGGGCAGCAGCTGATATACCTATAGTTGAAAAAATTATCTTGAATGGATGATCTAATCCAAAGTTTCAATCTAAGTTTACAAACAGGGTACATAGATAAATCCATATTATCTAAATTGGAATATCAACCTGAATTGCTAGTCAATCAAAAGAATCCACCCATAAAAGTACTCTCAACCATTATACAAGAACTTGAAAATTGTAGTGAGTTCTATATTTCTGTTGCCTTTGTCACTACTAGTGGTGTAGCCACTATTATTAACACTCTGAAAGTGCTTGAAAATCGCGGTGTAAAAGGTAAAATATTGGTATCCCAATATTTAAATTTCACTCAACCAGAGGCAATGAAACGACTTCTAAAGTTTAAAAATATAGACCTTAGAATTGCTATTTCAGGAAATGCACATACCAAGGGCTATATCTTCAAGAGCAAAAACTATTATAACTTAATAGTAGGAAGTAGTAATTTAACAGCTCAAGCGTTATCCACAAATAAGGAATGGAATATCAAAATCTCTGCACTTGACAAAAGTGGGATCGTCGAACGAGTTTTAAATGAATTTCATTTAGATTTTGAAAATGGAAGTTCTGTCACATCTGAATACATTTTGAAATACGAAGAATTATATAAAAGTCAATTCCTAATTTATCAAAAAAATAGACTCGAACGCTTAACTGAATTTGATTTAAAGAAAAGACCAAATTCAATGCAAGTGGATGCACTATATACTCTTCAAAAATTAAGGTCTGAGGGTAAAAATAAAGCACTTATAATTTCAGCCACTGGAACAGGAAAAACTTATTTATCGGCATTCGATGCCAAAGCATTCAACCCAAAGAGGTTGCTTTTTGTTGTTCATCGCCTTACAATTGCCAAAGATTCATTAAATACATTTCAAAGCTTATTTGGCAAAAGTAAAAAAATGGGGTTGTATTCAGGGTCTCAAATAGATTTGAATTGTGATTTTATTTTCTCCACAATTCAAACTATTTCTAAATTCAATCATTTGGAGAACTTCACTAAAGATCATTTTGATTACATAATAATAGATGAATCTCATCGGTCTGGTGCGGATTCCTATCTAAGATTAATTAAGCATTTTTCGCCTAAATTCTTACTTGGAATGACTGCCACACCAGAGAGAACAGATGGCAATGATATTTTTCAACTTTTTGACTACAACATTGCTTATGAAATCCGTTTAAGTAGAGCAATGGAAGAAGAAATGTTGAGTCCTTTCCATTATTATGGGGTAACAGATTTATCTATAAATAATATCGAGGTCGATAACAAATCGGATTTTAGATATTTAATTTCGAGTGAACGTGTTGAACGTATTATTGAACATGCGAATTTTTATGGGTGTGATAATGGAATAACCAGAGGATTAATCTTTTGCTCTAGAAAAAATGAAGCAATAGAATTATCTAATCTATTTAATAAAAAGGGCTTTAAAACTATTGCTTTAACAGGAGATAGTTCTGAAGAAGAAAGAACTAATTCGATAGAGAAATTGGAGACAGACATATTGGATGAAAAACTTGATTACATATTTACTGTAGATATATTTAATGAGGGGATTGATATCCCAAAAATTAATCAGATTATCATGCTTCGCCCCACAGAGTCGGCAATCATTTTCATTCAACAATTAGGCAGAGGATTAAGAAAGGTTGATGGGAAGGGCTATTTAACAGTGATTGATTTCATTGGAAACTATGAAAATAATTATCTCATTCCTATTGCTCTATATGGCGATACCTCCTATAATAAGGACTCATTAAGGAAGTTAATTGCAGAAGGCAGTAGAATGATACCCGGAGCTTCAACCATCAATTTTGATGAGATCACCAAAGAAAGAATTTTTCAATCTATTGATTCTGCCAATATGCAGAAATTTACTGATTTAAAAAAGGAATATAATCTTTTAAAATTCAAGTTAGGTCGCAGGCCAATGATGATGGATTTTATTGATCATGGTTCTCGAGATCCTTTTTTAATTGTAGATTACTCAGATTCATATTATAATTTTATTCTGAAAGTTGAAAAAGACCACAATTTAGATTTAACCATACATCAGGTAAAACTTTTGGAGCTGTTTTCTAAAGAAATTAACAATGCAAAAAGAGTTGAGGAGAGCTTTATTCTCAAAATAATGATCGAACAAGGTAATCTATCTGTGGATTATTTAAGAACCAAGCTTCTTGAGAAATATTTTTATTCCATCACAGATGAAACGATTAAATCATGTATATGTAATTTAAATTTTAAGTTTGTTCGAAAGGAAGAAAAAATCATATACCTCAAAAATCACTCACTTCATTTTCATGATGAATTTTTAGAATCATTGAGCAATCCAACGTTCATTACATTTCTTTTAGATTCTGTAAACTATTCTATTCATACCTTTGATACCTCATATAAAAAAGAAAATTTTAAAAATGGATTAATCCTATATAATAAATACAGTCGCAAAGATGTATGTCGACTGCTTAATTGGGAAAAGGATATTAGTAGTACTATTTATGGTTATCGCTCTTTTGGTGGAGTTACACCTTGTTTTGTTACTTATCATAAATCTGAGCTAATAGACAACACAATTAATTACAATGATCACTTCATTGACCAATCAACGTTTGCTTGGGAATCAAGGTCGAATAGAAGACTTGAAAGTAACGAAATAAAAGATGTAACAAGCTCAAAGCGAATTTTACTTTTCGTAAAGAAACAGGATGGTGAAGGAACTGACTTTTACTTTTTGGGTGATGTTTCAATTGTACCTAATTCTGTCGAACAAAGTTACATGCCTGATTCGCATTTACCTGTAGTACATTTTAAATTCCACCTTGATCGACCAGTGATTGATAGTCTTTATCGATATATTACTACTGACATATTAAAGCCTAGTCCAAATGTTCAACAAGCCGTTAAGCAAAGTAAAATTGTTCCAATTCTTGAATCCATAAATGCTGAAAAAGAACTGATAAATCCAATTCCCTTTTATGATTTCTATGCTGCAGCTGGTTCGTTTAGTGAAATGCAATCAGAAAAAAATTTTAAGTTTATTGAAGGGCCAAAGAATAGTGAGAATAAGGATTATTTTGCATGCCGAATCGTTGGTGAATCAATGAACAGGGTTATTCCAAACGGATCGATTTGTTTGTTCAAAACATATGCTGGAGGTAGCAGAAATGGGAAAATTGTGTTAGTCGAAAACATGGATATTCAGGATCCCGATTTCAATTCAGCATTTACCATCAAAACCTATTCTAGTGAAAAGTCAGTTTCAGAGGAATCATGGGAACACTTGACTATAGTATTAAGACCAAACTCATTTGACAAATCGTATGAAAACATTATCATTACTCAAGAGAACGCATCATCAATGAGAGTTGTGGGGGAGTTTGTTGAAATTTTGAATATAGACAATATATAACCTAAATATGTTACTTTTTTAGTGTCATTCTTATTCTCCTATTTTCGCAATTACTTTATTGCATCAAATTGAAGAAGTTGTATTAATAACATCAACATACTGACGTTGACCTATTTTCACAGCATCCGTTTACTAATAGAAATTGTTCTGATTTTACTTTTCACTATGGGTTAATGTCTGTTTTTATAACTTATAAGGGCATCAATTTTGACATCATTTCGGCTATAAGTGCTCCGATAGTTGCCTATATTCTTTTCAACTCTCTAGGCAATAAGGATAAAATCTTGTTGATCTGGAACATTTTTTAACTACTGCTTTTATTGAATGTGGACATTACTGGCATTTTCGCCATTCCCTCGCCTATACAAAAAATAGCCTTCGACCAGCCAAATCTTGCCATTTTATATTTTCCGTACAATTTATTGCCAACAGTTGTGGTCCTAATGGCGCTATTTGGCCATTTAGTAGTGATCAAGCGATTGATGGTAAAAATAAATGCTTCACATGAATGAATTTGATTGAGAGAAGTAATAGCGATTCGCGAATTGGAAACAAACACTATTTATTTCTTCAGTGTAAAATACCGGCATAAAATAATAAAGCTGGGCTTCTTCCCGAAGTCAAGCACTTCATAAACTATTATTAAGTCAATATCTTGTGGATTCAAAACGATTTTAAGGTATTGATGGCAAAGGACAAGCCAAATAGAAAATCATTCTCAGAAGGTATGATGTAAGTATTGATCGTGATATTTAGTTTGCTTGATCTCAATGAAAATCTACTTGTGATGAAGACCGAACTTTTGATAGCAAAATAATAACGGCAGTTGAGTCTTTTGAATCGGGCAACTTCCGTAGGTAATTCTTTGGTGGTGAGTTCACAATTTACGGTATCGTTTTTATTGCCTCCTGTTTTTGTACAAGTGTGAAGGTCGTGAATGTGGCAACTTCTAATACATTTTTATTGTCACTGTTACCGTTCAGTATGGAAATATTGGCCACAAATAGCCCTTGGTCCATGTCGGATATAACTGGTATGGTTTCTACCAAAGCCCGTCACTTGCTTTTACTAAGGTATTGTTTTTCAAACAAGTAACCAATCTGAAAGTAATACAGCAGGCATCATAACCTCTACAGTTTCCAGAACTTTGTAAGATGTCTGGTATAAGGCTGCCATTTTCTTTATTATTTGTCTAAAACTAGCAGACACTGTCTGTTGAATATATTATAGATACAGTTGCTGGCAATTTTGCATGAATCACATTTATCATTACCTATCCCATTTTTATCCCACATTCAAGTTTTGTGATTAACTTACCCCTGTGGTATTGAAAACTTCCAATCCAATACCTCTGAACAATAGCAATGGTCAAAAAAGTTTGGGTATGTTGACTGAATATCCCCGGGATATAAAATTTAAATACAGCTGGCGAAAATACCAGAAAAGGGTACTGGACAACTTGCAGGAGCATCTCTCGGACGGGCATCTCCACGTGATTGCTCCGCCAGGCTCGGGCAAAACAGTCTTAGGACTGGAGGTCGCTGTTCGAATAAATCAGCCAACACTCATTTTGACGCCGACCATAGCCATCCGTAATCAATGGATACAACGCTTTTGTGAGCTGTTTCTTCAAACCGACCAGGTACCGGAATGGATTTCTACAGACATTCGCCGTCCTAAATTCATGACCATTGCCACCTACCAGGGATTGCACGCAGCTTGCAACAATTTGAAAATTGAGGAGGAAGATCTGGAAGAAGAAACTGAGGAAAAAACTGAGTTCCCTAAATTATCCAATCCAAGCTTTGACCTCATTCTTAATGGGCTAAAAGCTCAAAAAATCAAAACGATTGTAGTAGATGAAGCACACCATTTAAAAAATGAATGGTGGCAAACCATTTCGAGGATTAAAGAAGGTCTGGAACCAATTATTGTAGGATTGACTGCTACTCCACCCTACGACGTTTCTTTCACAGAATGGCAGCGATATATCGAATTAAATGGGCCCGCTGATACTGAAATTTCTATTCCCGAACTGATTGTTGAAGAAGATTTATGTCCACACCAGGACTATGTCTATTTCACATTGCCCACACAGGAAGAGAAAAAAAACATTGATGACTTCCGGAAGAATATCGATAAGCTATTCTCGGAAATTCAAAATGATGAAATTATTATTCAGGCCATTGAAGAAAGTCCCATTTGGCAGCAGCCACTTGAACAGCTGGATTGGATTTACAACAATATTTCATACTACTCTGCTTGTTTGATCTTTCTGCATGCGAACCATCGCACCATTCCTGAAACACATCTTGAAATTATTGGAGATAAGAATTTTAAAATCCCTGATCTCGATTATGAATGGATAGAAATACTTCTGGATTACTTCCTCTTCAAAGAGAAGAAAACATTTATACCATATCAAGAACATATAAAAACACTTGAAAACAAGCTTAGAAGAGCGGGAGCCCTTGAAAAAGGGCAAATCAACTTTACTCAAAACAAAAATACAACCGGCTTTTTGATTTCGAGTCTTAGCAAGTTAAATGGCATCAAAGAAATCGTTGATTTTGAATACCAAAAATTAGGGGAAAAATTGAGGCTGGTGATCCTGACAGACTTCATCCGAAAAGAATATTATATCAATGCTGATGAAAATAATTTGCCATTAAATAAAATTGGTGCACTTCCAATCTTTGAAAAACTCAGACGAGAAAACAGTGATCATAAAAAAATTGCAGTGCTTACAGGTTCTTTGGTCATTCTTCCTTTGAGTGCATTCTCCTCCTTTAAAAACAAAGCCGCAAAGAAAGGCATCGTGCAATTCAATTCAAGTCCGGTTCCTTTTGACAAGAATTATATCCTCATCAACCAATCCGAGCAAATCAAACAAGACATCGTACACATTGTGACCCAAATTTTTCAACTTGGAGAAATTGAAGTTTTGATTGGTACTAAATCCTTGCTTGGGGAAGGGTGGGATGCCCCGGCAATCAACACCTTGATTCTCGCTAGTTTTGTGGGTTCTTTTGTGCTATCCAATCAAATGCGTGGCCGCGCGATCAGGACCCAAAAAGGACATGATGATAAAACTGGAAACATCTGGCATGTGGTATGTATTGACCCTACTGCTCCAGAAGGTGGCGACGATTTTGATTTATTGAAAAGACGTTTTAAAAGTTTCGTTGGCGTTTCCTTCAATAAATTGCCTCAGATAGAATCAGGAATAGGAAGGTTAAACCTGTCAGAACATATGCATGAAAAAAAAGTGGTCGCGAAAAAAAACGAAGAAATGTTTCGCCATGCAGGAGACAGAGAAAGCTTGAAAAAAAGATGGAAAGCTGCCCTTAAAACAGGAAATACACTTGTAGAAGAAATCAAAATTCCTTTTCCATCTGACATGACCTACAAAACAGTGAAATCTCTGTACTTCAATAGAACCATTGCCTATTTGCTGGCTACTTTAGTTTCAGGAATAATTGGCTTTGTTCTGGACATTTTACAGATGCTCGGCAATGGGATGAAACACATAAAATCAACCCAAGAACTTTATATTATTTTAGCGATTATCGGGGCAATAGGGGTGGCAATTTTTGGGCGGCTCACCTTAAAGACATTAAGGTTGTATTTTAAATACAGGGACATTTCAAAAGACATTCAACACATTGGCAATGCACTTTTAAATTCATTAATTATGGCCCAAAAAATTAAAACAGATCACAGCAAACTGCACGTACAAACATCAGCTGATAAATTTGGTGCAGTATATTGTCATTTGGTCGGTGGAACTACTTTTGATAAATCAACTTTCATCAACGCGTTGACGGAAATTATTGCACCAATTGATAATCCACGTTATATAATTGTCAGAAAAAGCAGATTTATGCTTTTTATAGCCCAAAAGGATTATCATGCTGTTCCTGAATTGCTCGGCAGAAACAAGAATTTAGCTGAATATTTCCAAAGCCAATGGAAAAAATTTGTTGGCTCATCTGACTTGGTTTTCGCCAGGAGTGTTGAAGGAAGAAAATTGATTCTGAAATCAAGAATAAAATCATTGGCGGCGCAATTTGACAAAAAAGTTGAACATGTAAATAAATGGAGATGAGGAAGGAGAAATAGGAGCATTGTAATTTCCGCTCCTATTGGACTCAATTAAATCATTTAATTCAAATCTTAATTTATTAGCTCAAGAAAAATGGAAAGTCTCCCTGCTTATATCAGCCTGTTATTCGATTTAACCGTGATCACTTCCATCATATGGTTTTATATGGCTGGCAAATCGAAAGCTATATTAGACCATTCGGACAATGATTTGGCCATTTAGTGGTGATCAAGAGATTGATGGTGAAGATAAAAGTTTCACAAGAATAGATTTAATTCGCGATTCGCGAATCGCGAATTGGAAATAAACAATAACTATTTTCGACGAGTATATAACCAAACTATCCTAATTTTTTTATAGCCATATTGATTGTTGCCTTGACCTTTTCCCAGGTAACAGATTGGTCGAAAACTATTGGATCAGCGAAATGTTCTGCATCTTCAAAAAAGCTTAGGCTTTTCACAATATGGAACACAACCAAAAAGAATGATTCCAGAGTTGGTAGAAGCATCAATCGCCTCAATAATTCCAGTGTTCAGGGTTCAACTGTGCGAGTTTGTAGCATCTAAATTCTTTGATAGGAATGTCAAAAATGAGGCTGCAATAAGCAAGAGTTCTTTTATCAAGATATCTAGCGTTAAGCAGCGTGTTTTTTACGGTTTCTCGACCATAAAATTGTAATAAATCTCGAAACTCATCCAAGCGTCCACGAGTGGATATGCGCTCAATAATGGAGGCACGATGTCTGATTAAGTCCACATCAGATATGTTGACATCCCAAAATAAAGCAGGTCTCAATATCAATTGCATATATTAAAATTTCAGTACAAAGATACGCACAAAGCAATTGATGTGAAGTTTTATATGTTTTAAATTCAAGTTTGAATTTAATCCAAAAATTAGAATATCTACTGATCTTAAATAGATACAGCTAAAAAATCGTTGTAAAAAATCATTCTTTACACTTGTAAAACACGCCCATAAAACAACAAAGCAGGGCTTCTTCCCGAAACTCTGCTTCTGAAAAACTGGTATGAAGTCAATCTCTATATACTTATCGGAAAATGGATTGTCCATTTTAATCATGGGGACAAATCTATTTCCGATAAGTATATCTACATTGTTAAGCCTGGCCATGTGGAGCGACAAAAATTCAGCGCAAATGAATTTAGCTCCAAACTGTGACCATTCTACCATTCGGACAATGATTTGTCCGAATGGCAAATTTGGTCAATCTATCTTTCAATAGGTAATATTTAGGGATATCAGCCTGACATGGTGGTTGCATCAGTTGTTTGGCATCTTCCAATAAATGCACACTTCGACAATAACAATGAGCTATGTGTTCTCACGCATCAATGGGCTGCATCTGCCTTATCTGGCCAAATCCTTGTTAAGTCTGTTGTTGTTCCTTCTATCAATTCAATACTATTTGATCCCTCTATTATTGTCAACTGATTAAAAGGTTCAGATGGAAAAAATATTTGGGTCATGACAGTTCTGCCGCTATCGGCAAACAATTCCAATGAGCTTACATCCAGGTATATCAACATATCTATTTCATTCTTGGTATAAGAAGCCAAAGCGGTATGCTTGCCTGCAAAATCATTTGAAAATGTTGAGTCCCCCGCCTTTGATCTGTCCACAAAGTAGGAAGTGGAGTCGGAATTATAGCCAAAATCAATGTATTCATTTTTGCTATTTGACAGCCTTAAAACAATAGATCCACTGGTTGGATTTTTAAACTTGAGGGCAATTTTTTGAAGCGGATGATTTGCAAACGCCGACAATGTTTTCTCCCCTTCATACAAGCCTGGTTCCAATTTTTTTATTTCACCTTCCAGTGAAACCAATTCTTTCACCGGGTTTGATCTCAATTCAAACTGATTGGCTGCATAGTGCAGTGTAAGGTTTCTGGGCAGAGTATTTGCACTTCGCCAAACTTCAGTAGGTACCACTTGAGCATAAAGCCAGTTGGACATCCATCCAATAAACAACCTTCGGCCATCTTCCTTGCTAATGTTGGACCAGGTTACACCGGCATAATTGTCTTTGCCGTGATCGACCCATTTGGCATTTCCAAGTGTTACATGGGGAGCAAATCCAACATCAAGTGTAAATTTTTTACCATCGAAATCTCCAACAAAATATTGAGCTGCCGAGCCCCCGTTCGGTCCTCCGGGATTGATGCTGACCAAGAGCACCCATTTTGTCTCACCGGTTTCTTCTACTGGCATAGGAAATAAATCGGGGCATTCCCATACACCTCCATGTCCTCCATGTTCTGCTCCAAATTCTCCGGTCTCCTCCCAGGATTTAAAATCAGAAGAGGAATAAAACTTGATTCTGTCATCGGCTGCGAGAGTCATGATCCACTTTTTTTCAGGCTCATACCACATGACTTTGGGGTCTCGAAAATTTTTAATTCCCGGATTTGGAAGAACGGGATTCCCTTCATATTTCTCCCAGCTCCGTCCCTTATCATTGCTGAAGGCCATGCTTTGGTACTGGAACGTCGTACTTCCGGCTTTCTCCTGATTTACATCATGATGGGTAAATATGGCAATCAAAGGCCCAGTGCCATTGGCGCCGAGTCCTGATGTATTGTTTTCATCGTATACGGCACTTCCTGAAAATATATACCCCAAAGAATCCGGATAAATTGCAATAGGCAGATGTTCCCAATGGATCAGGTCGCTGCTCACGGCATGCCCCCAATGCATGGGACCCCAGATCGTAGAATCCGGGTAATGCTGATAAAACAAATGGTATTCACCTTCGAAAAAGACCATTCCATTGGGGTCATTCATCCAGTGAGCTTCCGGAGAAAAGTGAAATTGAGGTCGGTGCTTCTCATTCATATAAAAATCATTTTTTAGGTTTTTACCGTTTTGATCTGCATTGCACGAAAACAAAAAGGGTAAAAAATTGATGAGGAAAATTATCCTTTTCAAGCTTGTATTTGGATTGAACATTTTATAGTTTATTTATATGGAATTCAAATGTTGTTGAAAATACTGTTAGGAATACGGAAAGTCCATTTTGCATGTGATGATATAATAAATCAGCCCGCCGCATAAAGCCTTTTAAAAAGCGGTCATGGAGGAAAGGTGCGCTGCAAAAATGCCAACATCAATATAATGTGCAAACCGAACTACCAATAAGCTTAAAACATTGAATATCAAAGGTATAAATATATATACTCGCAGTAATGCAGCGCTCAACCGGAACTTACGTGTTGCAGCTTCTTACCTCCAATGTTTAATAGAATAATGCATGGAAAATGGACAATCCATTTTCCGACGAGTACTTGCACAAATTAAATCTATTTACCATATCAAATAGAATGATGGTAGAGATCTCTACCATCATTCTGCAATTAACAAACGATTTAATATCCGGGATTTTGTCGATACAATCCCTTTGTAAACGTAATCTCAGCCTGCGGAATAGGCAGATATTCATCCCGTCCTGCAGTAAATTTGGCTGTACTTAAGAACGTTCTCCTTACTTTTTCTTTTGAAATATAATCATTCAATACTGGCTCGGCAATGCCCCATCTTACCAGATCAAAAAACCTTGACCCTTCAGTAGCAAACTCCAGTCGTCTCTCCCATTGAAGTGCTTTAAAGGCAAATTCCTGGGTCCAACCTGTGCTGGAATATGGTTTTACATTATAGTTGGAAGCAAAGGAACCGTCGGACTTCTTCAACTTAGCTGTACTGTTTGAGGCACGTATTCTGACCTGGTTGATCAAAGGAAGTGCCAAATCTTGCTGCCCCAATTGTATGTATGCTTCCGCCAGAATCAATAAAACATCATCGTATCTGAGGATATCGTAATTTTTTGCAGTACCCATGAATGGTCCTAATTTGAAATAAGATCCGCTTGATGCCAATTGCTGGAATCTCATGGTATGAAAATTGCCATAAACACCGGCGTCACGCACCCAGCTATTGCTGAAAGGCAGCGTATTGTCATACTTATAAACGTGTCCTTCAATGCCTACAGTATGATCTAATCTCGGATCTACAGTGGCCTTTGACAAGTCTGCAATTTGATTGTTGAATGTTTCAAAATTTGGCAGCCCATTTGCATCGGTTGTATGTGCATTCACTAGGTTTTGACTACCCGCATGAAAACCACAACATCCATATTGCGGGGCTCCATGGGGATAATTCAAGCCATCTTCATAGCTCATTCTACCTGCTGTAGTACCATCATTCACCGTAAACTGTATGGCAAATATGGATTCCGGGCCATTTTCTGTTTCAGGTAAAAAGTTATCTGCTATATCGGCAGAAAGCATATATTTTCCTGAATTGATCACTGCATTGGCAAGGCTTACGACCTCCTGCAACCTTGATTTGTTGATGTTTACTACCCTGTGATTTTCATCTTGTTCATATGCCTGATAAAGTCTCAATTTGGCCAAATAGGCTTGAGCAGCATGTTTGTTTGCTCTGGCTATTTCGGATTGAGAATCTGGTAAATTGTCGATTGCAAATTGGAAATCCGAAGCAATTTTATTCCAGGACTCTTCATTTGACAAATCATTTGACACCAGCAAGATTTCTTCCTGGCTGGCATTTTCGTCAAAGATCGGAATATTTTTATACAACAATTTCATTGTAAAATAGCTGTGTGCACGTAGAAAATGGAGCTCGCCCAACCTTATCTTTTTCTCAGGAAAAGCAGATTCTTCAAGGCCATTTACCGCCCTCAGCGCAACATTGCACCTGGAGATAGATTTAAATAAATTTCTCCATGTTCTTGTCACAAATGCATCCATTGTCGGCTGCACAAGATTATAATGTTCCAATGCATCGATTTCACCAACGTCTCCTGTACCTCCACCGCCTTTATAGGAATCATCAGATCTCACACTGCCATAAACCCAATTGCTATATATAGGGCCTATCATATCCCCATTTCCGATGGCAGCATACGCCGAGGTAACCAATCCATCAATCGCTTTGGTGGATGTCAGATCGGATGAAGACAATACACCTGTTGGCGTATAATCTAATTCTTTTTCACAAGAGCTGATGGCCAGAATACCAAATGCCAATAAGCCCAATAATATATTTTTTTTCATGATCAATTGCTTAATGATTAATAGTTAAAATGATGCGTTGATTCCTAATGTGAAAGTCCTGGGAATGGGTATAGGGTCAAGATCAATTCTCTCAGGATCAGGACTTAAATAGCTCTTGTCTTTTATCCAGAAAAGATTGTCAGCCATTCCGTAGATTCTTAAACTTGAAAAAACAGACTTCGGAGAAAGGTTGTAGCCCAACTGCATGTTTCTTAATTTAAAATAAGAGGTGTTGACAATAAAATAATCTGATGTCCTTCCTTCCCCATTGTTGTCTTTTAATGTAAGTGCCGGTACATTGGTATCTGTATTTTGCGGAGTCCATGCATTAAAGACTCCCGGACCAACATTTTCACGGCCTCTCATGAGATTATTAAAGACAGTATACACATCAAAACCCTCTCTTCCGGCAACGCCTGAACCAAATAATGTAAAATCAAACATTTTATAGGATAAATCTACTCTAAGGCCATATTCTGCAGCCGGGAGTGTGGTACCAATCCAGGTTTGATCCAAGGCGTTGATTACTTTATCATTGTTGATGTCTACATATTTGATTCTGCCCGGTCCTGCGCCAATTTGAGTAGGTGCGGCATCAACTTCTGATTGTGACTGGAACAAACCATCTGTTTTATATCCGAAGATGTCAAATTGAGAATGTCCTATGATGGTATTCTCCACATTTCCTGGATAAGCAGGTCGTACTTCTTCCGGGAGATCGGTTATTTTATCCCTAAAGTGGGTAATATTTGCTGTTATATTGTAATTCAAACCATTGGCAACACTTCCTCTGTACCCAAGCATAAATTCCCAGCCTTTGTTGGATTTAGAAGCACCGTTTACTGCCCTGGTTTGCCCTTCACCAAGGGTAGCTGCAACTGGAGGAGTAATTAAAATGCCAGTTGTTTTGCGCGAGAAATAATCAAAAGAGCCGATCAATTTATTGTTGATAAAACCAAAATCTATCCCAGCATTGATTTCATCTGTGGTTTCCCACTTTAATCCTGAGTTTGGTGCCTGGGTCTGGACAAATCCGGATGGCAGGGTTCCTGTATTGGCTCCGGAAAGAGCATATGCAGTACCGATGTTCATATATTGCTCCCAAAATCCGCCGACAAGTTGCGCCTGTGTAGTACCATATCTCGTATCGAATAATCCAAATCTTGCAAGGTCACCAATCTGCTGGTTTCCAACCCGACCTATGCCAACTCTAATTTTCAATTCATCAAACAGGCCATTGTCTGCCATAAAATTTTCTCTATCTATCCTCCAACCCAATGATGCGGCAGGAAAAACACCATATCTGTTGTCCTCACCAAATCTGGAAGACCCATCTCTACGAATTGTAATTGCTGCCAGATACTTATCACTATAGTTATAGTCTACTCTGGCAAATTGCGAAAATAGCCTGTTTCCTGTAGATCCTCCTGTAACGGTAGTATTTCCAGTGCCCGCATTAAGTGTAAAATACTCCTCTGTTTGCAAAGCATATCCTTCTTTTTTTGTGGTTTGAAAGTCAAAATCAGTTTTGATAAATTCCGTGCCCACTAAAAATTTCAAATTGTTCTTTTCATTGACATCCCAATCATATCTGACCGTATTGGACCATGTGGTGCTTAAATAATGGTTTTGATCAAAAAACAAGCTGTTTGTCGTCCTGTTGAATGCTCCTTCGGAGAAAGTTGGCGTTATCACTTTATTCAGAAAGTTGGCATTGTCGGCCCCAATATTTGTCTTAAAAAATAAATTTTTAATGGGTTGAACCTCTAAAAAAGCATTGCCAAATGCACTAAGTCTGTTTGCATTGTTCCATCGAGCGATGTTTTGCATGTGCAGGGGGTTATTTCTGTCCGAATACCCTGCGCCTGAAGCTCCGGCAAAAGTAATTCCATCTTTTTGATATACTGGAATGGTAGGCGCCAATGTGACGGCAAGGAAGGTAGTGGACGCACCGCCCAGGTCTCTTGCTGTCAAAGTTTCATTTGAACTTGCCACTCTCAAATTCGTACCTAACCTCACCTTGTCATCGAAAGCTCTTGTGAGGGCATTGATGCTGCCACTGAGTCTGTCATACCCGGTGTATTTGAGCATTCCTGTATTTTTAAGCTGACCAAGATTGATCTCAAGTGAAGAATTTTTATTTCCATAAGAGGCTGTGAAATCATTTTTGGTGATGATGCCTGTTTTATACATAACAGATTGCCAATCCGTATCACCCACCGGTGTATTTTGGTCGCCTCCTACAAAAGGTTTTAGAGTGACGCTGTTCAGCACAGGATTTGCGAAGTCATTGTTCCATGAAAAGTTATAAATGTCGCCATATCCAGCCGCAGGGTCCTGGCCGTCATTCACGGAGGCTTGCCAAAGTGCCTTGCCTCTATCCAAAGAATTAAGCATCTCAAATCTCATAGATTTTTCTGATTGCGAAGCAATGCTGCTATTGAATTGAAAAGCAACCTTACCATTGGTATCTCCTCCATTTTTTGTGGTAACAATGATGACGCCGTTGGAAGCTCTAGCACCATAAATTGACTCGGCTGATGCATCTTTCAACACCTGGACTGAGGCGATATTAGCGGGATTCATGTTTTGAAAAACTTCCGGACGGGTAGTTGGGATTCCATCGATCACATACAAAGGATCATTGTTTCCCAATGTATTGGCACCACGAATCAAGATTCTTGAGTTGGAACCATTGGGAGAACCGTCCTTTTCTATATACAATCCCGGCACTCTTCCCTGCATAGCTTGCATGACGTTTCCAGAACTGTTATTGATCAGGGGTTTCATTTCGACCACGGCTACAGACCCTGTTAAATCTTCCTTGCGCTGGGAAGTATATCCTACCACAACGACTTCAGAAAGTATATTCCCCTGATTCAGCGCAATATTTATGGCATTCTGATCTCCAATGACCACTTCTGTTGTTTCATAACCAATGTATGATACAATGAGTGACATGCCCTCTTCGGCAATGTTTATGGAAAACGCGCCGTCTATGTCAGTAATGGTTCCCTGGTTGGTACCTTTCAACAATATGCTTGCACCAACTAAGGCTTCTCCTGAGCCTGCGTCAGTTACAAGTCCGGTAATGGCTCTTTGGGCGATGGCCCCCTGCAATGCCAAAAGCATCACAAAAATTAAACACCTTGTTTTTTTCATTTTTTGTTTTGTTAAGTAATTAAAAATATTGCTCAAGAGGAATGGCACCAGCTTTTGATGCTACCTCTGCCCCAAGCCTGCAGCCTTTTTCAAGGCATGCGTCAATAGAAAATCCATTTAAATAGTGATCAAGAAATCCAGCTAAAAAAGCATCTCCACTTCCTACGGTGTCTACAACCTCTACTTTGATACCTGGAGCATAAAAACTTTCGCCTTTTATATAGGCATCAGCGCCGTCTTCTCCTTTTGTCAATACGATAAGATGAGGTCCGGCAGCGTCCTCCAGTATCGCCTCAATGGTTTCTGAAGTGGTTTTTTGAAAATATTGTGCTATTGTTTCAAGTTCTTCGTCGTTGAGTTTCAACACATCACAATTGCTGATCATCTTCATGATGAAGTCTTTGGAAAAATAAGAGCATCTCAAATTGAGATCCAACACTCTGAGCTTGGCATGTTTGGCCATTTGTTCGAGTGTTGACCTATTCTTATCCTCTCTGAGAGCAAGTGTCCCAAATACCAGGGCGCTGGCTTTAGATATTGTTTCAATAATTTCCGGACTGGATTGGATTTCATCCCATGCGACATGTTCTTTGATCGTATAGCTTGGTTTTCCGGAATTATCCAAACTTACCTCCACGGTGCTCGTCGGCCTGTTCTGACTGGTCTGTAACAAGCCGCAGTTCACCGGATATTCCTTGAGAACCGATAAAATTTCTTCTCCCAATTCATCCTTACCTATTGAAGATAAAATATATGACCCGTTGCCCAACAAGGCAAAATGAGCTGCAACATTGAATGGTGCTCCTCCCAATTTTTTACCCTGAGGCAAGAGGTCCCAAAGGATTTCGCCAAAACAAACTATCGTATTTCTCATCTTATTTTCTGAGGGTTTCATTTTCTATTTGTTACCAGTTGTGCTTCGAGTTCTTCCAGTGTTTTACCTTTCGTCTCCGGCATTAAAAAAAGGACAAACAACAATTGCAAGAACATGGCGCCTGCAAAAAAGGCAAAAATGGGCCATGGATTGTCTTTAAATATTCCGTTTTCTGCATCCAAAAACAAAGGCGTGATCAGTGTAATCAGTGCAGCAAAAATCCAATGTGTACTTGATCCGAAAGATTGACCGGAAGCTCTTACATTGTTGGGAAATATCTCTGATATAAAAACCCATATTACAGCGCCTTGCCCCAGTGCATGGGAAGCGATGAACATGCATATGAAAAACAACAAAAAGACAGGTGACACACCAACGCAAAAGCCGTATGCAACCATGGCGAGACTTATGATGTAACCAATTGAGCCCCAGAGAAGGAGTGTTTTTCTTCCCAATCTGTCGATCAGGTACATGCCCAATAATGTAAATACCAGGTTGACAGCCCCGATAGATATGGAGCTAAAAAGCGAATCCTGTGTTGCCAGGCCGGCTCTTTCCAGGATTTCCGGCGCATAATATAAAATGAAGTTTATGCCTGACAATTGATTGAAGAAAGCCAGTAAGAAGGCCAACAGGATTGGGTATGAATATTTTATATTGAAAAAGCCAACACTTTTTTCCACAGCGCTGATTTCTGCAAGTTCGGCTATCGATTTGTCGACATCCATGACTTGCATGCGATTCAGCACCTCTCTCGCTTCCATTTCTTTGCCTTTGATGAGATACAACCATCTTGGAGTGTCGGGTATACCAAGTACCATCATGCAATAAACAATAGCCGGAATAGCTTCTACTCCAAGCATTAGTCTCCAATCAATGTCTCCGCCGACACCTTTCAAAAGAAAATTGCTGAAAAATGCAATGAGAATTCCAAAAACGATCATAAACTGATACCTGGCTACTAAGTTTCCCCTTTTTTCGGCAGGTGCAATTTCTGAAATATAAGTTGGAGCTGCTACAGAAGATGCTCCAACTCCTAAACCACCTATAAATCTGAAAAATGAAAAAGAAAATGGATCCCATGCAATAGCAGACCCTATTGCGGATACGAGGTACAGGACTCCAATCCAGAACAAGGTCTTTTTGCGTCCAAATTTGTCACATGGCCACCCTCCAAAGATTGCCCCAATCACTGTTCCCCACAGTGCCATTGACATTATAAAAGTCCCATGAAACAAAGGAGAGGTATGCCAGAGTTCTTTTATTGGCAAATTTGCACCGGAAATGACGACTGTATCAAATCCAAAAAGAAATCCTGCGAGTGCTACAGTCAAAGACCAATGTCTGATGTTGTTTGTTGATACCACCTGTTATAACGATTTGATGGGCCAAATTTATGGCCAACCAAAAAGTCATCCTTGTGGTTGTGTCCCTAAAGTCTTGAATTTTACATCCCGATAATAATTCAAAATAATCAGCTATTTTTCAACACTATACACAATTACAAAAATGTCAATTTATAGTACAAACTATAAAAATGTTGCATCATTCTTCGATATTGTTGCACAGCTTCCTATGCTAATTCTCGTTTTCCTTTCTAAACTGGCTGGGAGATAGGTTGTACTTTTGTTTGAAAACAGTGGAGAAATAGTCAGGGGATGCAAAACCGGATTCATAGGCTATCTCGGAGATGGTCTTTGCTGTTGTTGTAAGCAAGTATTCTGCCTTATTCAGTCTTTTGTTCTGAATAAAATCACTAATATTTTCTCCAAGCAACGATTTTGTTTTGCGATAAAGTTGAGACCTGGACAAGTTGACCTCTCTACACAAATCATTTATTTGAAACTGTGCATCAGTAAAATGATCATTGATGTAAGCATTGAGTTTGCCAAAAAAATCTTGATCCAGCTTGTTTATTGAACCATTCTCTTTTAGCTCAATAAAATTTTTATTTACCGTTTCCTTCAGCAATATTCTATTGTGAATTAAATTTTTAATGGTAGACTCAAGCAATTGGATGTTAAAAGGCTTGGCTATAAATGCTTCAGCCCCAGCCTGCGATCCCTCTATTTGTTGGTTGATGTCTACCCTTGAAGTAAGAATTATTATGGGAATGTGCGATGTCCGAATGTCATTTTTTAATGCTTTTATTATTTCGATGCCTTCCATTCCTGGCAAAGACAAATCGCACAAAATCAGGTCAGGAACCAGGTCTGTAGCCTGGGAGAATCCTTCGTCACCGGTAAACGACTGGGTGATGTGGTACTGGCCCTCTAAGTTTCGTCTTAAAAACTGTTGGATCTCTGCATTGTCCTCTATGATGTGCACATGATAGCCGGATCCTGGTTTTATTTCTCTTTGGTTCTCATTGCCAAGCTGGTAAGAAAGAGACTCATCATAGATGGCATCGTTTGATAAGATATAATCTCTGCTTTGGGAAATTTGACTTTCTGAAAAATGCTCATTACCCAATGGCAAACATATGCTAAACCTACTGCCTCTGTTGCGAATGCTTTGTACTGTGATGGTGCCATTGTGTAGTTCTACTATAGACTTCGAAAGAGACAAGCCTAGTCCTGTGCCAGTAAAGTGTACGTTTTTTGCCTGGTAAAAAGGCTCAAATATTTTCAACAGCTCATCGTCAGAAATCCCAATCCCCGAATCTTCAACATTTATTTTTGCCAATTTTTCATATTCATCTGATAATATGCTCACAGTGACTGATCCCCCATCTGGTGTGAATTTGAAGGCATTCGACAACAAGTTAAAAATCACTTTATCCAATTTATCAGGATCAAACCATAGATCTATTGTTTCCTTTTTTGTAATGATCTCAAATGTTATTTTTCTTTGGTTGGCAATGGGTTTGAAGGAAGCTCCTATCGCCGTGATGAAATCAACGAGATTGAACTTGGCTACATCCAATTGCATTTTGGCACTCTCTATCTTTCTAAAATCCATCAATTGATTGATCAATCTGAGCAAGCGAATAGAATTCTGCTGTATTTGCCTTATTTGGGTGGAATTTTCACCATTTTTCCCTTTAGCATTGTTCAATTCATCCGTAACTCCGATGATCAGTGTCAATGGTGTACGCAGTTCATGAGATATATTGGTAAAAAAATTGACTTTGGCATTGGTCGCTTCTTTCAACTCTTCTGACATTTCAACCAATTGTATTTGTTTTTCCATGACTTCCTGATTTTTGGCCGATAAAGCCTGGTTGGCTTTCTGCTTATTTTTCAGGGATTGCCAGAGGAAAAACCCCATAAATATTGAAGCAAGCAATGAGGCAACCAGCAGGAGTATGAAATTCCTTTGTGTTCGAAATATTTTCTTCAGCGCTGATGTCAAAGAAATTTGTTGGTCAATATTTTGCTGCAAACCACTGATTTTTGTCATTTGCAGCTGGATGGTTCTTGCGTTGGACTGGTCGACGACGATAGAATTAATGGTATTTTCTTTGGAAAAAGGCAATTTATTCAATATGCCAATGGAGATCAGTATTGATTCTGCTCCTCCTGTCGGATATGAAATTGAAGCATCAATGACTCCTTTCTCCACCATATTTATACCATTGCCTTCTCCAGGAAGGGCATCGACGCCAACAATGGTAATTTTATCCTCTATTTTTAATTCCGAGAGCCACTCAGAGGCCTGCCTTGCCATCAAATCTGTATGAGCAAATATTGAATTTGTCTCCGGAAACCTTGAAATTATTGTATTAAAAGTGTCTTTTAAAGCTTCTATTCCAATTTTGTCCTCGCATGAAGCAAGAAGAAGATCATTGGATGTGCGATCAAACCATGACCGGAATCCCTCCTTCCTTTGTACTGCAGGAGTTATTGTCATGCCCATTTGTAATTCTATGGCCTTTACACCTTCAGGGTGTTTCTCTGCGATATAAGTTGCTGCTATTTTTCCAATTTCGAAATTGTCACCGCCTACGAAGGCTGTATACAAATTCGATTCTGTTTTACGGTCCACAAGTACCAATGGCAATCCTGTATTATAAATGCTGTCTAAAATTTTACTCAATGGCCCAGCTTCATTTGGGGATACGATCAATAGGTCGATTCCGCTTCGAACAAGTCTATGGATGTCCTGGATTTGTTTTTCACTGCTGTTATTTGCCACCGTCATTTCAAATTCCAGCTCAGGATGGAAGGCCAACTCCCTTTTTATTTCCAGGTTCATAGCATCCCGCCAATTGTCGGCACAACATTGAGAAAAGCCAATTTTAAAAGTTTTTTCGGCAGACTTTTCAAGGCATCCAAACGAAAACGCCAGGTAAAAGAAACAAACAAAGTGGAAAAATTTTCGCTGAAAGAGCATCAATTGAAGATTTTTTGAAAAAGCATTCCAGTTCAAAACAATAAAAATGAACCAACTACAAATTAACTAATATTTGACAAATATGTAGTAGCCAAATATATATAAGCCTCCCAATAAAAACAAAGCAGGGCTTCTTCCCGAAACCCTGCTATTGAAACTGGTGCATTTCACGCCTCCTCAACAATAAAATGATTGAAGAACAAAATGAAATGTCAAGAAATGTTTAGAGTATTGTGTTTAGGGTTTATACTCGTCGGAAATAGATTTGTCCATTAAACTGCTATCAAAAATAAAAATTTCTGCGTTGTTAAGCCTCGCCGGAGTGTCCACTCCGTCTGCGTTTAACGCCTTGAACTTTTGATTTTTGCCTGCACATTTTAAAAGGACAATCCATTTTCCGACGAGTATATTTGGTTAAACTGGTTATTCGGTTAAATTTTTTCAACATAACTTTCAAGAGACGAATGCTGAATTGCACCAAGGCCTGTCTTTACTTAAGCTCATGATTAATAAACCTCTTAGTTTGTCAATAAACCAACGATTTAAATGGTCTTATTTTCTGGTATTGAAACCAAATGACAAGCCAAATCGAAAATCATTCTTAGAAGGTGAAACGTAAGTATTGATCGGAATATTGAGTTTACCGGACCTCAATGAAAATCCTGCTGCAATGACGACCGAACTGTTGAGGGCAAAATCTCCGCGGCTGTCGAGCCTTTTGAATCGGGCCACTTCAGCAGGCAAATCTTTGGTGACGATTTGCCAGTTACCTGCGTCGTCCTGATAGACTTCTGCTTTTTGTACCAGGCTGAAGGTGGGGCCTATGGCAAATTCTACTCCGTTTTTATTGCTCCTGATACCGTTCAGGATGGAAATGCTGGGTACAAATAGTCCCTGGTCCATGCCGGAAATGACGGGTATGAGTTCTACCAGAGCCTGCCACTTGCCTTCGCTGAGGTATTGTTTTTCAAACTGGTAACCGATCTGGAAGTAATAAGGCAAGGCATCATAACCTCCCTGGTTTTCGGGTCTTCGCAAGATCTCAGCGTTCAGACCACTGACAAAGGTGTAGCCCATTCGCGGTCCGGAAAGGTTGAGGGTTTTATAATAAGGATTGTTGATGGCGCTCTCATAACTTTCGCGGTTGGACAAGCTATTGGCGATGACTGCATCATTTTCGATGCCGACCAGGTCATTGACACACAGCGAAATCATGGTGTTGATTTTCTCTGGTATGAATATGAATTCTTTTACGACTTCTTTTTCTATAGATGAGGATTTGATGTTGAGCAGTCTGATCCTCAAAAAGAGGGCGTCACCCAGCTTGTCGGCGCTTCCGGTCAACATAAAGTCTACTCCCAGGCTCTTGCCGGCATTGATCAGACACGATTTGCTGAAACAGGTGGAAGCTGCTACGTCGTCTTTTTGCAACACTTCCTGGATTTCATAGCGGTCGATAATTTCGTATCTGGAGTGTTTGCTGATCTCTATCCTCAGCAGCTCTGTGAGATCGGCGGTTTGGAGATTGGTATTGGTGGCGTCAAAGCTGACAACTGCAAGGCGGGGATTTTGGGCAAGCAACAATGTACCCAACAACAACATTAAACTTGAAATGAATAACTTTTTCATGGCATCATGTTTAAATGAATGAATAATAATTTTTCCCTTATCGGGGCTTTTTTGGTATGAATGATGACACAAATTTAGGGGGCAAATTCATTCAAAAATTATCTCTTTTTACACCATATTTCATAATTCATCCGATAATTAGCATTTCAAATTATATTTACACAATATCTTTCTATCAATATTCATTAAACAACAATCACTGAATAGCTTTTTATGGTTATTTTGCATTTTATAATAATATTTTAAATACAATTTGTAATTTTAGATAATGGACATTCAAAGCAATCTCATGCAAATGTGCAGACAGAAGAGTGGCAGTGCCGGATTTGCAAATCAGCTGGCCGAGCTCCTCAATGTCAATACAGATGCAGCCTACAGACGCATCAGGGGCACCACCCTGCTGACGATCGAGGAAGTGCAACTGATCTGTAACCATTTCAACATTTCCTTTGACGCGGTCATGAATTACGAAAGCAAGATGGTGCCTTTCCAGTTCAATTCTATGTTCAAGGATAAGTTCCAGATCATAGAATACCTCCAGAATATTGCCCAGGCTTTGCAATCCATGTCTGCACAAAAGACTGCAAAGATGTCGATGACGGCGATGGACATCCCCTACTTCAGGCAATTCGGCTACAAGGCGTTAAGTAGGTTTAAGATGTTTTTCTGGCAAAGGTCCGTGCTCAACCTCGAAGCCTACAGGTATAAAAAGTTTGACGCTACCGAGGAAATGGACGATTTTGAGGACATTGCCGAAAAGATCTATTTCTACTATCATGGCATCCCATCCTATGAAATCTGGGCGCCGGAAACCCTCGACAGTACCCTCAAACAAATACAGTATTACAAAGATTCCGGATTATTTGCATCAGCCGAAGATATTGCCCTGGTATGCAACAGCATAGATGAGTTGGTCAACAAGCTGGAGCGGGAAGCAGAAATGGGTCAGAAAAAAATTCTCAATGAGTATGGAGCATTGAGTTCCTCTTTTGAAATGTACCAGAGTGATATCTTCTTATCCAACAACAGCATCCAGGCTTTCATTGGCGATGAAGTATTCACCTACATCACTTTCAATACTTTCAACCATTTGATGACTTATCAACCTGAGTTTTCAGAAGAATGTCGGCTTTGGGTAGAGCAATTGCGGTCCAAGTCGGTATTGTTGTCTGAAGTTTCTGAAAAACTCAGGTATCAGTTTTTCGTTGGTCTGCGTAAAAAGGTTGACGATTTGAGAAGACTGTAAGCACCAGCAATAAAAAAGCCCGAAGTCTTGATGCCTCCGGGCTTTTCCAATATTTCTATTCCAATATATCTTAATACTTACGAGCGAGTGCGTATTCGAGACCTCTGATTTCAGCAAGTCCTTTAAGCCTTCCGATGGCAGAATATCCGGGATAAGTGACCTTGCCCAGATCGTCGAGCATCTTGTGGCCATGGTCTGGCCTCATAGGAATGCTCCTCTTTTCGCGCTGCATGATGGCCAGTGCCTCGTCAACTATGGCATAAAGGTCGGTATCTCCTTCGAGGTGGTTGGCTTCATAAAAGTTGCCGTTGCCGTCTCTTTTGGTATTTCTGATGTGTAAAAAATGCACTCTTGATCCCCATTTCTTCAACATTTCCGGCAGGTTGTTGTCAGGTCTGGCACCGAATGAACCTGTACAGAAACAAAGTCCATTGGCAGGATGTGGCACAGCAGCCATAAGGTCTTCAACATCCTGATTGGTACTCATGATTCTGGACAAGCCCAGCACAGAATATGGAGGGTCATCCGGATGAATGGCCATGCCAATGCCTGCCTCTCCGGCTACCGGAGCAACCTCATTCAGAAAATGAGCCAGATTGGCTTTGAGTTTATCCCTCGTGACGTCTTTATATGTTTCCAGCAATGCCAATACTTCTTCTTCTGTAAAAGGAATATCGCTGCCGGGCAGTCCCAGCAATACCGTTCGTCTTACCCTGGCAAGTTCATCAGCAGGCATGGCGTCCAACTTCGCCTTCAAAGCAGCAATTCTCTCGGGGCTGTGTTCTGTCTGGGCACCGGGTCTCTTCAGTATGAAAAGATCGAATATGTCGTATTCATCTTTGTTGAAAAAGAGTGCTTCGGCTCCATTGGGCATTTTGTGTTCTACATTGGTGCGTACCCAGTCGAGTACGGGCATAAAATTGTAGGTCACCACCTTGATGCCACAAGCACCCAGGTTGCGCAGGCTGACTTTATAGTTTTCGATCCATTGGGCGCACTGGCCCTTGCCGGTTTTGATTTCTTCATGAACGGGCAATGACTCCACTACCGTCCAGGTAAGGTCGTACTCTGCGACCATATCGATTCTTTGCCGGATAGCTTCAACGCTCCACACTGCACCCACGGGAATGTCGTGAAGGGCAGTAACGACACCTGTACATCCTGCCTGTGCAATGTGACTGAGTTTTACAGCGTCATTGGGTCCATACCATCGCATGAGCTGTTCCATTTTATATTGTGCGGCCATAATGTGTTTGATTTGACGAATAAAAGTAAATGATTTAATCTAAAAGCCAATCGAATTGCCCCCATCAACACAAAGCGATACGCCTGTAATGTAGGAAGCCTCCTCTGATGCAAGGAAATATACCGCATTGGCTACTTCAAATGGCTCGCCGAGGATGCCCATCGGCGTTCTGGACATGACCTTATTTTTTCTTTCAGGATCGCTGTCCAGTGCTTTTGCAGACATGGGCGTTCTGATGAATCCCGGAGCTACGGCATTGACCCTGATCCCCATGGGTGCCAACTCAACGGCCATCGCACGCGTCATACCCTCCAATGCCGTTTTTGCAGCGCTGTAGGAGATGACCTTTGGGATGCCGTACTGTGCCGCCATACTGGTAATGTTGACAATGCTTCCTTTGTGGCCTCCGGCTACCATCGATTTTACCACTTCGCGACTCAGGCTGAAAATTGCCGTCTGATTGGTGTGAACAATGCGTTGGAATTCCTGATCTTCTACTTCCAGAAATGGTTTTTTCTGGTTGATGCCGGCGTTATTGATGAGTACATCAATTTTTCCAAACTTACTGGTCAACTCCTCAACAAAAGTGGGAATTTTTTCGAGCCAATCCATGTCAAACTGCAAACCTGCGACATCGCCTTCTATTGAGGCAACGGCGTCATTGAGCTTTTCAGGATTTCTTCCTGTGATAATGGTTTTATAGCCCTCCTTTGCAAATCTGGTGGCGATTGCAAGGCCAATACCTGAAGACCCTCCGGTAACAAGGGCCACTTTTTTACTTTCCATATTAGATAATTCTGGTTTACCACCGTGGCCTGATGCCAGGTGAATAAGGGTAATTTAGATCCTGATAATATTTTAAATCGTGTTCTGGTTGCGGAAGATGAGCAGGTATGGCCTGCCTGGAAAAAGTTTTGAAGTACGACAAACAGGCATCTCTCCACCATTTGGCTTCGTCTTCCTGAATTTTGAGGTGCATGGCTACCTGCTGAAATCGCTCCTCGTCGACTTTGCCCTTGAGTTTGTTCCAGTCTGTTACCATAGAAGAAACTCCCTGCACGCCTCGGTTGTATTCCTCACACATTTCTTCCCAAAGAGTTTTTCCTGTGGACAGCTTCTGGTTCCAGGGTACGTGATGGAACCATAGTAGAAACTTAAGATCTGTTTTGTCAGCACTGGCGTATTGGGCAGCGAATTCGGGGCTATACTGCTCCAGGGCATTGGTGCCCGTTACAGATCTGTCGAATCCTACGGCCACGCTGTCGGCTTTGTGGTAATAGACACTGGTCCAGTCTGCTCGCGACATTCTGCTCACCCAGGGACCAGGACCATAATGGTGGTTTGCCGCCATAATGTGGTGCAAGCCGAGCGGAGTCATGTATTTTACGCACCATTCGTGGGAGTTTTCCAGGAAGAGTATGGCCGTTTTTTGTACTTCTGCATTGTCAAAAGTCAATCCCGCCCATTCCTGAAAGATTGTTTTGGATTCCATGTATGGATCCCATGCCAGCCTTCCGAAGGCATACCAGTCCGCCTGCGCGAAAAGATTGCTCGTCCAGTTTCTTTCATTGCCAATGTTGGCAACACCGGCCATTCCGGTAAGCTCCTGATTGTCCAGGCTGCCATCGATGACCTTTGCCACGAGTGAACCTTTGCCTTTGACATAGGTGTCTGCTTTGAGGACTTCTTCATACATTTTGGATAGTCCCACCAAATGGGTACCCTGGCCGAGGTATTCTTTCGTAATCTGAAATTCCATCATGACCGGCGTTTTGGGCATAGCGCCAAAAAGCGGGTGTATAGGTTCTCTGGGCTGGAAGTCGATGGGGCCGTTTTTGACCTGTACCAACACATTTTTTCTAAACTTGCCATCGAGGGGTACAAACTCATTGTAAGCCTGCTTGGCCCTGTCGACGGGTTCTTCATTTGAATAAACAAATGCCCTCCACATGACAATTCCTCCAAAGGGAGCGACGGCATCGGCGAGCATATTGGCTCCGTCGGCGTGGGTCCTGTTGTATTCCTGGGGTCCCGGCTGGCCTTCAGAATTGGCTTTGACCAGGAAGCCTCCAAAATCAGGGATGCGTTTGTAAATTTCTTTTGTTTTTTCATTCCACCATTGCTGGACTGCCGGGTCCAGCGGATCTGCGGTCTTGAGTCCACCAAGTTCGATGGGAGAACTGAATCTCGCAGTGAGGTACAATTTGATGCCATAAGGTCTGAAGATGTCTGCCAGTGCTGCGAACTTGTCCATATAATCGGGCCTGAAAACCAAATAGTTGGCATTGACGTTGGTGACCACCGTAGCGTTGATGCCTATTGAGGCATTGGCACGGGCATAGTCTTCATAACGGGGGTCAATATAATCCGGCAACTGATGCCAGTTGAAAATGGAAAATCCGGCATATCCTCGTTCTATGGTCCTATCCATATTGTCCCAGTGGTTGAGGATTCTGACCTTGAGTTTCGGGTTTTCCAATAGGTTGAGCTTGCTGATGTCTGCTCCGGAATGGACTGTGCGTAAAAAGTGGAAGGCTCCGTAAAGCAATCCTTTTTCGTCGGTGGCAGCGATGTATATGTTTTTATCCAGAGAAAAAATGGCATAGCCCTCATTCTTGATTTCTCCGGTCTTGTTTTTGTTGATGGCCTGGGTGATGGCGGCATTTTCTACCGTCCCTACGATGATTTTTCCGCTGCCCTTTCCCAATGACATCTGGCTTTCCACCTTGGTATCGAGCATGGAAGAAAGGCCTTTGCTCAGTTCTTTTGCTGCAGTATTTGCTACTTCGCCCTTGTTCAGAATGACCAGTGACTTGATTTGAGAAGCGTATTTTTTCCTTATGGTTTTGTTCTCAATTTTGTGGTACCTCAGCCAAAGCGCGTATCCGTCTTCACCTGTTACCGAAGAAATCGCTGTGAAAGATAGCCACAGTGCTATAATAAATTTTAATCTAATCATTTGACTCTTACGATTTTAAAATAATTCATTCAACCCATCTCCTCTTTACCACTCGGCCTCTCAAGGGGTGTTTCTCCATTTCTCTTTAACAATCCATGCCCTCTTACCCCCGACCCCTAAAGGGGTGTTTCCTCTTGCCTTTCAACTACCTTTGTCCTCTTATCCCCGGCCCCTAAAGAGGTGTTTTTCATTTTCCTTCTACAATCTTTGCCCTCTTACCCCCGGCCCCTAAAGGGGTGTATTTTCATTTATATTAAACAATCTATGCAACCCATGCAATCCATGCAATCTTTGCCCTTTTACTCCCGGCCCAAAAAGGGGTGTTTCCCCTTGCCTTTCAACTACCTTTGCCCTCTTACCCCCGGCCCCTAAAGGGGTGTTTTTCATTTTCCTTCTACAATCTTTGCCCTCTTACCCCCGGCCCCTAAAGGGGTGTTTCTGCATTTCTATTAACCAATCTTTCCAACCCATGCGATCTTTGCTTTCTTTGCCCTCTTATCCCGGCCCATAAAGGGGTGTTTTTTCATTTCTCTTCAACAATCTATGCCCTCTTTACCCCCGGCCCCTAAAGGGGTGTTCTTCCATTCCTCTTCTATATTCTATGCCACCCATGCAATCTATGCAATCTTTGCCTCCTTTACCCCCTGTCCCTAAAGAGGTGTTTCTGCATTTCTATTAAACAATCTATGCAACCCATGCGATCCATGCAATCTTTGCATAACATCACCTGTATTTGGCAACTGCCTCTATGCATGATGCTGTGAGAGATGTGATTTTTTGGGCATCAAAACTGCCATCTTCTTTTTTCACCATGAGATTTGAGCCCATACCCACACAGAATGCTCCGGCGCCAATCCAGGATTTGATGTTCTCTTCCTGTGGACTCACACCTCCTGTGGGCATAATAGATACATAAGGCATTGGACCTTTAACGGCTTTGATGAATTCGGGTCCTCCAACTTGCAAGGCAGGGAATATTTTCACCACTTCAACGCCCAGTTCGTGGGCCTTTGCTATTTCTGTTAAAGAACCGCAGCCTGGTGAAACCGCCACTTTGCGCATATTACAGACTTTGATGACGTCGTCCACAAATATAGGACATACTATAAAATCCGCTCCCAACTGGATGTATAAAGCCGCTGTTGGGGCATCAACTATTGAACCAACGCCCATTTTCATCTCTGGGATTTCTTTCCTTACCCAATCAATCAATTGGCCAAATACTTCGTGTGCTTTATCTCCTCTGTTGGTAAACTCAAAGCAACGGGCACCCCCATCGTAACATGCCTTGAGTACTTCTTTGCAGGTTTCTAATTTTCCGTGATAAAATACAGGGACAATACCAGTATCGTGCATTGCCTGATAAACTTGAATTCTGCTAAACTTTGCCATTGTTATAATTAAAAATGTTGATTATTCTATTGCTCAATACGTTAACCACTTCCGACATGCTATCTATCCTACAACTCAACGGAATATGCACCATTTCATATTACAATTCAGGCAACAATCTTTCCTTGAACCCGGAATGTACACACCTGAATATCGAATCCGCGGCAGCTTTTTATTATTAACAAGAAAAATAATTTTTCAAATAAAATTTAAAATTATGGCCAGCTTTCACAGAAACGACCAACGATTTAAATTTTAAAACGAAAATAAGTCAATTCCTGAATTTACGAAATCGATTGCGTGAAATTGTATATATAATTTGGTTTCATATCTTTACCATCTTATAAAAATCGTATTCCGGTACAAACCATTTGGAAAAGGTATCGACCATGATTATGTATACAGCAAATTTGATCAGGAGATAAACACGGGATTGAGTACATTGGCGATTTAGGTTGTCGCAGACCGAAACTGGAAGGAGTTGGAAGATCAAAATTTGTATAATGAAAATGGTAGATTCTATTTCAACTGTTATAACTACCTATCAAACATTCACACCACATCAATTATGTCATCTGACCAAAAGAAAAAAGACATCACCATTTATGACTTGGCAGAAGAACTCAAGATTTCCCCATCCACTGTTTCACGAGCGCTGAATGATCATTTTAGCATTGGCATTGATACGAAGGAAGCAGTCAGAAAACTTGCCAACGAAAAAGGTTACAGGCCCAATGGGATTGCGTCTTCTCTAAGAACGAATAAGTCAAAAATCATCGGCATTATAGTGTCATGGATCAACCGCCCTTTCCTTTCTACCCTGATTGCGGGAGTTGAAGATGCAGCCAAAGATGCCGGCTATCAGGTCATCATTGCACAGTCGCACGATGATGTTACTGTAGAAAAGCAAAACCTGAAGGCCTTGCATGCACTTAGGGTCTCTGCTTTGATTGTATCTCTCGCGATGGAGACCAATGATTATTCGCATTTTGAGCAATTCAGAAAGAGCGGTATACCCATCGTATTTGTAGACAGGATTCCTAAACTAGAGAACATCTCACAAGTCATCATCGACAATTTCGGTGCGGGCTATGCTGCGACAAAACACCTGTTGGATCAGGGATGCAAAAGGATTGCCCACTTCGGGGGCTCGCGATTTCAGGCGCTTTATGAGGAGCGGATGTTGGGCTATATTACAGCAATCAAAGATGCCGGCATAGAACCTGATCCCCAAATCATTTTTCACGCCAATTTCTTAAATGCTGAAGAAGGTGCCCGCATGGCAGAAGCTGTTTTGGCCATGGAAAAAATTCCCGACGGTATTTTTTGTGCGAACGATACTGCAGCTTCCAGCGCTTTGAAAACTCTGGTGCAGCGAGGCGTCAAAATTCCTGAAGAAATTGCACTGATCGGCTTCAACAATGACCCCATTTGTGAATTTATCGAGCCCAACCTTTCCTCGATCAACCACCCTGCCAAAGAAATGGGGCAGACCGCGGTCATGAAAGTATTGGAACTCCTCAATGTAGATGCCAATCTGGGGGAGGTAAAGCCCCTGGAGACGTATGTGGTGGAAAGGGCGTCGTCGATGAGGAAAAAACTCTGAACTTGATAAACAGGCCATTTTTTGTCAATAGACGGCTCTGGACACTTCTCTCCACTCACTCAGGTCTGACATCCAAATTAATGTGATCACATTGTTGGCGGCCAACTGGAAATTTGCGGTCAACCTGTAATTTGTTGTTCCTGCGAGGTTACCCGGCATGTATAAGCCTCTATTGGAATCTGCATTGCCTCTCAACACCAGGATGTGACCATCAGCTTCTCCATCGGTGAGGATAAGGTCGGGGCACCCGGAACCGCTACATGAAGTACACGATCCGCTCGTGCAAGTCGCTTTAATATACGTCCTGTTTCCAACAGTGAATGTTTGAGTACTTCCCGAACTGGTCATATTGCTGGAGTATTCATTGTATTTAAGCGCTCCTTTTACACTCCCATCTGCTTCTAAATCTCCGGTTATGCTTAAGTTACCTGCTGGAGTAACTGAAAGTACATTGATATTTGTAGTTCCATTCCTGAAATAAAAATCGCCGGAAGCACTGCTGTTTTCTATGATAAAATTGGTGCCCGCATAGATTTTTGTATTATCTGAGGATGAATTGCTTTCCAGCTTGATGTGGCGGTTGTTGGTGCCGTCTTTAGCTTTTAAATGCAATAACGCCTCTGGCGATTTACCTAAACCCACATTTCCTCCAACCTGCATATCTCCTCCATGATTTTGAAGAATTAGTTGATTAACAGTTCCGTCATTTCGTGCCATAATTTCATTATTATCCAATAAAATATTGTTTCCATCAAGATTTCCAACCATTAATATTCCAGAATTGTCTGCCAGACTTGCATCATTGTTCGCCTCCACATGAAGTTTTATTTTTGGAGTCTTTGTGCCAATACCTATTTTATAAGAAGTGTTGGAGGCGTATAATCTTGCGTCGCTTTCGCTTGTCCATTGCAGATTGCTTAAATTATTGACATCAGCGGGTACTTGTTGTTTATAATTTTGAAGTTTATCTGGATTGGGGTTGTATACCCAAAAATCATTTAAATGAAAATTAGAATTTAAAAAACCGCAACCCAAATAAGCTTTATTGTATACCACGGTTTGAAAAGGCAAGGTTCTTGCCACACCAGGAAAATCTGAAAGTTGCGCCCATTGGTTGCCTGAGGCATCAGGATCAAACTTATAAAATAAGGGTTTGATGTCTCCGTCCAAAGTCCCTATACCAACGTATGCTTCCTCATTAATCACAAAACTTACGACTGGGCCACCACCACCGCCTGGATAAGATTGTTTGACCTGCCAGGTATTGTCAGATGGATTGTATTCATATAGGTCAGAAATATAGATGCCAGCAGTAGGTCCTCTTCCCATTCCAATATAACCTTTATTTCCAATTGCAAAACCTACAGGCCAATTTCTGACAGAGCCGGGAACATTAGCCAGTTGAAGCCACGAGTCGGATGCAGGATTGTATTCCCAAAATTCATTGGTATACCCCAAGGATCCATCGCCTCCACCTACATAGACCTTACTCCCAATTACGAAACCGGCTTGATATTCAATTGTACCTCCAGGAAAATTTGATTTCTGAATCCAGGAATCGTTTTCCGGATCGTATTCCCAAACCTCGCCAGTTGCTAGAGATGCTCCACCAATAATGTATCCCTTACCATCAACAACACAACTAAATGCACGAGACCTACCATTTGATGGGAAGTTGTTTTTTTGTGTCCATATTTTAGTGGTAACGTCATATTCCCAGAGATCTGTAAAATAGCCAGTCTGGGGTGACATGCCAGAAAACCCCATACCTGTAATGATCTTATTCCCAAATGTAAAAGTAATCATTCCGTACCTGTTGATAGAAACAGGGATCGAATCAAGTTTTTGCCAGGTATCTCCCGGTCGTAAAGAGTCTGAAACCATAATTTGCGAGCAGTTTTTCATCCAGCTCTCACCATTAAAAGTGTCTTCACAAAAGTCATCCGTATTGAATATTTTTAATCCCTGCACAGGACTTGCAATGGCGTCTCTTTGTATTGTCGTCATCCTTGGCATCAAAAAACCCTTGCTTGTGCTGCTGATTTCCAAAGCAGCGGATGTTGATATTTCGTCACTGCCAATGCCCACATCCTTTAAGGTGTAAATGTCAGCTTCCACATTTTTCATCCATTCATTTCCATCACCTCCAACTTTCAGCCAAACAGAGCCATCAAAGTAATAAAAACCTTTATTTCCATTATTTTGAAAAACTAGCAAACCCTGTGCAGGATTGGGTATTGATGTACGATGTAATGAGTCCATTCTGGGAATCAATAAACCCAAGCTGTCGCTATAAAGCTCTAGCACTGAACTGTTATTTGGGTTATTAGTCCCTATACCTACCTGCTGGGCAGAAAGGCTCGCAAAAAATACCACAGATATAGCCAATAGTAAAATTCGACTCATTTTTTCAGTTTGTATTTGTTCTAATTCAAAATAATTGCTTTCACTTTGCTCCATTTCGACCTGGAAATAAAGGCTTCTTTACCGTTGCTGAGGCACAACCTTTTTTGCTTTACATCAATGTCGCGTATGCATTTGAGGTTGATGTAAAATGATTGGTGTACCCGCAGAAAATCCGTACTATCAATTTTTTCGGACCAGTGTTTGAGGGTTTTGGAAGTGAATAACTTTTCTCCGTCTCTCAAGTGGATTTCTGAGTAATTGCTGGCTGATACCAACATGATGATGTCTTTGAATGGAATTAGTTTGGTCTTACCCCTTTCGTATACTGACAATATTTCCTTCATTTCACCTTGTTTTAATCGGTATTCAATTTGTTATGGATGTCTGGCTTTGACTTGGCCATGAACCTCTATGTTACCCGGACCTATGCTTTCCAGGGCATGGGTTGAAATAAGGTCCGCTGCGTCTAACGTCAGTTTATTTGAAGTCAACTCCAGGAAGAAAGCAGCCTTGTTAACATTGTTCTGAAAATGAAAATTTACGCCTTTAAACCTTGCACGCACGTTGGGATTCTTCACCCGAATTGGAATCTGAATATTGGTTTGGTCAAATTCCAGGGTCACCCTTTCTACTTCATCATTGATAAAATGCAATTCCTGGTAGGACCCTCCATTGCTCAATAAACCATCAATGAGCAAGCTATCAGTGAGCGATATGGTTTCCCCCGCTACATCACTGCCAAAATGAATGCTGTCGTTGACAAAACAATGGTGCATGATGTATGGCAAACTACCCGGTCCACTGCCCATATTTTCCACAACCATCAATGAGAGTCCGGCGTCCATTGTATCTACCTGACCATCACAATTATTGTCAATACCATCACAGATTTCAAGTACATTGGGGTGTACGTTGGGATTGTTGTCATCGCAGTCTCCAATACCGGTTAGTTCTTGTATGGCAAAGTAATTGGTTACTCTTTCACAACCATGTTCGTCATCTTTCCCGTATCCGTCACCGTCTGCATCAGAATACCAAACTTGCCCGGGAAATTCCAACGCATCATTAGGGTCGCAGTCGTTGTAAGACCTGACAAAGCCATTGGGCTGAACAACGCAAGCCGTAAACTTTCCAACGCCATTGAAATCTCCAAAGCCATCGCCATCTGTATCCGGATACCAGACAGGACAATACTGCAAGCTTACGTTCGTCGCATTGTAAACAATAACCCAATTGAAGCTGTCACTGGGCATTCCTGATTTATTGATGGTGGCGAAGGTGTTTATGTATGAAGCTGGCAAAGTTATTAGTTTGTAAATCTGACCTGAGTCCGGCCTGTACCCGCCAATGATGGAAAGGTCTAGCGTGCCTCCCAAAGCAGCTGGAGTACCCGTAACTGCCAGGCTATCTTTTTTGAAAACCATGCCCTGGTCATAGCCCAATTCCATTTGCAATACGCTATTTGCATTGGAAAATTTATTCATACTTAGCGTTCCTGGCGACAAACCCGGTGATACCGTACCAGCGTTGGTAAACTGATTGAAACTTATGGCGCCATTTCCGGCAATGGTGCCAAAGTTGGTAAAAACCACTGCCATATTCATGCTGGAGGTGAGTGCAGAACTTTCCGTTTTCATCTTCCTCAAGATGCCATAATTCTGAAATGAGCCTCCATTGCTGTCCCCATTGAGAAAATCATTAGAGCTCCCAATGACATCTACTGTTTTTCCGGCATCGGTAATCAAACTTGCGTTGTTGAAAAACGAAAGCGTTGGAACTGTAATTTTGGTATGACCATGTGGGTGCAAGGTTTTCTTTACCAGGTATTTGATTCCTCCGAAAATGAAGGTGCTGTCGGCTACATGAATGGTGCCGGATTCGGTAGTCCCCCCGAGATTTCCAAATTGCCAGAAAAGTTTGCCGCCCACATTGAGGTCTCCTAAATTGGACAAAATACCCAGGTTCATGCTGAAATTTCCAAGCGTACTCAGATCAAAAGTATCTTTGATTTCTCCACTGTTATCTACATTATTGAATGTATTGGGGATTTTGCTTTGCAATGATGTACCATAAGTACTTTTGAAATCGGGATTGCCAGAAAATGAAACGCTATTTTCCAGTTTAAGAATGGCATTGGATTGTAGTTCTATGGATGCTTCAACGTGCAGGCTGGATCCACTCTTGAAAGTGTGCGTCTTGAAGGCACTGTTGGATCCCTGGCTGAAATACAATTTGGCTCCATTTAGAGAGGAAAGGCTGGAACCACTGTAATGATTGTGGGTTCCACTCAAATACAAAACCCCAGATGAGTTTGATATTTGCCCATGGTTTTCAAGCAAAGCATTGATTGCGATTGTACTTGGTGAGAGATTATTGATGACACCCCTATTGACTTCGGTTGGCATGGTTGAAGGGGTAAGTGATGACCAGATGTTTCTATCTGCTGCCGGGGTATTCTCAATTGTAAAGGTCGCATTTGTGTCAATGATAATGCTACCACCATACTCCACATTAATGTTGCCATAAGGCCAGGATACATTTCCTTTAAGCAACAGCGCTTTTTTCTGAAGATATTTGCCAAATGCCGAAGGGATTACCATATCGCCGTTGACTTTTATCGTGTCGCTATTCGTTCCATTGCCCAGAGATCCACCATTCCAGACAAACCAATTGTTATGGGTGGATTTTCCTGAGTTAGCGAGGCTGCCGGTTGTCACCGATGTAATTCCGTGGACTGTAATATTTCTATTGCCAATTAAGTTCCCTCCATTGATGGTGAGGTTACCGTTGATCTCCAGGTCTTGATTACCGCCAAATTGCCCAGCGTTGAGAGTTACGTCGTTTACCGAGCAGGCGGCATTGATATTGAGTACTGCGTTATTGCCAGACATTACAATGTCTTTGATGTCAAGGCAGGTTTCTACATTTATAGTTCCGCCGTTTTCATTCCTGATATTGAGACCCGTCGAGCTCGCTCCCGATCCAATGGTAGCATTGCCGGTTTCGGCTACTAAAAACCCTCCGGTAGTGACTTGCTCAAAACAAGAATTGTATGTGGCTGCACCCTTCCTCACCCTGATTTTGCCTTTTGCTAATTTAAAACACCCCCCTTGATTGGGAGGAGGTTGGGGCGAGTTGTCACATCCTGCATTTCCACCGTTGCCAGGCTCAATTTCTCCGTCACCGTCTGCAGGATCTGAACCTCCCCCACCTGAATTTCCTCCCCCATGAATTTCATCATCCCCGTGAATGATGGGATCTTTTTTTTTCGCCACTGCGTTTGGTCCATCATTCCAAAAATAACTGCCGTGAGTCGGCGTAACGAGTTTGCCTATTGAAGCACTAACAAAATTGGTCAATCCCTTATTGTCAATAACAGGTCCTCTTCCATTTCTAAATCGCATTTCTGTTGAATTCATTCTTACGTTCAGCGTTGCATTTTCTTGCACGATAATCTTTCCATTAACAGCAAAGCTGAGATCCGGGCATTGCCACTTGCTGTTCCATTTGACATCTATCGTCCTGTCCAATGTATTACCCGTTGTTCCTTTCAAAATAAACATGGAATCAACGACAGCCTGGCCGGTTCCTACTAGAAAACTGTTGTCTAGTGCCAATCTTGTGACTTCCAAACCAACACTGCTTTTGGTAGTACTCTTGAGGCTATGCAGTGTTCTTGAATTGATTTTTCCGTTTCCTTTCAGCACACTGCCATCATTAAGGATAATTTTTCTGACTACTACATTAGGGTCTACACCTGCGACTGCAACTTCCAGGACAGAATTGTTGATTTTGAGGGTACCAAAGCCATACACTCTTGCAGTTGGGCTCAAAAGGACAGACGAATTGAAAACCAACTTTTGCCCATCATCGATGAAAATACCGAAATTGATGGTTTCCATAGGCCCTCCTTCTCCAGCCGTTTCGTTAGTATTACACGTGGTACCCAATTGTGCTGCATTGTAACCGCCAGGATTAAAAGCTTCCAGACCAGAAGTCCAACCATTACCGTCGGCATCATCATCCGTATCATCTTCATTTGGTTCAACTTCAGGACAGCTTCCGCATTCTCCGCCACAGTCTATTCCTGTCTCATCTTCATCTTTTCTTCCGTTATAGCAATGGCCCATATTATTTCTTGAGCCTCCACCATTTTCCAAATTTACCCTGCATACCGTAAAAGAATCCACTCCTCCGAATCCCAGCCCGACGCCCAAATTTTGTAAAAGACCACCTCCAAAGCTGAATAATAACGATTTGCCGCTTCCATAAAAGCCTTTAGGATTATTGGTTTTATAATTTAAAGCACTTTGATTGTTGATTTTGAAAGTATCATTTTCAATTAAAAGGGTACCTCCTTTATCAATCGTTGCGACATTGTTCCCTCCAAGCAATGGATCAACTGTAAAATCAAGTAATCCACCGCTCCACATTCCTCCACCCTGAAGTACAATCTTATTCCCAATCTTCTTAGTCCCAGAATTCAAGAAGTTGGCATAACCGCCAACGATGATGGTATCACTTCCGAATAGTGTACCTGCATAAAATACAAAATCACCCGTGACCAACAAACGTTCCCCGGCATTGATTTGACCGCTTTGCATGATGAGACGGGAGATGGTAGCCCGTGTATCCATGACTACCGTCCCCGAATTTATAACAACAGTATCCAATGCAGTTGGAACGAAACCACCCATCCAAGTAGCAGTACTGGTCCAGTTGCCGCCAGCCACTGTGCTTGTAATTGTTGAGGCATGAAGCCAAAAGACAATTAGAGAAAAAAATAGGGTGGTTAAACATCTAAAAAATGGGATAGTATAATATTTATTTCGCATGGCAAAATTGAACTATTTGGTTTTTAATATGGATTAGCCTGACACATTCTTATGACACATCAATGGGATATTATCATTTCTCTTTAATTGGAATATCCAATAGCAGACGACATTCTTTATTACAATTTTCTAAATTGCGCACCCCTGTATCAAATGCATCATTACAAGGTTTGGTCCTTTTTTTATATTCATCCATAATTCTTCTTACACATTCAATTCGATTTTCAACGGGCACATGAAAACATACTTCCAAGTCCGGCAAATCAAGTGATTCAATGCATGCATCCCTTGTTTGAATCAATTCATCTAATTGAGGTAAATCATAGCACTTTTCAATACAGTCTTCAAAATCATAAGCGATATCCAGACCTGTATCAGCCTTGAGTGTTCTTGCAATTAAAAAACCTGCCGCAAGAGCAAAAATTGCTGTCAAAACGAGTTTAACGTTACTGTTCATAATTTGATTATTTTGGAGTTAAATATTACTATTTAGAGGTTCAGGTCAATATGCACATGAATTGTTGTTGAATAATGCAAAACCATATCATTGAGTAATCTTCCTCCTGGCAACCCTTGGGAGTCAGAAGATTATTTTAATCATTATTTACTTTTATTGTTAATGCTTAGCTGTATTTAGATTGATAAAAATGGGTATAGGTGAATAGTTACCTTCTATTTTGAAATTTGAATGGAATAAATCATCAGATTCGTTTATCAAATTCATTATCACAAATTTCCAAGAATCAATTCGCTCGCACAATACTGCATATGCGGTATATTTCAATTTTTAATTTTAGAAATGCCAATAAATTGTGTTGGGAATTATTAGATTTATCCAACATACTCTGCTTAGCTTCTAAATGTCAAAACAAATATTTATTTATAGTGTATTTTGTTGTTTTCTTCTGTTCCAAGCCAGAGGTCAGGAAACGTCATTGTATGGTTATGAGGTCAAAAAACCATTGGTTATTGACCAGTCTTTGATTAATTATGAGACTTCAAATCACTTGAATATTTTCAAGACAGAAAAAGCTGTCAATTCCGGTCATATCTTTATTTCACAGCTTAAGATTAAAAGTGATGAAATTGAGGAAATAAAATTTTTTGACGACAACAAGGCATCCTATTGGTTATTGTTGACTTTTCACCTTCCTCAGGACAGCTCTTCAGACATTGTATTTTCATTGCCTGGAGGACAGCAAGATTCTCTTTGGGTTCTGGATAAAAATTTGAATGTTACCCAGGCACATAAAATCCCATACAAAAACTTCCGCATCGACCACACCGAAAAAATTGCCTCTGCGGATCCCAGAGGTCTTGGTTTACATTTGACACATAAAGAATCTTACATCCTAACGCATCTGAAGACTTACAGATATGGGGCAATGCAGATACCTAGGATCAGCAGTGCAGAAAAATATGAGCCATGGTTTTTTAGGAAAATGCTTTTTACAACCTTGTTTTTTCTTTTTATTACAGGATTAGAGGTAGGAATGATACTGTATTATTTGTTACAATACGTGGTCCTTCGGCACAAATATTTAATTTACTATATCCTCTATGTCGCATTTCAAATGTTGCCAAATCTCGATTATTTTTTATGGACGTTTTCAGATGCAGTGCCGGTACCCTACTCATGGTTTAATTTTAAAGTGTTTCACCTGGTTTCAATCATTTTAAGTTATGTTCTCTTTTTGAAGTCATTTTTTGATCAAAAACTTCGTTTGCTGGAACTATCCTATAAATTAATGCTCCCTTTAACAGTCACCTTATTTGTCATTGATCTGTTTTTGTTGAATAAAGGAAATGAATTTCTAAGTTACCAGTTTTACGCTTACTTCAGATCCTTTGCCAGCTTGTTTTGCCTGCTCATGACCATTGCCATCGCATTCGTATACAAATTGCGCAATTATTATTTATTGATATTTGGAATATTGTGCATTGTAATTACTGAAATCATTGGCTGGTTTTTCTTTGGTGAAATCCGTTCCGTTATCATCAATATGGGCATCATACTCGAATATTTGTGTTTTTCGCATTTGATCAATTTAAAGATGAGGGATCAGGAAACTGAGCGTAAGAAATTGAAAATCGAAAATATCGAACTCATCCATCAACAACAAAATATGAAGACATCCTTGGCCCAGGATATTCATGATGAAATTGGCTCCGCGATAACCAAACTCAACCTGGAAATGCACCTGGATAAATCAAAATCTGAAATTAAAGGTTTAAATCAAACCATAGAAAAGTACCAAAGGCATCTGTCAAAAGTGTCGGAAGGATTAAGAGAACTGGTCAATGTCATCGATGATAAAACAGAAGACTATCTAAACTTAGCTTCTTCTCTCAGACTGATTGCTTCCGACTATCTGGCAAATACATCTGTAAAATTGGAATTTGTTAAAGAAGACAATGGCCAAAATTTCGAAGTTCAAAAATCTGTAAAAAGAAATTTGTTGGCCATACTAAAAGAGTCTCTCCAAAATATTTTAAAACACAGTCATGCACAACATGTAATCATAAAATTGGGGTTTGACGGAGAATGGCTTTTATTTGAAATTAAAGACGATGGAATTGGAATGAAATTGGATTTGGAAATGATTCCAGGCACTGGATTAAAGAACATTGTACAAAGAAGCAAAAAAATCAATGGGAAAATCAATTTAATTTCTGAGCAGACTCATGGTACAACGGTAAGTTTAAAAATACATAGGGATGAACTGTTGGTTTAATTTTTTTAACTATAACCGATTTATACTTGTAGGAAATAGATTTATCCACTTAATTTTTGCCTGTATAATTAAAATCGGCAATCCATTTCTTTATAAGTATATACTGATGATCATTTTTAAACCATCAAAAAATTGAAATTATTCATATCATGGAAAAGAGCATTGTGCGTGTTTGTCTGGTAGAAGACGATGATGAAATCAGAAAACTGACCAGGGAAGTTATAGAGCTTTCTCCACTAATCACCTGTACCACCGAATATTCGTCAGGTGAAGCATTTATCAGGGATGCATCAACCTTGAAGACAGATGTAGTGTTGATGGATATTGGATTACCTCAAATCACTGGTACAGAGTGCGTAAAGCACTGCATGATGCACAATTATGATCTGAATTTTATCATGTACACCACCCACTTTGATCCTGCAGAAGTTTTTGAAGCGCTCAGAGTAGGTGCAAAAGGGTATATACTGAAGGACAGTGAATCTCACAAATTGGTGGAGGACATTCTTGAAATGCATCATGGTGGTTCACCTATGTCGCCACAAATCTCCAGAATGGTTCTGGAGTCATTTAATCAATATGCCAAGACCGATAACAACATCAACAAGCTGACCAAACAGGAAAAAGAAATCTTATTTGACCTGGATCTTGGAATGAATTACAAGGAAATTGCGGCTTCCAGATTTATATCGCCCAATACGGTGAGGACGCACATCAGAACTATTTATGAGAAGTTGCACGTGCATTCCAAGCTGGAGGCTATAAGAATGTTGAAGAACAAATAAATGATGGGGTATGCAGGTTATTATGTTATGCATTTACAAGTTTATCCAGATATAGCGTTAGAAAATCACTCAGTTATTCTTCTTAAACTTAAACGCTAAATAGTAAGTATTTGCAGTATTTATCAATTCAAATGATCTGGAATACTATCTGCGGCTACCTTTGGTGCTACATCCCAGAAAGCTGAAACATTGACGATCTTCCATCCATCACTTTCTTTTTCCATCAGCCTTGTCTCCTGACTTACTCTGTAATACTTTTTCTCGCTGTCCGCATTGTATTGCCGCCAAATCAGATAGGCTGCGTTTGTTCCAAAAAATTTCACAGTAGGTTTTGTGGCTATAAAATCAGGATGGATGACATTTTTCCCATTTTCATAATAGGTCTCAATCCAGGATTTCCCTTGTTTATTGATGGCTTCCCAACTTACAGCAGCGTCTGAAGTTCCATCACTGTTGTTCCAGGCCTGCATGGCATACTCTGCATGGGACCAGTTGCTTGCCCAGCACTCATAATTGCCTTCAAAAAAACATTTGGTTTCGTTTTCAATCACTTTCATGATGGCTGCAAGTTCCAGATCTTCATCAAAGACCACAGTTTTTTCTGAATCCTCACCGCCTTCTTTTTTCACATTATTACAAGAAAAAGAGAATCCTACGAATAGGACAAATATACAAAAAATACAGTTCTTCATTCCTTCAATTTTTTATTAGCAAACTATTTGATTTACAATGAGTTTCTCCCCTTGGATATCTTTCCCTTCGCGTAAAATTGATGCATATAATTGACTCCTGCAATACTGCATTTGCAGTATTTTTTGGTCGAATTTTGCTAAACTGCCTGCCATTTTTCCTTTTAAAAAAAATATATGCAAACAAACGCGGAAGGCCGGATATTAAATCTTACTTTTAAAATGATGTCATATAATGGTACAGGAATATGTGGACATTCTACATCGAGGAATTTTATCACGTACTTCAGGGAGTACTGGTTTTTCAGCTTTTGTTTTTCTACTTTATTTTTAGGATGACCAAAAGAGTTGAAGTCAAGTACTACTGTGTCTATTTATTGTTCGCGCTGCTCTATTATTTTATCAACGGGCCAAAAACCTTTTTTAACATTCCAGATGATTTGATATTTGATTCCCCGATTTATGTCAAGATCAATTATTTCCTGTTGGCTGCCAGCATATACTTTTATTTGGTCTTCCTTATTACACTTTTTGAACCCAAACATAACCCACTATTTGAAAAAATAGCAAAAATTACAAAAATCAGCATTCTTATTTTGCTTGTGTTGTTTTATATTCTTCCATTCTTCAATGTTTCAAGGTCATTAATATTTTATACTACACACCTGGTAACATTACCATTTGCAGTATATACGATTTATCATATTGGGTTTAAAAAAAGCCAGTTCTATTTATTCATACAACTGGGTATACTTTTTAATGTTGTCGGATATTTGATAAGCCTGCTGATGATATTGCGCTACAATACCGGAATCAGACTTTTTGCCTTAGATGAATATCCACTGATCTGGATGCGCGTCGGAACTTTATTTGATATATTCTTTTTTCAATTGGCCATCATCTGGAGATGGTACGAGCAGGAAAAGGAATTAACGACAAAGGATCTGAAGTCACAAATTGAGGTGGAGCGTTTGAGAAATCAAATCAGCCAGGAAATCCATGACGATATTGGGAGCACCCTGTCAAAAATCAACCTTACCAGCTTTCTTGCCTCCAAAAAATTGTTGGCCAATGAAGTTTTTGATGTTTCCACTACATTTTTGAACATTCAAAAGTCCAGCCAGGAAATGATGACAAATCTCAAAGAAATCGTTTGGTCAATTGACAGGGAAAACAAATTTGACAGCGACGTATTTGCAAGGATTGAAGAATATGCCACGACGATGTGTGCAACCAAGGATATGAAAACGGTTTTTTCTTTTAAGCACGATCCAACCATTGAATTAAATATCAATGTCAAATATCATTTATTTCTCATCAGTAAAGAAGTGATAAATAATGCTGTCAAATACAGCAATGCCAAAAATTTCCGGATCTCCACATTTAGTGATGACAAAAATTGCATTTTGACATTGGCGGATGACGGTCAGGGTTTTGATCCTCAAACCGTCCAGGAAGGTGTGGGACTCAAAAGCATTAAAAACCGTTCAATGAAAATCAAATCTGAATTAAAAATTCAAACTGAATTAGGAAATGGTACGGTAATCTCTGTAAATATTCCAATCTAAGTACACATTACATATTGAGATGAATTAATTTAATAAAATGACTCCGGAATTACCCATCCCGGAGTCAAAGTCTTATTATACTTATCGGAAAATGGATTGTACATTTTAATCATGCAGGCAAAAATGCAAAGATGCTATGGAGCAACCGCTAGAACATTTGTCTTAGCTGTGACACGGAGGTCACAGTTCGGGGCTAAATTCATTTGCGATGATTTTTTTAACGCCCCTCATGGCGAGGCTTTCTAACGAAGATATTTGTAATTTTGACAATGATTATGTGGACAAATCTATTTCCGATAAGTATAACCAAATCGTCTTTATTTCAAATTGTTATTGTTCAGTTTTTCCTCCAATCCGCCATGTGATTCCACCAAGTTGCTCATTTCTATAAAACTGTTTTAGCCTCAGGAAGAAGTGCTGTTTGTGGTATTGTTTTGGAATGGATACCAGTAGCCTGCATCGTTTCTGATACGCTGCCTTCAATTTGAGGCCTTTCATGATGGTGGACGAATAAGGATTCAGGTAAGCAAGGGCAGTGCCGGTTTTTTTGTCGACTTTGATGATCTGCACACATTTTGATATTTGTCTGTACAAATCCAATGGGAATTCCTAGTTGACTGCGCGTGGATCATTGGCAGCATCGACAAAAGGCAGTGGTGCAGGTACGTACAAATACGAATTTTCAACGATGTTTTTCCAGGAATCAACTTCCTCCTTAATTTCTACCAATTTTTTGGCATCTCCGAATTCAATTCTGAAATAATTGAAGAAATTTCCCGGCTTATAAGTTTCATCAGTGGCAATCGCCTTCCTGACCCACTCATTAATTTTTTGAGTGGAGAATGCATCGTAATGAGGCACCATTTTCAGGCCTGGAAACTTTGATTTCAATTTTTCCCACCCTTCGAATTGATATTTGATCAATTGTTTTTCAATGGGGTTTTCATAGTTGAGTTTCAATTTTCTGTTGAACCTGAGCACAATATGCGGTAGTTCGCTTTTGACAATGTCTTCATGCTTATCCAGCATGAATTCCAATTCCTTTAACATGATTGAATTTTTTGGGGTTAATAAATATAAATGTTTTTGCTTCTGGCAAAACCAAGGGGTGAGTTCATCAAACTTTCAGTGGGTTTTGCCATTTGGCTTTTTTGTCACATCAAAATTAAGGTGAGATGGAAGACGTGTAAATATAACTTTGGTTATATGTACGCATTGAAAAGAAGATTTCAAGCTGACGCATTGGGAAAAATCCAATTCCCTAAAAGTATTTAAACCCTGGTGACTGAAAAAAAAGACCAATTCAATAGCCGCAATGGGGATGCCTGATTAAGAAAATCCTTGCAGGGCATAAATCCAGGATGGACCAAAATTTTGAGAAATTTATTCAGAAAAAATTATACCTGATTACTTGCTTCCCTTCAATCTTACTTTTGGAACAAGAACCATTAACCCAGAATATTTTTGCTAAAACATTATAATTAAATCAAACCATTTTTAATTTTATCTCATTACTAACTGATCTAAATAAATACTTTTCGAATGCCCTATTTAATATCATTCCTACTTTATATTAAAAGATTACCCATATATCCAAGATTTATTGGTGTTATTTTGGCATTGGTGGGTCTTATAGTTTCGATACCTGACCTCCACTTTAATCTTACCCAGAAAGAAGTTAAAACTTTCACTATCGAAGAGCTCAATAGCATGTCCAAATCAGACATACCAAGATATGTAAAAATTGAGGGACCAGTCGTGACGTCAAATACATATGTTGAGCAATCTACAAAAAAGAATCCTAACATTTGTGACCTATATTATCCGGTGTACGATTTAGCATCAGTAAAAATTGATTTAGTCGATGCATTTGAAATCGCGTTGAAAGATAGTAGTATGGTACAGGAAGCCATTGATAGTTCAGGTAAGTTTTTCACCATTCGCAATACCGATAAAGAATTATGTCTTCTGATAATAAAGGAAGAAAGAGTAGTTAAAAAGGAAAATTTGAAAAAACAAGACTCTTTAGATTACAACGTCTTTGAGGTTGAAGGAAGATTTGATGCGAAAGACGTCTTGCCTATGTCCGTAAGAAAATTGTTTGAAAAAGAAGGAGTTCTTATCAAAGAAAAAGTAATTGTTCTAGTAAAAGACAAAAAAAGTTTTTCAAACTCTGCTTCCATTTTACTTATTCTTGGGAGCTTGCTGCTTGGTTCTATATCAGTACTTTCTTTTTTTCCAACAAAATCACTTGTCAATATTGGAAACAATACATCAACGCAGATTTATCCAGGTAATACGAGTAAGGATGTATTACAAGAAATTGACAATTACAAAGACTATGTTGGAGAAAAAACCAGTTCAGGAAAGTCTATTCTGCCAAAAAGGATTATTGCGTACATCATTGATGCTATTATTCTAATTCTATGTTCAATGGTAGTCAATAAATTTTTACCATTCTTACCTATAATCTTCTTTTTATATGTTCCGTATTTCGTATTGTGTGAATATTTTATGGACGGCATGACTATTGGGAAAAGGGTATTAAAAATTAAGACGGTAACCTTGAAAAATCATGAAAACTCCCAAAAAAGTCGGATTTTATTAAGGAATTTTTTCAAAGGTCTATTGTTCCCATATCATTTCCATTATGTTGTTATCTTTTTCTTCAGTGAAAGGCAACCTCTGTATGATTTAATCGTAAGAACAACTGTTAAAGAGGCTGAAAATAGATCTTATTGAATAAAGCATCAAACTCCAGCCCATTGACCATCAACCTGTTATCCTCAATTTGAATTTTTTGCTCAACAATGTTCAAATCAACTTCCTTCGATTGAGAATAAAGTTTTTTGAATTCCGCAGTCAGGTCCAGATAATATTGCTTGTGGTTTTTACGGTTTACGTAGTCAAGATTCATCCAAACTTTCCTGGTTACTTCTGAATCCTTTTCCTTCATATTCTCCTTGACGATTTTCATGATCATTTTATCAAGATACAAGTCTGAAAAGCTAAAGCCAGAAGAACCGGAATCCTGGCAGGACATACATCCCAACATAAAAAGGAATAGGATAAGGGGTGAATTGGAATTTTTCATAAGTTTTTGCATTAAATTTAAATAAATACAAGTACCCAACAAATTATTGCACCCAAAAATATTAAAAATCGAAAGTTTCGGGATTTACATCAAACTCCATCACTTCGCAGGGTAAGTCTCAGGCTGAGATATCCAATTCCTCCTGCGACAATGGAAGAAATCAATATGATGAATTTGGCACTATTGATCAATGTCGGCTCGTCAAAAGCGAGTAAGGTGATGAATATAGACATGGTAAAACCAATGCCTCCTAAGAATCCGACGCCCAACACGGATTTCCAATTGATGTCATCCGGAAGATTGCTGATCTTTAATTTGACAGCCAAATAAGCCATCAAAAAGATGCCCATAGGTTTACCGAGGATGAGTCCTGAACCTATGCCTATGCTATAAGCCGCTGTGAAAACATGGCCCAGATTTCCACTCAATGGGATGGCTGTATTTGCCAGTGCAAAGACCGGAAGCACAAAAAATGCAACGGGTTTGTGCAAAAAGTTTTGCAGGATATAGGAGGTGGATTTTTCGCCTCCATCGCCGAATGGGATGGCAAATGCCAACAAAACCCCGGTGATGGTCGCATGAACGCCTGAGTTGAGCATAAAGTACCACATGGCTATTCCGGCCATCAGATATGGGATCAGATTCCTCACCTTCAATCTATTGAGGACCAATAGTCCCAGAAAAATGCCCAGGGCCCAAAGGAGATTGCTCCAGATGATGGTTTTGGTGTAAAATAGGGCTATAATAATAATAGCACCTAGGTCGTCAATGACGGCTAGCGCAGTAAGAAATACTTTGAGTGAGGTGGGAACCCTGTTGCCAAGAAGGGATAAAATACCCAAGGCAAAAGCAATGTCAGTAGCCATGGGAATACCTGCCCCCGATTGGGTATCTGTACCATAGTTGAAGTACATGTACAGACCGGCAGGCACAACAATACCACCAACAGCTGCAAACAATGGCAACATGGCATCTCTCAGACTGGCAAGCTCTCCGATGTAGATTTCTCTTTCCAACTCCAGGCCGATCAATAGAAAAAAGACCGTCATAAGGCCATCATTGATCCAGTGCTCTATGCTATGCCCTGCATACATAGTCTGCCAAAAGCTTACGTATGCCTCACCGAAGCCAACGTTTGTCAAAATAAGGGAAATTGCAGTGCATGCGATCAACAAAAGACCTCCTGCTCTTTCGCTTTCAAAGAAGTCTGTAAAAAGTTTTGTCAGCAACATATCCTATCAACGATCTAAACCGGCCTATGTTTGATCGTCAGGTGTTTAATACTGATTTATAGGATAAAGAACTTTATTTAACAAGTTTGGTCAATGCCAAAATGGTACCCGTATGATATCCTTCGTGGTAAAGCAGGAACTCAATGGCTTCGTCTATGGACTGTATCTCAATATCATACACCCTTAGGATATTTGGAGATGGCGTGTATGCTCCGTATGATGATCCAGAATAATCTTCATTCAGAAAATCTATAGATTCCTTAAAATCTGCTTTTATCTTTTGGATCTCCGGGAGAGAAAGGAATCGGTCAGGCTTTGTATTGGTAGAAAATGGTGTATAAAAATCCATGGACAACTTTGGTTCAAGACCGGCCCGCAAATAACAAAGGGCTTGCTGTGCGCAAATCAAATGCGCCAGATTCCAGGCTATGTTGTTGTTGAAACCTTCAGGCACTTTATTTAATTGGTTTTCATTAAGGTCTTCTATCTGAGCCAGAATAAAATGTCTTACCTTTTTTAACTTGTCAATTTTTGAATCCATTACTGTCCTTTTCCAGCCACAAAATTGCAACCAAATCAACACGGATTAAGGGGGCGAATTGGCCAATTTCACTTGTGTTTTAAGACAAGGATAAAAATGCAAAAAGTCTTCTATTCCTCAGTACCATTTAATTGTTCTGCCAATCCTATAAGAATGCCTTCGACACCTCTGATGTAGCAAAGTTTGTACATGTTCTCGTAATTGACAATTTCTCCGACCAAAGCAGCTCCATATTTTTTGAGCCTTTCAACAAGTTCTACCACATTGCTGACGGCGAACATGACGCGCAAATAACCGTAGGCGTTAACAGGGGCATTGCGATGGTCATTAAGTGGTTCGGGATAGATGTATTGACACAATTCCAACTTGCTGTGTCCATCAGGAGTCACCATCATGGCTATTTCTACCACCTGGTCTGGTACTCCCGTGACGAGTCCTGACCATTCTCCTTCAATTTTTGCCCTTCCCTGTAATGTCAGACCAATTGCTTCGAAAAAGGCTATAGCATTGTCCAATGATTCTACTACAATGCCCATATTGTCCATGCGCAAAAGTGTGCTTTGTTCCATGATCGGGTTAATAATGATTTTTTGAAATTGAATAATATAAATAGCTCCCAAACAGAATTTCAATGATGCCTCCGGTCATTGCAACACTTGCAGGTCCGATACCAATATAAAAAAGCAGAAATGCCGTCAGTGCGAGGACGCCTCCAAAAAGCCAATATGTTTTTAACCCATAAATGGTATTAAAAGTCAAATAACGTCCTCCAATGATCAACATCATGGCCAGAAAAAATAAGTTTTCGTCCTGCTTTGCCAACAAAAAAGCCAGTGGTATACATAATAACATGAAGACAGTTCCCTCTAGTGCCAGCTTTCCCAATGGATTGCTTTTATCATGGTTTCCTCTAAATCCCAGGAGTTTGAGCATTGCCATAGATAGTGGCTGGATCAGCATTCCACCAAAAAAAAGTGCCCACATGCCATACATAGCAGATGAATAATTGCCTATGGCAGATGCAACGACCCAAATGGTTCCAGAGACCAGAGCTCCAATGGCGCCATTGCCATATGCATTGCGCATATCCTCTTGAGCAAATGCTATGGCGTCCTTGGTTTGATTTAATTCGGTTGAAGGTTTTAGTGACATAAATGTTGACTGTTAGTGTATCTTAAGGAGGTGAATGATCGTATTGTTATCGGAAATTGGAATGAACCAAATCGATAAATTTTGGTGTGAAAATTACGTATTTTTTTTAGAAACTTTTTCGAAGGTTCTATCCCATTTTCGGCCGGACCAACTTCATATACTTATCGGAAATAGAAGTATCCAATGAATATCATCAGCCTTATTTTATTGAAAATATAATCTGAAAGTTTCTAAAAGAAAATGGCAATGATCTTTAAGACCACCGCCATTTTTTATTTTATCGTAACTGTTCAGCTATATCCAATTTTGATCAAAAATGGTCTATTTTATCTTAAACCAATTCTAACCTCTGAAATAAACCAGAATAGAAATGATGACTACCGCAAGTACTACAGATACAAGGATATCGACCATGGAGTAACTGTTTTTTGCTGCAGTTTTTTGTTCAGCTGTCAATGTTCCAAAAGTAAGACCGGCAATCTGACTTTCTGCAGGTGGAGCCGTCATCAAACTGACCGCTATACAAACCACAACACATGCCAAAAACATGAATACAGCCATATGGGCAAAATTGATGGTGGCGAAATCGTGCCAGATTCCGCTACCTCCCTCATCCATGCCCAATTCTGCAATGATCCTCAATGTGCCCATGATCAAACCAAAGAAAAGGGTTGCAATCGCCCCCTGAGCATTGATTCTTTTCCATAATATACCAAGAAGGAAAACACAAGTTATGGGCGGTGCAATATATGATTGAACACTCTGCAGGTAATTGTATAAAACTCCGCCACCAATTTTTTGCATGATGGGGATCCACAACATGCCCAGAATAACTATGAAGCCAGTAGCCACCTTTCCAATGTTTACCAGTCGTTTTTCTGGTGTGTTTGGATTTAATTTTTTAAAGATATCCACTGTAAAAAGAGTCGATGCAGAATTGAATACTGAGGCCAACGAAGACATCAATGCCGCCATCAATCCACCAGCTACCAACCCTTTAATTCCAGCAGGCAACAAATGTTGGACCATTGCCGGGAAAACCTGGTCTGATTTATCATAGTCGAGCACACCTTTCAACTTCAAACCATAGGCAATGATACCCGGTAATAAAAAGATGAACACAGGAAGTATCTTAAGATATGCCCCAAAAATAGCACCTCTCCTGCCTATCTCAATGTTGTGCGCTGCCAGCGTACGTTGCACTATATACTGATCCGTACACCAATACCATATACCGACAACGGCACCGCCAAATACCAGCCCTGTCCATGGATAATCCGGATCAGACGATGGTCTCCACATATTAAAATGTTCGCTGCCAACGGTCGCCCTCAATTCTCCAAATCCTCCTATTGCCTGCAATCCCAGATAAGTAATAAAGACCGAACCGAGGATAAGCACCACCGTCTGGAAAGTCTCTGTATAAACTACAGCCCTCATACCGCCAAGGATGGTGTATAAACCTGTAAGCACAACAATGCCTATCGCTCCATACAGAAAAGGGATATTCAACAATTGCGATACCACAATACCTCCTGCATAAATGGTGACGCTCACTTTGGTCAAAACATAACCAACGATAGAAAATATTGATAAAAACCACCTTGACCTGGAATCAAATCTTTTCTCTAAGAATTCCGGCATTGTAAAGGCCCCGCTCCGCATGTAAAACGGCAAAAACAGCCATCCCAGCAAAAGCACGATCCACGCATGCAATTCATAATGAGCCATTGGCATACCTGATTCAGCACCTGAACCTGCCAGACCAACTACGTGCTCAGAACCAATATTTGACGCAAAAATCGATGCACCAATTACAAACCAACCGATGTTTTTACCGGCCAGAAAATATTCTTCAGTTGTATCGTTTTTTTGCCTTGTCACCCAAAAGGCAATTCCCAGAAGGATGATGAAGTACCCTGACAGTACGACCCAATCTAATGTGGCAAATGTTGTCATAAAGAAGTTGTTTTGATTTGAAATTTTCGTAAAAGCAAACAAATAAACAAACTTATTTGATCAATAAGAAAAATATGTGAAGCATTAAACGGGTATGTTGAATTTGCAACAATATTCTTAAAATTTCATGGTTGGGGGAGAGGCAAAATGAATTAAACGTTTTTAAACGTTTTTAAACGTTTAAAAACGCTTAAAAACGGATATATAATTGATATTCAGTATTTTATGGGGTTTATCAACAAAAAGTGGTCAGACGCACGTCTGACCACTTTTTGACTAAAGCACAAAAAAAACCGGGTGAAGTTCACAATCCACCCGGTTAAAATTCACATCTAAAATTGAAATTCTTTTTCTTAAGACTTATAGCAATAAACTTTTTTATTTCAACCTAGATCGATTCTGAATTTGTAAAATGCTCTCACAATGCTTTATTAGTAACCAGGGTTCTGAGGGAAGGCCGGACCTTCTACCACCCTGTCGATTTGTGATTGTGGAATTGGTCTGAGCGCATGGAAGTCCTGGATATTAGGCGCAGCCTCAGGGTTCCAAAGTTTTACTCTTCTGACCAATGATTTGGTTCTTACCAAGTCGTGCCATCTCATCCACTCACCAAAAAGCTCTCTGGTTCTTTCATCAAGGATGAAGTCAATGTCGACATCGTTTGCTGTGATTTCCATGGCCGTTGCTGCTGCTGCGTTTTGCTCAGCAGTATTGGTTTTGCGGAATGCAGCACGTCTTCTGATGACGTTGAGCAATTCTGCTGCTTTGGCCTTATCTCCAGCCTGGAGATATGCTTCGGCACCGATCAGATACACTTCTGCAAATCTTGTGATGACCACTGGCCTTGTTGAGGGGTCATTGATGTTTGTACCCCTGCTTGGATCCATAAACTTCTTTAAAGCAGGGAAGATATCTGACTTCCACATGCTTGGTGTGACCACGATTCCTTTGAAAGGTCTTGTACCAATAAACTGTGGTGCACCTTCAACCTCAAAATCAGGGAACCAAACCGCAGTATCCACACCAACAGTCAAGGTATAACCAAATCCTCTTTTGTTGTTGGCGGCAGTAGCTGAGTTGGTAATGGCTGTATTGGCTATGTAGGTGGTATAAAATGAACTAGCAAATCTTGAATCAATGTCTCTGTTCACAAAAGCTTGTTCCATGAAATATTGTTTTCCAGCATTAGATCCGGAGCTTGCTTTGATGGAGTTTGGACGCATCCTTATGTAAGGTCTTCCATAAAATGCATCCCTTACCATACCCGCTGGTGCAGCGTTGGTCAATACGCCAGATGCATTGAGATAAGAATTCAACCCGGATACAGCAGGGTAGTTCCAGTTGGTAAACCAAGGAGTAAGGTTTTGTGCAGCTCCACCGGAAGCAGCTCCACCCACTGTATAATAACCAAACTTTGGATCATTGGTATGATCACTAACAAACATGGTCTCTTTACCATAGTCATTTGCCGGAACAAAAGCGTCGGCAAAATCCTGCCAAAGGTCCAAGCCGTATGTTGCTTTCTCTGCGATGATCTCACTGCACAACTTAGCAGCTTCTGCATAATCTGCCTGGCTGTTGGTTTGCCATCCTCTGGTCAACAAAGCTTTGGCAAGGAAAAATTTAGCTACAGGTTTTGTCGCTGCTTTACCCAAAAATGGAGCTGTTGGTTTATCAGGAAGGTCTGCGGTTGCATCTCTAAAATCCTGAATGACTTGCTCATACACTTTTGACGCAGGGTCTCTTTGTGCTGCCTGTGAAGCAGTTGTAATAAATTCTGTATGTAATGGAACATCGCCCCATGTTTGAACAAGATAGAAATACCAAAAACCTCTGAGGAATTTTGCCTGAGCCAGGTATTGTTTTTTGATATTTTCCGGCTCATTGATTTCTGCACCAAATTTCAATACACCATTCAGGGTGTTGATATCAGTGAAGGCTACGCCCCAGGCAGAACCAAAGTTGGTGGAATTGAGACCATTGTAGGTATAAGCTGTACCACCGCCGGCACTGGCACCTCTGACAATCTCGTCAGTACCTGCCATCATTTCAACGGTAAAACCTTCTGTTCCCCATTGACCTCTGATGTCATTGTAAACTCCGGCTATACCTCCCAATACACCAGCTGCACTGTTGAATAAAGAAGGTACAATTTGTGATTGTGGGTGCTCCTCAAGGATGTCTCCACAACCAAATGAAGAAAAAATCAGAACAGCTAATATTGATAATTGTATTTTTTTCATTGATCTAGATTTTAAAATTTAAGGTTTACACCAAATGTAAATTGTCTTACAGGTGGGTTATTCAAACTTACTGTAATTTGTCTTCCTGGTACACCATTTCCAATGACTTGTCCATTGGCATTACCGTTATTACCTTCAGGATCAATAGCTAAACCCTCTCTTACCAATGGTGAATATATAATGAATGGATTTGTTACGTTGAGGTAAACTCTTGATCCAGAAATACCCGCCTTCTTAGCAAATGCATTGTTAAATGTGTAACCAAGGTTCATACTTCTCATTTTGATGAATGAACCATCTCTGTATTGAAGCACAGAACCAAAGTCAGGAATACCACCGTTTGCATCAGGTCTTGGGAAAGTATTCGATGGATTTTCAGGAGTCCAATAGTCCACTTTATACTGATTGGACCTGCCTTGATTGAAGAAACTGAATCCAGAACCACCTCCTGATGTACCGGAAATATAGGAAACTACAGTTTTTTGCCCCATACGTGCATAAGCTACTGCTGTGAAATCAAAGTTCTTGTAGTATATCCTGTTGGTGAAACCTCCTTCCCACTTTGGCTGGAAGTTGCCGATCACTTGTCTGTCTGCAGCATCGATTTTGCCGTCATTGTTCAAGTCTTCAACTCTAACCTGGCCTGGTTTTTGAACGGGTGAAGTTTGTTTTGCCAAACTACCGTCAGCTTCATCAGCTGTTTGCCAAATACCCAGGAAGTTGTAATCGTAGATCACTGTCAGTGGATGACCAACAAACCACCCATTGCCGATGTTGTTGAGTTCTTCTGGTGTAGTCAATTGAGTAATTTTTTCTCTGTTGAAGAAGTACAGCAAATCTACACCCCAATTGACACCGTCTTTGCTTTGTAAGATGTCAACAGATACAGAAGATTCAAAACCTTTACCTTCTGTTTTACCAAGATTCTTCAAAGTTGAACCCGCACCGTTGCTCGGAGGCAAGCTTACAGAAAGAAGAATATCTTTGGTCTTCTGTTGATACACATCAAAACTACCGGTAACCCTATTCTTAAACAATCCTATTTCAAGTCCTAAATCAGTTTGTGAAGTAGACTGCCAACCAAGGTCTGATGCAGGAAGGTTGGTCACTGTATAACCCAAAACCTGGCCTGCTGTGGATGTACCGAAGTTGTAGAAGCTTGAAGACAATGCTCCCAACGTGGCGTAGGCACCTACGTTTCTGTTTCCTGATATACCCCAGCCCCCTCTCAATTTCAAGTTGGAAATGAAGTCTGCGTTTTTCATAAAAGCTTCATCACTCACATTCCAGCCTAAACCGATCGCAGGATAGTTGAACCATTGATTGCCTGGAGAAAGTGTCGAAGAACCATCTCTTCTGAATGTCGCTGTAACCATGTATTTTCCAGCATATGTATAATTCGCTCTTCCCATATAAGACAACAAACCTGTCTCGCTATATCCACCTCCTCCTGTTGGAGTAGATTGTGCCAAAGAGAAGTTTGCAGTTTTAATATAGTCGGCAGGTACACCTCTTACATTAAAATTGCTGCTCAGGTTGTGGTTTTTGGTTGCTTCAAACAAGGCTGTCAAACCCAGTTTGTGTTTTTTAGCAAATATTTTATCGTAGTACAACAAGTGCTGGAAGTTGACATCCCAGAATTCATTGTTATTGAGGTCTGCACTTGATGAACTTTGTACTGTTGCGTTATTGACATAAGTATTTACAGGGGCATAACCATTGAAGTGTGACTGGCTGAAGTTGAGACCTGCATTGAATCTGTATTTTAAGCCATCCAATATTTGAACTTCACCGTACATACTGTTGAAAGTTCTGATGCTCCTGTTGTTGTTGAGGATGTCATCTTGCCTTGAGATCAAAGTCAATGGTGAAACCTGATTGGCATCAATACTTCCGATTTTAGGCAAAAGGTTGACAGAACCATCTTCATTGTATGGCTTAGCCAATGGTGTAAGACCAACAAGGAAACCTGGTACCCCACCACCACCAGGAGTATTGGTGTAAGTCAGTGTATTGATGGTATTAAAACCAATCTTTACTCTCTTTCCCAATTTCTGATCGATGGTTGCACGCATGTTCATACGTTTGAAATCCTGATTTGGAATAATACCAGTTTCGTTAAAATAACCAAGACCAACAGAATATTGAGTACTTTCTACACCACCTTGCAAGCCCAATTGATGGCTGGTATTGTATCCTGTCTGGTATAATAAATCCTGCCAGTCAGTGTCTACGCCTGCTGCGAGGTTTTCAGCTTCTACCGGTGTCAGAGGGTAGGCTGTAGTTCCAGGTGAAGCTGTATTTAATTTTGCTGCCCAATCCTTGAATGTAGCATATTCCTGTGCATTCATTACATTGTACTTACCCATCACATTTGTTACACCATGGTATCCGTCATAAGTCAAAACAGGCTTTGATATTTTACCTCTTTTTGTCGTAATCAGAATGACTCCACCTGCACCTCTAGAGCCATAAATGGCTGTTGCAGATGCGTCTTTAAGAATCTCCATGCTTGCAATATCATCGGGGTTGATGTCATTGAGGCCACCAAAAGGTATACCATCTACCACCACCAAAGGTCCATCCAGACCGTCGCCGTTTCCCGTAGTAAGTGTTCTGTTACCCCTGATCCTGATTTGTCCCTGAGAACCCGGAGTTGATCCGTTACTCACGATAGAAACACCGGCAGCTCTACCTTTCAATTGGTTGAGCATGTTGGGTGCAGGCACTTCTTTCAAAGTTGCTTCCTGAATAGATACCACAGAACCTGTGATGTCTCTTTTGTTTTGTGTACCATATCCGATGACCACTACCTCATCGAGTAGCTCAGCAGATTGGTTCATTCTAAGGTTGATGGTGGTCTCCGTTCCAATGACCACTTCAACGGTTTCATAACTGGTGTAGCTAAACACCAATGTCTCTCCTGGATTTGCCTGGAGTTCATAAGCGCCATCAATGTCGGTCACTGTACCACGAGCGGTTCCCTGGACCAAAACATTGACACCAATCATAGGTTCGTCGTTTTCGTTGTCGACGATGGTACCCTTGATCGTAAGCTGCTGAGCTTGCACAAAACTCATGGAGGCTACCAAAAACAGGCAGGCCATCATCAGTTTTTGAAAGCTTGATTTAAACTGTAGCTTTAATTCCATACTTACTAATTTTTAATGTGAGATTAGATTTGAACAATTAATTAATGATGTTTGATTTCTTTTACACAATCGATTGCTTAACATAAAAATGAAAAAGACAACTTCTCTTTTACGGATATATGATTTACGCAATCGATTGCAGACAACTTAAACAATATGTAGATTGTTGTTTTCTTCAATTTTTAAGTTTTAATGAAATTTATTATGGCTTAAACACGGCTTCATCTTAAGTAAATACGGATTTGGTTGTCAAATTGCTGCTTGAATCTTCACAATTTGTTAACAAAAATTCCCTTTTCAAAGTGGCACCGATCATTGCTTTGGCAAAATAACCGCGCCAAATATATGCCTTTAAAACAATCTTAACGCAATCGATTGATATAATTTTAAATAATAAATGCATGACTTTCGACACTTTTTTAAAATTATACTTCCATTGGATCCAAAAAATTGATTCAATGGATTGAATACACGATTTTTTTAACTTTTAATTTTCTCTTTAAGCAATAAAAATTTGGAAATGTTTCAACCAACCCATTATTCCTACTTAAACAACATTTGAGTGAATTGTTCCAGACTTCTTCGCCACGTCAACCATTCATGGGCTGTATTGGGCGATTGATAGTAAACATTTTTTATACCCGCCGCAGTAAAGGCATCACTGAGGCCTTTGGTACGCTGTCCTTCGTGTTCTCCAATGCCCAAAAAGAAGACTTTCACTTCTTTATTGAATTTTCCGGCATCGGCAAAAGCTCCTCCATATACCGTCTTCATATCGGTCTGTGGATTGAACATCCCTGCACCGCTGAAACCACCGATGTAGGCAAATTTATCGAGATTGGGCAAAGCGGTCTGGAAGGTCTGAAACCCTCCCCATGAAAGGCCAGCCATTGCCCGGTTCCACTTGTCTTTTTTCACCTTGTAATTGGCTTCGACATATGGAATGATTTCGTCCAGTAAAAAAGGTGTAAACTTAGCACCGTACTGACTTCTGGCTGCATTTACATCTTCTCCCGGAAGGGTTTTAAACATATTACCGGTGCCTCCGTCAGACACCACAATGACCATCGGCACGACTTTTTTATCTTGCAGCAGATTGTCCATGATGATGCTGAGTTTGCCTTGCTCCACCCAACCTCGCTCGTCTTCTCCCATGCCATGCTGCAGGTAAAAAACCGGATATTTTTGCTTCTTATTATTATCATAACCCGGTGGAGTATAGACATAAAAACGCTCGTACCCTCCCATGACTTTTGAATAAATATAGTTTTCTCTTACTTCCCCGTGTGGAATATTTCTGGGTTGATAAAATGCTTCATCAGGGGCCGGAATTTCAATCCCACTCATCATCTTTCCAATTCCAAAAAAAGATTCCGAAGCCGGATCAGAAAATCTATATCCATCGCTCAACAAGTAGTAATAGTGAAAACCAGGTTGAAGTACTTCGGTTTTCACGGTCCATATGCCTGCATCATCCAGTGTAAAGTCATATTTTTTACCCAAATCGAGTTGCAATTGTTTTACCGTCGGGGCATCCACTTTAAAATATGCTCTGCCCTCCTTGTCTACTCTGGGATAACTCAACCCCGGAGCGTTGGTCTCGGCTGCCATAGTGTTTGTAGGAAATGGATCGATATCGATGCCCATGGTATACAACATGCGCATGGCATAGCGCTTGCCAAACTGTCGCACTCCCTGGGTATTGAAATGAAGCTTATCCGGCACTGCTTCCAGACCTTTTGACGGGATGACATAAGCCCTTGGTATGACCGTAGGAAGAGTTGCTATGATTTCATTCATGGAAGCACATTTTCCTCCCTGATCTGCATGTACCAGTTCACCTGCCAAAATTGGAATAGAGTTGGGCCTCATGCCAAGGTCAGCAAGTAAATCGTCATAAACCTTTTTGACTTTCTGAGGCCACAACTTGTCTCCTGTATTTGATTCTCCCTGATGCAATAGTATACCTTTGATGACACCGTCTTTTGCAGCTATGCGTGCCATATCCAACAAACGCTGATATGGATTCCCTCCATAAGCATCTGCCATTCTGATCATCCATGGCTTTTCAGCAGCGGAAGAATCGAGGTAGGCTTTGTAATCCTGCTTGTCAAAAATTTCAATTTTACTGCCTGCTACTGCCACATGTACGAGCCCAACTTTGATGTTTTTTGGCAAATTTTCAATCATGGTTTTGCCAAAATAGTCTGCCGGTGACAGCCCTGTCCTGCATCGGCACAATGGTGGTTTTGCGTCGTACCATTTGCCCATTTCTCTACCCAATTCAGGACAATCAAGGGCTGATAACAACTTGAGCCTATCGTCGGTAATCGTATCCTGAGCTTCGATTTTACCGGCTCCCTCCATATTGGACTGACCAAAACACAGATAGATGTGAAAATTGGGGTCCTGGGCATTGACCTGAACTAAGCCCAGACCAAAAAGCATTAATAATAGCGGCTTTAAAATTTTCATTTTTTAAACTTACTGGTGATCTATTTATTTAAAAAGTTGCTCGAGCGTTTTTGCCAAAAACAACTTACAATTCATCCACGTATGTCCTCCTGAAACAATGATGGGCTGGACTTTAACGCCTTTCTCTTCGAACATGGCCAAATTCTGCTTAACACTCTCGTACAAAAAGTCTTCTGTCCCAACACTCACTGTAAATAACTTCAGGTTTTTATTGATTTCTGCCGCATTGGGCTTCCAGTCTGTGAAGTTTTTCCTGAATTCTTCAGTCATGGTAAATGGGGCGTACGAACAGATGTATGAAAACTTATCCAGATTGGTAAATCCAATGTTGAGCGTCTGACCTCCACCTACAGAAAAGCCTGCGACTGCCCTGTGATCTTTGTCTTTGATCACCCGGTAATTCTTTTCTACAAACGGTATGATGTCGTTGATGATGTCTTTGGTAAAATCGGGCATTGGGCTCGGTCTCACGTTGCCGTACGGCATCACAATGATCATAGGCTCTGCTTTTCCGGCTGCTATGAGGTTGTCTGCAATGAAATTGGCTCTTCCCACTTTTGTCCAGGTCTCCTGCGTATCAGATCCTCCATGAATAAGATACAACACCGGGTAATTTTTATTGCCGAATGCATCGTATCCCGGAGGTGTATACACCAGCATTTCCCGAGTGCGACCCAGGCTGGAAGATTCGTAATATCTGTACTGAATGCTGCCGTGTGGTACATTCTGCAGCGAATGGACCAGGGGCTGATCGCCGGGAACATCCAATATGCTTCTTTTAAATCGTTCGTTGGCGAAAAGGTAAGTATTGTTGGGATCCGCCAATTGGTTACCATCTTCTGCAAAAAAGTAAGGGTAGATGTCTGGTTTCACAGGTGGTACTGTAAGCGTCCAGATACCTGAAGTATCCTTTGTCATGGGCAATGGCTTTTCCAGAAACTCTCCATGAAGCAATACTTCATTGGCCTTGGGGGCATAGTATCTGAAGGTAACACTGTTGTCCTTGTGAACATCGGGTGAACTTGGTCTTGGTGCCCTTTGGCCAAATGCAGCAATGGCAAATGCAGCGAGGGCTATGGTTGTTAATATGATGTTTTTCATGTCTGTTTTTCTGCTATCTGAATAATAATGGAAGGGTTTCGTTCAGGTATTTTTTTACGTTCATCCAGGTGTGACCACCGTCTGTCTCGTACGTTTTCAATGCAATACCTTTTGACTTTAAAAAATCATTGAACTCTGTGGTGCCTTTGTACAAAAAGTCCTCTGTGCCAATGCCAGACCAGAAAAGTTTGAAATCTTTATTGGTTTTTGCGGCATCCTTGATGATGTGAGGGAAACTTTGCTCAATTTCTGAAGGGCTGACGTAGGATGCGTAACTGCATACCCATGCAAACTTATCGACATGATTGAATGCTGCCCTGAGGGTTTGTCCCCCACCTCTTGAAAATCCGGCGATGGCTCTGTTTTCTTTACCGGCAGCAACGCGATAATTTTTCTCGACATATGGAATGATTTTACCAACCAGGTCGTCTTCAAAAAACTTGAGTCTCTTTACCGCGTCATCGCTGTCTCTGTTGGCTACGTCTGTAGGTTTTGACTGCCCTGTTTGTTCCGCTATTCTGGCAATGGGATTTCCATAAGGCATCACTACAATCATCGGTTTAGCCTTGCCTTCAGCAATCATATTGTCGAGGATCATATTGACTTTGCCCACCTTAAAAAAGGTTTCTTCGGTATCTGTTGTGCCGCTGATGAGATAAAAAACAGGATACTTCACCGCCTGATTGTAGTCATATCCAGGGGGCGTATAAACAACAATGGTTCCTGTTGATCCTTCCATCGATGGGTAATAGTTGTATGTCATCGCTCCGTGAGGAACGTCCTTCATTGCGTGCATCAATGGCGTATCTCCGGGCACATCCAGAAGGCTCCCTTTGAATCTTTCGTTGGGAAAGTAATCGACATTGGATGGGTCCATGACAGAAATGCCATCTACGTTGAAATTGTAAGGATAAATGTCAGGTTTTACAGGACCTACCGTAACCTTCCAGATCCCCACACTATCTTTGGTCATGGCTACTGGCTCCTTAAGAAACTGGCCGCTGAGCTTTACTTCTTTTGCATTTGGAGCGAGGTAACCAAAGGTGACCGTTTTGTCTTTGTGTACCATAGGTGAGATGACAAAGGGCCCTCTTGGCGGCTGTCCGATGGCAGCAAATTGCAGGCACAATAGTACCAGCAACATGGGTAAAATATGGTATTTGTTTTTCATGATTTTAAATGGCTTTAAACTGATGGTTTGAATTATTGGAATAATTTCTGGGCAATTTCTGTAAGGAAGAGTTTGCAATTCATCCAGGTATGGCCTCCCTCAGATACAAAGCTTTCGTACTTGATCTTTTTCTCATCCAATACGACCATGTAATCCTTAATCACCGAATAGAGCATATCATCCTTGCCTACTCCAATCCAGAAAAGTTTCAGATTCTTATTGGTAGCCATGGGATCTTTAAAAGGCACTTCGTTGTTTCTCTCGAATTCGTTTTTGAGCATTCCTGGTGCAAAACCGCACACCCAGGCGAAAGTATCCGGATTGTTGAGGCCAAAGTACAGTGATGTTCCTCCACCACCACTGAATCCGGCGATGGCTCTGCTGTTTTTATCCTTTTTGATTTTGTACTGGCTTTCTACAAAAGGCATCAAATGGTTGAAAAAGTCTTTTTTGAATTCCTGAAGGTTCTCCCAGTTCCTGAGACTGCCTGAATTTTTGGTAATCACCGGATAGGCCCTGCCATAAGGCATCACGATGATCATGTCTTTGGCCTTGCCAGCTGCGATGAGGTTGTCGAGAATGATGTTGGCCCTGCCCACCTTGGTCCAGGTTTCTTCGGTGTCTGTTGTGCCGTGCAACAAGTACAAGACCGGGTAGGTTTTTGCCGATGTAGGGTCATAAGACGGCGGAGTGTATACCAATACCCTACGTTCGCCCAATTCCGGGTTGGAATAGTAGGCATAAGTTACCTTTCCGTGAGGTACATTTTTTACAGTGTGGACATCAGCTTTTGGTCCTTTTATCTCCACAATGCTGTTTTGAAAACCTTCATTGGGAAACAAATCCTGATTTTTGGGATCGGCAACTGAAATGCCATCCACATTGAATGAATACGGATACATGTCCGGTTCAATTGGGCCAACGGTAATGCTCCAAACGCCATTGGTATCTTTTTCCATGGGCATTTGCGTTCTGGAAAACTGAGCATTGAGTTTGACCTCCTTGGCTTGAGGTGCCCTGAATTTAAATGTCACTTTCCCGTCATTGTGGTATTCGGGAGAGTTAAAATCCTGCCTCGCACCAACTCCCTGGCCGTAGCCAACCAGCATGGTAGCAAAACAAAGACAAACGGTTAAAAAATCCTTCATTTTAGATGTGTTATTGATTGATGTGAATATTTTATTTAGCCCAGTCCATGCCTTCTTTGGTCCTCCTCCAGGAAAAATAATCGGTGAGGATTTTCATCGAGGACTCACTGGGTATTTCTCCCATGACAGTGCCTTGTCTGAAGTGCATGGCTCTATGATTTTTGGCTGTATAAGGTAGCCATTCGCTTACTCCGGGACCATTTGGATCACCAGTTTTGGCAAAGTTGGTCCAGTAAGTCATCATGGCCTCTGACACCTGAGGATCTGAGGGGTCAGCCTGCTGACTTTTAGGGTTGACAAAGCCAAATACGTATGCCACGTCCTGACCATGAGGTGATCCCGTTCCATATTGTGGCGAGCTTTTATCATAGACAGGATGCTGGTCAAAATAGTAGTAATAGACGGGAGCCTTGCCCTTCTGAGATTGCAATTCCGCCCATGCATAAGTCTGCCATCCAAAAGCAGCGTCCCTGGCAAGATCACGTGCCGTTTTTGGCACATCCTTTTCTCCCACAGGATAGGCTTTGATGAGGGCATCGGCAAACTTGCCATATCGTTCTTTGGTGCCGGTGATGTATTCTTCGGGGGTTTTGGGAGGTCTGAAGCTCATCCCTTCGTCCGAATTATAACCAATCAACACAGGAATGTCATTGAATTTTTTGTTTGTGTACAGCGTGTATTGATCATTTTTCTGCACATAGCCGTCTATGATCGGCCATCCTCCCGGCATCCCAAAACCCATGGGCAATTGCTCCGCTGGAATGGCTCTGAGTTCTGCAATAGAATTCACACCTGCCTTTTTCATATACTCGACGCCCTGCTCCTCAGCTTGCTTCAAGGTTTTGAGGTTTTCGCCGGGATAGGTGGTTGGTCTTGGTGGTCCGAAGTTACCCCCACTCTGAGAAATGGCCCCATGAATGAGTCCTTTTGCCAAAGGCGATGCAGCCAGCATGCTCACGGCGATGCCTCCGGCAGATTCTCCAAAAATGGTGACTTTGCCGGGGTCGCCGCCAAAAGCAGATATATTTTCTTTGATCCATTGAAGTCCTGCTATCATGTCGAGAATGCCATAGTTGCCCGATGCTTTATAGCCGCTCTCTGCTGTCAATTCCGGATGAGCCAGGAAACCCAATTGCCCTACCCTGTATGCAACAGAGACCAGGACCACACCTTTTTGCGCAAGGTTGATGCCATTGTATCCCGATTCTGAGGTCGAACCAAAGGCAAAGCCTCCTCCATAGATCCAGACCAATACCGGTAACTTCTCGCCGGGATTTTTGGCCGGAGACCAGATATTGAGGTATAGACAATCTTCACTTTTGCCGGAAGGTGGATTTCCTCCCTGAAAAGGAGCCGGAGCATAGGCATCTGCTTTCAAAATGCCCTCCCAGTTTGATGCAGGCTGAGGTGCGCGCCATCGGTTTTCACCAACTGGCGGAGCCGCAAATGGAATGCCTTTGAATATTTGTACCCCGTTTTCAGCTGTTCCCTGAACGAGGCCATTTTTGGTTTTTACAGGCGACCAGGCCTGAGCTGAGCTGTTGGCAAGGCTGGTACCCGATAGCAATATCATGAGGAGCATTGGCCTCCACATATCAACCAGCTTGTAGCGGGCAGCTACAATCCAACTTTGGTAGTTTTTAAAATCAGATTTCATTATGATGTGGCTTTATTTTCAGAATTATTTTAAAACTTTGAGGTGAATCAACGATACTGCCTGTGGGCTCATCTCTAATTCAAGGCTGAGCTTGTCTGCTTTGATGTCCTTCCAAACCGGTGAGGCCATGAGCTGCAGTTTTCCAGCCTTTTCAAGAGCCTCATAGGCGGATGCATCTACTTGCTGAGGGCTTCCCAATTCCTTCCATTTCTCAAAAGAATTGCTGTAATTTTCATCAATTCTATAATGCTCAATCATGGCCTTTTGGCCCTTTAGATGGTTTACATTCAGCACCGCGTTTGTTGATTTTTGCGCAAGAATGTCATCGTGGTAATTCCATACCATGACCCAGACATCGTCTCCTGAAGCAGATGCCAGCGCATCAACATCTGCCTTTTTCCTGACGCCATCGTTGATGATGTCCTGGTAGCCCATGCCATCTTTTGTGGTGACTTGCAATCTGTTGCCCTGCATGTGGCCAAACATCCTGAAGACATTGAGTACCGGCTTGTCTATTCCGTTGGTCGCGAGTTCACGGAAACCCGCAAACCATGGCTGATCTTCAAACTCAAACGACCAGCTGACTGCCCCTTGAAGGTTGACTTTGTAATCGCCCATCAAGTCATAAATCCTTGCAAATGAGGAGGCTGTGTATGAAGAGTACATGGTGCCATTTCGATAGCCGTACTTGGGATCTCTTTCTACGGAACAAGCGGCACAACCCTCGGGGTCGCATTCTCCGACAATGATGGGAATGCCTTTCAGCTCTTTAAAGCTGTTGACGGTCTCAAATGCCCTTTGTATGTCTCTGAGCTGGACGCCCATATTCATTCTGATGTTGCCATCGACAAATTCTGGGTTACCTTTTGCATGAAAACCAATGTATTCAAGGGGACTGCCGATCTTTCCTGTGGCATAATTTTTTTCGTAAAGGCAATGTTTGATGAAATTGCTCAGATAGGTATTGGCCTTGTCATTGCGGGGGCTGGTGGTATGAGGGCCTCCGATGACACACTCGGGACATGCCTTTTTAAGGCCTGCCGCTGCATAATCATACATCATGCAATACTCCTCAAAAGTGCCTGAAAAATAGGGTATGTCCGGCTCGTTCCATACTTCCCACAGCCAGGTCTTTACTTCTTTCATTCCATATCTGGATACCGTATGTAATGTCCATTGGTAGACCAGGTTTTTCCACTTTTCATAGTCTTTGGGTGGATAGGTCCAACCTGTCCAGATGTTGCCTCCCTGGCTCCAGGTGTGCTCATAAGGCTCCGGCTTGGTGGATAGGTCGCGTGGCATGAAGCCTATTTCCATCAATGGTTTCATACCCCTGGATACAATGACATCGATGATGCTGTCCACAACGGTCCAATTGTAAATGGGTTTTCCATTTTTATCTTCGCTGTAGGCATCGGTAAATCCCCACTTGAGGTCGGGTCCTGGGCTGTTGCCTTTGGAGGTCAATAGATTGTGGGTTCTGACATACACAGGAACAGGGCTCATCTCCTGGAGCTCTGAAAGCAACTTTTTGCCATTTTCTCTGGAGGTATAATTGGGTTCGTCATATCCAAACCAGGCCCAGAATGGACGCATTTCGCCTACTTCAACTGCCCTGTCAATGTCTATATTTACTGCATTCTCCTGAGAAAAAGCCTGATTCACCACTGCCAGAAAAAGCAGGGCAAACATCCCAAAATTAAAATAAGCCTTTCTCATCCTTTCATGTATTTAATTCATTTTATTTACCGCCAACTACGAACACAAAACCATCGTTGGCCACCAGCTTGACTTTCAGTTTGCCATCCTGCGGAATCATTACTTCTTCTGTGCCTATATTGACTTCTGCTGCTGCATTGTTGCCGTTTTTGTACATCTGGCCACCTGAGCCTTTCAAAAAACTCAAATCAAGCGTCAATTCTTTGTCCACGCCTTCGCCATTGATGCCTGCTACATACCACTTGTTGCCTGACTTCCTGGCCACCACATAGTGTTTGCCGGGGAAACCATCGATGTAGCGTACATCCTGCCAGTAATCCGGAATGGACCTCAGGAAGGCCTTCACAGATTCCGGTGCTTTTTCCATGCCCTGCGGCGTTTCCGCAAAATGTTGGATGCCCGACAAGTAAACGACTGCTGTTGCCAGTTCAAAAGCTGCGGTAGTCTTCCTGTTGATTCTGGGTATTTTGTACAAGTTCATTGGTGTAAAGTCCATGGGATCATAAGCATTCCTTACCATGGCAGACATGACTGCATGCTCCGGTTCTTTGTTGGCCGAGCCTTGTCCGAAGGTGATCATTTCATATCCAAATATCGCCTCTGCTGTCATAAAATTGGGGTAAGTTCTGTGCAATCCTCTAGGCAATGTAGCGCCATGAAAATTGACCAGGAGGCCAAATTTTGCAGCATCTTCGAGAATATCTCTGTAATATATCATCATGGACTGGCCGTCTCCCGCAAAAAAGTCTACCTTGATTCCCTTCACACCCATGGCACTGATCTTGGCAAACTCCTGCATTCTGTCTGCGTGTGTCAGCAATTTGCCTTTGGGTGTCATGGTCACTGTATTCCAGCTGCCTGCAGAATTGTACCACAAGAGCAAGGATACATTTTTGGATTGGGCGTATTTGGATAAGATATTGATGGAATCATAGCCAATGGTATTATCCCAGTTGGCATCTACCAGGCAATATTGCCACTGCATCTCAGAGGCAAAGTCTATGTATCTGATCTGGTCTTTGTAAACGATTGAATTGTCCTTCTCGATGATCCACGACCATGATGCTTTCCCTGGCTTGATGAAATCTTTTTTCATTTTGACAGCGGGCTGAGCCAGATCTGTACCAAGCGTTGATTCCATCAAGGTTTTCAAATCTCCGACAGCCAATATCCTCCAGGGCGTCTTCCACGGCAGAGTGGATTCTGGATTCAACGTAGCCTTTCCATCTTTAAACACTTCAGGTGCCTGAGGAAAATTGATGGAATATTCACCCTTAGGGGAATGTTGCTGCAAGGCAGTGCCGCAATAGGCATAACCCAGGTCAGCTTCGGTGATCATCACCCATACACCATTGGACTGGTATAAAGCAGGAAAGACCCATCCGTTGGGTCCGGGTGAGGACTTATCGACAGGAATATCAAGTTCGTAATGTGCCTCGTAGGATGGGTTGGTGTGCTCAAATCCGGTTTGTGACTCCGTCTTCGGCTGTAACCATGCCCTTGCATTTCCGGGAAAATTGAAGGTCGTAGATTCTTTGCTGATGTTGAGGACTTCCTTGGATTTTCCGGGGAAGACATATCTGAATGCCAGGCCGTCGTTGGAAAGGCGGAAGATGATGTTCATCTTTTTGCCACTGGCAGATGTAGTAAAAATTGTCGTTTCGTTGGCTGAATAGCTGATGTCCGATTTTTTCGCAGTCAGCATTTGGTACTGGTCTTTGACCGTTTTGGTTTTACCGACTTTATTGAGGATAAGGCTTTTTGAAAAATCTTCATCTGATCTTATGAGGCCAAGAGCTGAGGCTTCAAGCACTTCTTTATTGTCGTAGTAAACCTGGTAACTGGCCTTGGGTATGTCTACCACAACCTTGAGTTTTCCGTCAGGGCTTTGCAGCGTTTGGGCCTTCAGATTTAATAAAGAAAAAAAGGCTATGAATACTAATATTTGCTTCAAAGTCAATGTTTTAAGAACGTATCTCACTGCTGTATTTTTAATTGTTTTCATTCAGATCGTTGATTTCATAATGGTCAAAAAGCAACTTACCACCGGTATTTTTGGTGGCATAGTTGAAGAGAGCATACCTATACCCCATAAAGTGTGGCAAAGTGTAAGACATCTTAAGCGGATCCCCAATGGCTTCCCATTTTTTTCCGTCAAGGCTATAATAAAATTGAGCCGTGTCTGCTCTTTCTAAAAAGTCACACTCTGCTTTTAAATAAACATCCTTTTTCTTCAAGGCATTTTTTTTGACCACGTGCTCAGCGCCACCTACATTATTGCTCATGACCAGGTAGCGTTTTTTGCCTTCTTTTACGACTCCTACATAGCCATAGTTTTTCTGCAACAAGCCAAATCCTCCAATGTCACCATCTTTCATCTTTGAAGTGTTGATCTTTACGCTGGCAGAGGATTTCGGACCTATGGTTCTCTGTGTGAGGGTATTTTTACAAGTAACGAAGCTCGTGTCTTTTCTGAAAGTTGTCAAAGTGAGAAAACCCTTATTTTCATGGAGTGACCAGTATTTGTTGTCTGGGTTGTGGTTCCATTGCCATGCCAGCGGCAGAAAATTGCCGTTGTCTTTCCTTGAGAAATCATCGGATTGTACAAGGCCGGGGATCAGGCTTTTTTTTTTGGGTAGGTCTAGTTTCATGGGCACTTTGCCCTCTTCGCCAAGCACTGGCCATCCATCTTCCCACTTTACCGGAACAATGTATGGTATCCTTCCGACTGCACCATAATCCCTGAACAAATAGGAGAACCACTTGCCATCGGGTGTACTGATCAGTCCCCCCTGAGCGACTCCGAGATCCTGAAGGCCTACCCTGCCCTCCCAGGGTCCGGTGATCTTATCAGCCCTGTGAATGACTACTGTTCTCATCCCTCCGCGAGGCCAGGTAATATTGAAGAGGTAATACTTGCCATTGATTTTATAGAGCTGAGAGCCTTCGGCACCAAGCATGATATTTGGTCCTGCTGGAGCACTTGCATTTTCAATCAGGACCTGGTCAAGTCCTCCTTCTTTTAATCCTGTAAGATCGGGTTTCAACTCCTTCAGCAACAGTTTACCGGCTCCGTAAATCATATATACTCTACCATCGTCATCAAAGAAGATGGTATGGTCATGGTAAGACGGTGAAAATGAATTGGTTTTCCAGGGTCCTTTGGCAGGATCCTTCGTCCTGTAAACATGGGTTTGACCAGAGGTAGCTGAGAAAGTAGTAACAATAAACTCGCCGTTCTGGTAATTCAAACAGCTTGCCCAGGAACCACGTCCATAAGTCTGTTTGCCGTTTTCAAGATTCATGGCGTCGTTGCTCACAAGTGTGTCGTAGGCATAACTGATGAGTTCCCAATTGCTGAGGTCTTTTGACTTCATGATGGGCAATCCCGGACTCATGTGCATGGTCGTGCTGCTCATGTAATATTCATTGCCCACTCTGATCATCGACATATCTGGAACATCGGCATGAATGATGGGATTGATGGCCTGACCCATCAACATCTGGCCAGACAAGAAGGCCAGGCAACTTGCAAGAATGAATTTTATATGGCAAGCGGGTATGCGGATTTTCATCATTTTTTGATTGCTTTTATTCTGATCACACTAAAAGACGAGGGAGGGGCTGAATACACAAACTTTTTGGTGATGTTCATTTTCGAAACTTTTGGTGCCACTTTTTCAGGTGACTCAAAGCTGTTTTCATCTCCGGGAGCTCCTGTTAATATTTCAAGGCTGGCAGTAGCATCATAGCCTTTCACTTTTGACAAATCAATGGTGAAATCACCGGAGACATCGCCGGTATTGACCATTTTGAAGATGAGGTCTCCCTGATTTTCATCCAAAACACACGACGCACTCAAAGGAGAATCAGAAGTAGTCGGCGTGACGATGTTGGAAATATATTTTTGGCCTTTATGCAGAGAAAACATTTTCTGGACGTGGTAGTTGGGCGTGAGAAAGGCCTTTTTGTGGTCGAAAAAGATCATATCAGTTCGCCACTGGGTAAAATCCTTTTTGGCAAACAAAGGGGCGTATGATGCCATCTCGACAACATCTCCATTTCTTTCCAGTCCGATCATGTAGGCTGCTTCAGCAAGAGCATTGCTCAGCTTATTGCCCCATGACGCGTATTCTCCGAGATATACTTTTGGCTTGGTACGGTCATATGCGTCATATCTCTTCAGGTTGGAGGTAAACCATTGAGGGTCTTTATAATAATGTTCGTCAACAATAGGAATCTCCAGTGTTGATGCTATTCCCCAGCCTTTTTCAAAATCCTCGCCATCAGAAAACGGACCGGAGGTACCAATGATGGTGATTTCAGGATGGGCTGATTTTACGGCTTCATAAATCATTTTGAACCGACTTTGGAATTCAGGAGTGATCTTGTCTTCGTTGCCAATGCCAATGTACTTCAGGCCAAAGGGTTCGGGATGACCAGCTTCTGCCCTGATCCTGCCCCATTTGCTGTCTGCTGGACCGTTGGCCCATTCCACCAGGTCGAGCACCTCCTGCAGGTATTCCTCCATATCCTCAATGGGAAGGGCTTGTTGTCCTGTTCCACCCGTCCGCCAGGTGCCCCCGGAATTCTGACAGCTCACTGCTGCCGGAAGGACAGGCACCGGTTTGGCGCCTATGTCTTCACAAAGCTGGAAGTATTCAAAATAACCGAGCCCCATAGATTGATGGTAGCCCCACAGGTTTTTTTGTTCCACTCTTTGCTCCAGGGGTCCAACGGTATTTTTCCAGCGATACATATTGCCAACCCCGTCTCCATGGACGAGACATCCTCCCGGAAATCTGATGAAAGCTGGTTTGATGTCAGCCAGGAGCTGGGCAAGATCAGTTCTTAATCCGTTTTTTCTTCCCTTGAATGTTGCTTCAGGGAAAAGCGACACCATGTCGAGGGCAATTTTTCCCTTTGTAACCGCAAGCAGAACGAGGGATGTACTGTCACAATCTCTGATTGTTGTAAGATTGCTCTCGATCTGATGCCATCCGGTATTGCTGATTTGTACCTCCTTCCAGGCCAACATGCGGCCAAGATTGTCCTGCAATGCCACTTTCATGGTCACCGGCTCTTCACTCAGCAGTCGGGTAAACATCGAAAACCTGTAAGTTTCACCGGATTTTACACCTATGGGCGAAAATCCCTTATTTCTCATCCCTACTCCTTCTTGTCCGGTGAATTCTGCCGTCAGCTCAACATAATGGGGATTATTGACATGTACCGGCTCACGGCTTTCCACACTGATTTTACCATATGAAAATCCCGGCGTCAGATAGTCCCAAAAAGAAAGTGCATGCCATTCTCTTTTTTCAGTAGGATTATACTCAAAGGATCGGTTTTGAATCAATTCTGCGTACAGGCCTCCGTCAGCAGCATAGTTGATGTCTTCAAAAAACAATCCAAACAGGTTGTCGCTGATGGGTTTGGATACCATTCCTTTTTTAAATTCGATGGTTTGGGCCAATACAGATGAGGCAGGAAAACAACCCATGCAAATCAAACAAATGACCACGGATGTGATGTTGCTTGTGTTGAATGAAACGGATGATTTCATAATGCTGCTTTAACGATGTGATGGATGGTGACTTAAAAATTGCAATGATACTCTTCGGGAAATAGATTTGCCCATTAAACTGCTGTCAATCCCTACACAGTGTAGGGACTGCGTTGTTAAGCCTCGCCATGAGGAGCGTCAAAAATTCATCGTAAATGAATTTAGCTCCAAACTGTGACCTCAGTGTCACAGCTATGACGTGTGTTTTGAGCATATTAACTCAATGACTTAGCATTTTTGTCCACGCATTTTAAAAGAACAATCCATTTTCCGAAGAGTATAAGTGTGAATTGCACATTTATTTACAAAAATAATCAAAGAGTTGACCTGAACAAATGAAATTTACGAAAGAAAGCCGACGCGGACCTTATATTTGTCACATTCATTATAAAATTTTACTATGATCAAAATTTTACCGTATCCACTTTTTTTGCTTTTACTTTTAATATCTCATTGTACTTTTGCCCAAAGCTTGCCTGTGGTTGTAGAACTTGAATCGGGTCAGGTGGGGAGTGCGTTTGAAACAAAGCTCGAAAATGCAGTAACTTTTGTCAGCGTCACCGGCAATGGGACTGGTGATCTGCCCACTTCTGCTGAAAGGGTCATCAAACTGACGGTGACTTTTCAGGAGGCCGGTGAATATGATTTATACCTTCGGTGCAGGGTGGGACCCAATGCTGCTAACGACGACTCCTTTTTTTATGGAAATGGCTTTGGAGAAAAAAGCCTAAGCAATGCTGAGGAATGGATTCGGGCCAATGGTTTATCTGGCGTAGGTTATTCCAACCTCAATGAACTGGTCGATGGAGGCGGAGGTGCCGGACAAAATATTTGGAAATGGATCAATTTATCGGAATTCACGGGGGATGAAGCTCCTGTAAAATTTACAGTTGATGCCGGAAATCTCACCCGGACTTTTGTCATTGGCGCCAGAGAGGACGGTTTTGATATGGATAAGATTGCATTTGCGAATGCATCATTGTTTTATTCTGTAAAAAACCTGGACAATAAAGAGCCCGGCAGAACTACTTCGGGGCCAGATTTTAGGCCGATAGCTGAAGGTAAGGGCAAATTTCTTGGCAATGTCTACAGCTCGAGCCAAATAAGATGGTTTGAAAATTACTGGAATCAGGTAACGCCGGAAAATGCTGGAAAATGGGGAGCTGCAGAACCTCAGAGAGATGTCATGAACTGGACCGACCTCGATGCCGCTTACAAGCTCGCCAAGGACAATGGCTTCCCCTTCAAATTGCACGTACTTATTTGGGGATCTCAACAGCCTTCGTGGATGGAAAACCTTCCGGCAAACGAGCAATATGCAGAGATTGTGGAATGGTACCAGGCAGTTGCAGACAGATATCCGGATATTGATATCATTGAAGTGGTCAACGAACCCTTACACGCAGCTCCTTTTGGTGCCGGAAAAGGCAACTATGGAAACGCGCTTGGTGGAAATGGCAGCACAGGATGGGACTGGATCATCGAGTCCTTCAAACTTGCGCGGGAAAAATTCCCCAAATCACACCTGATGATCAACGACTACAGTATTGTCAACAACGATGCAAGTACAACTCAGTATTTGCAGATCATTAATTTGCTCAAGGCCAGAAACCTTATTGACGGTGTGGGTGTACAGGCACATGCATTTTCCACCAGAGGTAGTTCGACTCAGATGAAAAACAATCTGGACAGGCTGGCAGCCACTGGATTGCCTTTGTACGCAACAGAACTAGATATCGACGGACCAACGGATCAAATACAATTGTCTGAATATCAGCGCATCTTCCCTATTTTCTGGGAACACCCTGCAGTAAAAGGCATTACGCTATGGGGGTGGAGGACTGGTCTGTGGAGAACGAATGAAAAAGCCTACATCATGGGTGAAGATGGTACAACTGAGCGCCCTGCTTTGGTATGGCTTAGGGAATACATATCTTCATTTCCTACTTCAGATCAGTCCATTTCGTTGAAAGAAAATACGGTACTTTATCCCAACCCTGTGACCGGAAGAATTGTGTATCACAACGCTGCGGAGTCGCTGGTCAGGGCCGAATTGATTTCTGCATCCGGTAGTAACCTGGGCACGATGTCGATGGATCAAAACAGCATTTATCTCCCTGAAAACATCACCAATGGTATGTACTTCATCAAATTGACCGGTAAAAAAACATCTGAGGTACGACCGCTGATGATCATGGATTAAGAACAATCCTATACTGCCAGTTCATTTGTAAGGGAAGGTACCAGGTGTTCTCTGGTAAACATATTCCAGACCAGCATGCCGCCGGCAAGATTATATAAGTGATCAAAACCATGGTGTTTCAATATCCTTGAACCGATGTAGCCGCGCATACCTTTCTGACAGTAGACCACTGTAGGTCTTGCGGGGTCCAGATCGTGCATTCTCTCTCTGAGCTCATCGAGCGGTATGTGCAGAGAAGTCGGTATACCATCGTGCATGCGTTCAGCATCTGTGCGAAGGTCTACAATCTGGAGGTCTGAATTTTTGAGCAGGAGTTCTCTCAAGTCTTCAACGGACATTTCCTTGTAATTGCCAAGTAAATGGTTGGTTGCAACAAAGCCATTGACCACGACAGGGTCCTTAGCAGGAGCATACGGAGGAGCATATGCGAGATCGAGTTGAGGCAGATCTTCAATTTTCAGGCCCGCATAAATAGCAGTACTGAGTACATCTACGCGCTTATCTACGCCAAATTCACCAAACAGTTCTGCACCCAGCAATTGGTGGTTCTCAGCGTGGTAGTATGTCTCGATGATCATGTCTTTTTGGTTGGGGTAATATTCCGGTGTTGCGCCTGCTACGGTCAGATTGCGTTTGAAAGGAATTTTTGCAGCAAGTAAATCCTTAGGTCCTAAGCCGGTTCGTGCGAGGGTATGGTCGAATACTTTGATGATGGCGGTTTTGTATCCTCCATTCAGCTGTACGACATGTTTTCCGGTGCCGGCATTGAACCCAGCGGCTCTTCCGCCCTTGTTGGAGTGGGTGCCCAAAGGCATGTAGTCGGCCTCCTTTGTAATTAGGTTGGCAATACCGGCATTGTCCCCGGCAGCATAAATGCCCTCCAGCGAAGTTTCCATATACGCATTGACCTGCAATGCTCCATTCGGCAAAGTATGGGCCCCTTTGCTTTTTAAAATTTCTGTGTTGGGTTTGATGCCCACACTCATAATCAGAAAATCAGTTTCGATGTATTGCTCCGGCCCAAGCTCAATACTTGTGATTTTATCTTTGTGGGTATTGACTTTTTTGACAAAAGTGTTGGTGATGATTTCGACTCCTTTGTCTTTCAAAACATTGGCTGCGAAACCTGCGAACTTAGGCTCCCACATGGGAAGGATATTGGGACCTCCCTCAATGATGGTTACCGATTTGCCCAAGTGCCTGAGATTTTCAGCGACCTCAATACCTATCAGGCCTGCACCCATGATGGTGATGTGATTGACCTCTGGAACTAATGCGCGCGCTGAGATTTTATCAAAATCGGCAAGATTCCTGCAGGTTGCCCAGTTGTCAGCTACGTTTAGGTTTTGAATATTGGGAACAAATGCTCTGGCTCCAGTGGTAAAAATGAGTTTGTCGTATCCATAAGTAGCCAGTTGGGTGGTGATGGTACGGGCCTCCGGATCAATATCCAAAACTTCTTCCTCCAGATGTACCTTAATATTAAATCGCTTCCTTAGTTTTTCAACGTCTGTCACCAAAAGTTTATCCCGACTGGGAATAACTCCTGATAAGGCATAAGGTATACCGCAAGTAGCATAGCTGATGTCTGCAGTTTTTTCAAAGAGCAGAATTTCGGCGCTTTCATTTTCCCTTCTGGCTTTTGCAGCTGCAGAAGGTCCTGCAGATAGTCCTCCAATGATGATGATCCTCATAAATTATTGGTTTTATACTGCAAACCTAAGGCCTCTGACTTCCGGTCTGGGTAACAAAGATTACCTTGAGTAAGGGCACATGACTTTCGTCAGTCTGTCTGTTTTCAGCATTGCTGGATTATTTTCAACTAAATTTTGCCAATCACCAAAACACATGATTTTATTGCGCGAATGGCCGAATTTTCAAAATACATTTCCTAGCCATAAGTCACACTTCATGACCAAAGTCATGGTAGTTCACCCAGAATCTTCAAAGGCCAGCCAAAATAAAACCTTCTGTACCGGTCAAAATTCTGAAGCCTCTTTGCTATTTTCCGGGTCCGAAAATGTAGATTTGAAACTGGTTAATTTTTAGCTAAGAAATTTTTGAATGCTGTGAAATAAAGCATTCCTTTGTACCTTGTGTAATTATCACACTTATTTTTAGTTCTTATCATTCGTTAAAAGTCATGAAAAAAACACTATTACTTGCCTTTGTTTTGCAAATGGCACATCTGAGTTTTGCGCAGGTAAAGGTATCGATCGATACTGACCTCGGAGAACATACCATCAGCAAACACATCTACGGTCATTTTTCAGAACACCTGGGCCGATGTATTTACGACGGATTTTATGTTGGTGAAAATTCAAATATTCCAAACATCAACGGAATGCGTACAGATATTATTGACGCATTCAAACGTTTGAAAATTCCTAATCTGAGATGGCCGGGAGGCTGCTTTGCGGACACTTACCACTGGAAAGATGGCATCGGACCAAAAGAAAACAGGCCAAGCATCGTCAATACTCACTGGGGAGGAGTCACTGAAGACAATAGCTTTGGTTCACACGAATTTATGGAACTTTGCAGACAGCTGGGTACTGAACCGTACATCTCCGGAAACGTGGGAAGTGGTACTGTACAGGAAATGTCTGACTGGGTTCAGTATATGAATTTTAAAGGCGATAGCCCAATGTCTAAACTCAGGGCAGAAAATGGTCACGAGGAGCCCTTTAAAGTGAAATACTGGGGTATTGGAAACGAAACCTGGGGCTGTGGTGGTAATATGACTGCAGAATACTATGCCAATATCTACAGACAGTATGCTACCTATGTCAACAGCACATGGGATCCAAAAGAAAGATTATTTAAGATTGCCAGTGGTGCTTCTGATGGTGATTATCACTGGACAGAGGTACTGATGAGGGACATTCCTTTGCGTATGCTCGACGGTGTTGGAGTACACCACTATTCTGTTTTCGATTGGAGGGATAAAGGTCCGGATGTAGATTTTACGGACAGCCAATATTTCGCAACGATGAATACAGCCATGGAAATGGAAGAAATCGTCAGAGGACATGAGACAATCATGGACAAATACGATCCTCAGAAGAGAGTTGCCATGATGGTGGACGAATGGGGAGGATGGTACAATGTAAGTCAGGGTACCAATCCTGGCTTCCTTTACCAACAAAACACCATGAGAGATGCTATGCTGGCAGCAGCAACACTCAATATCTTCAACAACCATGCAGACAGAATCAGATGGGCCAACCTTGCACAGGCCGTCAACGTACTTCAGGCAGTTATCCTTACTGAAGGTGCGAAAATGATATTGACACCTACTTTCCACGTAATGGAAATGTACGTGCCTCACCACGAAGCAAAGCTGCTTCCTACCCATTTCAAAAGCCCGGACTTTACGATGGAAGGCACAGGTAAATTTGGTGGCAAGTTGCCTGCAATCACCATCTCTTCATCAAAAGGCGCTGATGGTAAATTGTTTGTTTCTATCTGCAACATTGCGCTCAAAGACAGTCACAATCTTGAGATTGACCTGAGAGGCGGTGAGTTTGCAAAAGTGAGTGGCAAAATCCTTGCTTCGGCAAAGGTGAATGACTACAATGGTTTTGATACACCCAACAAGGTGGTTCCAAAAGCATTCAATGGTGCTAAAATCATGAAAAACAAAGTTAGCCTTACCATTCCGCCAACTTCTGTGATTACACTTACCATTGAGTAATTGATGTAAAAATCATCCTGCCTTCACGGTAGGTAAATCAAATAGTAAAAAGCCTGTAAGCAATTGTTTACAGGCTTTTTTATTAATGAGGGATGTTTTGAATAGTGAATTCAGGTCGATGCTGCTGATGAACTCTAACCAGGAAAGTCTTTTATGATTTAGAGCAGCAATATTTTCTGTAAATCAGTCCCCTGGCTGTCCGAAATTTGCAAGAAATAAAGGCCTCTGGGCAGAGCAGAAACATCGAGCGTACCTCCAACAGCATTGATTTCATACACCTGGCCACTCTGATGAAATAATTTCATTTTAGATGCTTGGTGTGCACCACTGTTCAATTGAAGTACTTCCCTGGCAGGATTGGGATACACCATAGTTTTCACATTCTCCTTTCGTTTCAATACTTTGCTATAGGTCGAACTGCCATCAAAATCAACTGCCCTGATTCTGTAATAGAGGTATGGCAGCTGAGCAGGAATCGCTTTTTGATAGATTCCTCCATTTTCTTTCTCAACGCTGACTTCTTCAACGACTGTAAAAAGTACTGCATCTACAGAGGCTTCGATCTGATAAAAAGAAGCATGCTCATCTTCCTCTACTTCCCAAATCAAAACAGGCTCCTCCCCATCATCCAGGATTTTGACATCCACAAAATGCACGGGCAGTGGCTGACTGGGGTTAGTCAGGCAAATTTGAAATAAGCCGCCATTGTCCGGCCAGTCATAGACCCATAAGTAGTAAACGCTTCCAGGAGTAAGGCCACTGAAGGTGAAGCTTTCTTGTGTTCCCGGCCCAAATCCGGCATCCGAACACATCATCACCGTGGTTCCATTGGTATTATAAGCCACAACTACTGGGTCGTAGCCCACATTGGGATCGGAAGAACCATTGCCCACCACCCTAACGTCTACAAAGTTGGCAGGTGCGACAAAAGAAAACCAAAGTGCATCCTGAGCAAAACCCGTAAATCCGCCGCAGTTGATGGCATTATTTGCGGTGGTATGATTTCCTGAGCCAGCCTGAGTAGGAGCACAGTTGGAATAAACCATCAATGGTATGGCTGTGCCTCTCGTTGTGCCCTGAGCCCGGAGATGAAAGAAAAACAAAATAAACACAGCTGAGGTGAGACAACTTTTGATCATTGGAAGCATATTTTGAGGACAATTATCAAATGCATTATACTGGTCATGACTGCGCCATGGTCCAATATTTTGAATTGCAAATTTAAGGACCATGCTTTTTGAAGAGCCCACCCCAATGGTGTAGTCCTTGGTGTGTACAACCAAATAGTCCAAATCCTACTCGGCTTTACGGCTTATTTGTTCAAATACAACAAGGCCAATGGTTAATTCCATATTAATGTAGACCAGGGAGTGTAATATTTTTGAGTTATTTGTGGTTTATAGTCCAAGGAATGCAATTGCACTTCACCAACACCTTTATAAAATGTCAAATTACAAATTCATTATAAAATCTTTTTTCATCATTGGTCTAATGGCAGTCTTCAGTGCCAACGTCCATGCTCAGGGAGACATCAAAAACAACATCAAATTTTTTGCTGATGTCCTGGTCAATGCATCAGATGCGGAAAACCGGGAATATGCTTCTGTGGAGCTGAATGGTTTGATGGACAAGTGGTTGCAATCAGACCAAAGTTTTTCTGATGAGCTGAAAGATGTACCCTGGATATCGGTAAAATATGATCAGGCAAAGAACTTCAGAATTCTTACCTGGCAGTTGAAAGGAAAAAATGATGTCTTCAGCCATTTTGGCTACATACAGCATAAAGATGGACGGTTGGAGCAACTCAATGCTGGATCTACTCCCAACGCAGACACACCATACGAAATTCTAGGCGCAGACAATTGGCTTGGTGCTTTGTATTATGGTGTGGAAACAGTTGGCAATGAGTTTCTATTGTTTGGTTTTCATGGAGGAAACGGCAAAGAATACACCAAGCTGGTAGACGTTTTGTCTTTTGATAAAAATGGCAAGGCGGTCTTTGGGAAAGAATTGTTCAGATTTGATCAGGGAAATACCCGCCCCGACCTACACAGCAGGATTTTTGTGTCCTATACGCCCACAGCTGTCGTAAGCTGCAAATACGACGTAGACACCAAAATGATCATCCACGACTATACCTCTGAAAAAATGCTCGGTTTAGAAGGCACCGCTATAGGCAAAGTTCCGGATGGCACGTATGTAGCATTTGAATACAAGGATGGTATTTGGCAACGCATCGATAAACTGGAAAACACGCCCGTTGATCTCAAATCTCCGGACTATAAGAAAAAAAGAGACAGCAGCCAGCCGGATCTTTTTGGAAGAAGTAAAAATTGATCTATCAGCGAAAATCTGCGTGACTTTCTGCGTTTATCTGCGGGAAAAAGTAGCTCAGAATGAACTGGCATTTCCTAAAAAATAACAGGTCGTTTTTTAAGCTCGCAATGGCGCAAAGAAGGGGTGAATTTTAAGTTCGCAAAGCATTCGGTAACCTTATCGCAAAGCACAATTCGCAATTGAAGTTTCGTAATTAAAAACTTGTGGGCAGATTCCCTTTAGGGCCAGGTTAGCGGGAGGCAAGTTAGGAGTCTTTGGTCTTTGGGTGTTGGTCTTTAGGTAAAGTTTTTAGGTTTTAGCTTTCCGGCTGCCATAATCATACTTAGATATTTTTAGCTATTTTGGTGCCTTTTCATACTTTTTCTCCAACCCTCCTTTGCGGCTTTGCGAGAAAAAAAAGGGATTAGATTTTGATATTTTTGGCTTGGAAGATAATTTATCTTTATCAGCGAAAATCTGCGGGTCTTTCTGCGTTTATCTGCGGGAAAAGAAGTAAAAGTTGGGTATTTACGAAAGAATTCAATTCGTAATTAAAAATTTAATTTATCTGCTGAAGGTGGCTGAGCGAAGCCGAAGCCAGCGAAGCCGAAGCCAACGAAGCCTAAGCCGGATGAGAAAAAAAAGTGAGGAATACTGGGCTCGAACCAGTGACCTCTACCCTGTCAAGGTAGCGCTCTGAACCAACTGAGCTAATCCCTCAAAATTTATCGTATCAGTTGCAGAAAACTTTCTGCTTCCATATACCCTTTGTAGATGTTTATTGGTTTTTTGTTGGCGTCGAGGATGACATAAGATGGAAAAGACAAATCACCTTTGAGCAAGTCGAGGGCGAGGGTATTTACCCCATTTCTTCCGCCAGCCTGCCATTGATAATCTTTACCGCCAAACGAGATTTGTTCTTTCATTTCAGCATCGAACTTGATGTTGTGAAATTTCTCATTCATCACCTTGATCACCTCAGGATTGGTAAAGGTATTTCTGTCCATAACCTTGCACCACCCGCACCATTCTGTGTAAACATCGATGAAGTAGCCTTTGCCTTCACCATTTTGCAATTCGTCTGCTGCTGCAATATCCAGCCAGGTAATCTCATTTGGATTGGTCTCATACTCACCACCTTTTGAGTTTTGTTTGCATGAAAGTCCACCGATTATGATCAACAGCGTGAATAAAACAGTACGCATCATTATTTCAAATTGCAGCGCAAATATATTGGGCTATGGTCAATAAACAAAACTTTTGAAGAAGTTATCATTAACAGAATTAACCATCCTTTTTCTAACCCATCAATGTGCCCGAGCCTTGGTCACTGGTTGGATTATAACTATACAGTAAGACTCAGCTGTACTTTCTTCTCCAATTGTTGCACGGTATCGCGGAAAATGGTGTCTGTATCGATCAAATCCTGGACGGCTTTGATGGAATAGATGACTGTACTGTGGTCTTTGCCTCCGAAGTTGCTGCCAATGGTCTTCAGCGATGAAGTGGTGTAGTTTTTGGCTAGGTACATCGAGAGTTGCCTTGCTATAACTACTTGTCTTTTTCTGGTTTTACCCTGGAGCTTTTCAACGGGCATTTCGAAGTGCTCTGCTACCAGTTTTTTAATGTTTTCGACACTGATTTCTTTGCTGTCTGTGGTGACAAACTGTTCGACTACTTCTCTTACCAGTTCAATGTCTATTCTGGTCTTATTCAGAGCTGCTCTGGCAACGAGAGAGATGAGGACTCCTTCGAGCTCCCTTACATTGCTTTTGACATGATGACATATGTAATCCACCAGTTCTTCATCAAGGTGGATGCCCTCATGTTTCATTTTGAGTTTGAAGATATTGAGCCTCGTTTCGAAGGCCGGAGCACCTAGGTCTGTATTGAGTCCCCACTTGAATCTGGAGATCAAGCGCTTTTCAACATCCTGTAAATCCTTGGGTGCCCTGTCAGAGGTCAGAATGATTTGTTTCCCGTTCTGATGAAGTTGGTTGAATATGTTGAAGAAAATCTCCTGTGTCTTTGGTCTGTTGGACAAGAATTGTATGTCGTCAACGATGAGCACATCCACCATTTGGTAGAAGCTCATGAAGTCATTGATGGTGTTGGCACGGATCGCATTGATGACTTGATTGGTAAACTGTTCAGTGGATACGTATAAAACCTGCTTACTGGGAAAACGCTTCAAAAGTCCATTGCCGATGGCATTGGAAAGGTGGGTTTTTCCCAGACCCGTATCTCCAAAAATAAACAATGGATTGAAAGGTGTATTTCCCGGCTTGGCTGCGATCTCCAGACCGGCAGCTCTTGCCAGTTTATTGCATTCCCCTTCGATGAAATTGTCGAAGGTGTATTTTGCTATCAACTGAGAGTCTGTCTTGAGCCGTTTGATACCCGGAATTGCAAATGGATTTTTGATTTCTTCTTCGGTATTCTCCTCTTCTATATTCTTACCGATTTTCCTGTGGTTATCTACGAGGATCTGATATTCAAGGCTGGCTTTGTCTCCAATTTCCTTTTTTAGTGCAGATCTCAAAAGGTCGATGTAGTTTTCTTCAAGCCATTCGTAAAAAAACTTATTCGGAACCTGGATGGTCAGGACGCTTCCTACAAGCTTTACGGGTTTGACGGGTTCAAACCATGTTTTAAAACTTTGGGCATTGACATGTTTTTTTATGTATTCGATACAATTGCTCCAAACGGCAACTTCGTCCTTTATCATTCCTCTTACTTGATGTTGGTGGGTGGTTATTTTCTGAATATGATCGGCTACTATTTTTTCGGGACAACAAAATTGTCAAAAAAAAACCATTCAAAAAAATAAATCTTAAAAAAATAAAGTTGCAAAATAAATTCCACAATTAGCTGTATTTCAGACAATTATTTAAAAATCTTCAACAGATAACAATTATTTAGATAAGTAATCTACACAGTATCAAAGACCTTCAGAGCATAATAAATTTTTATGTGTAGTCATTTTTTTTTGATGTGGCCCAACAAGCCAATTTCACAAAATAAAAATCCCCGAAATGACACGCATCCGGGGATTTTTTATAATATAGGCAGGCCTAATGTCGGCCTTTATTGTCTTGAATTAAATGATCAACATGGCGTCACCGTAGCTGAAAAATCTGTATTTTTCCTTCACAGCTTCTTCATAAGCCTGCATCACCAGGTCATAACCTCCAAACGCAGCCACCATGATCAATACTGAAGATTTTGGCAAATGGAAGTTGGTAATCATCGAGTTGGCAATAGAGAAGTCATAAGGCGGATATACAAACAAGTTGGTCCATCCTTCAGAGGCTTTCAGCAAACCTGTCGCCGATACTGCTGATTCGATCGTACGCATGGTGGTAGTTCCAACGGCGCATACTTTGTTGCCTCCGGTTTTTGAAGCGTTGACTGTAGATGCACTCTGATCATCAATGCGATAAAACTCAGCGTCCATTTTATGCTTGGACAAATCCTCTACATCGATGCTTCTGAAAGTACCAAGACCAATGTGCAGTGTTACCTCTGCGAAATTGATGCCTTTGATTTCCATTCTCTTCATCAATTCTCTTGAAAAGTGCAAACCTGCAGTTGGTGCAGCAACAGCACCCATCTCTTTTGCATATATGGTCTGGTAGCGCTCAAGGTCCAAAGCTTCAGGCTCTCTGTTGATATATTTAGGCAAAGGCATGTTTCCCAGGATTTTCAAAGCTCCTCTGAACTCCTCGTCAGTACCTTCGAAGAAAAATCTGATGGTTCTGCCTCTTGATGTAGTATTGTCCACTACCTCGGCAACCAATAGATCGTTTCCGTTTTCATCTTCAAAATACAACTTGTTGCCGACCCTGATCTTACGGGCAGGATCAACCAACACATCCCAAAGCTTACTGGAACTGTTCAACTCTCTCAAAAGAAAAACTTCAATTTTCGCTCCGGTCTTTTCTTTGTTGCCATAAAGTCTTGCAGGAAACACTTTGGTATTATTGAAAATAAAAGTGTCGCCTTCGTCAAAATATTCGAGCACATCTTTAAACAACTTGTGTTCGATTTTTCCGGTTTTTCTGTTAAGTACCATCAGTCGAGACTGATCTCTTTCATCAGCGGGGTATTGTGCAATAAGTTCTTCCGGAAGATTGAAATTAAAATTAGACAGTTTAGTCCTCATTCAGAATGATATTTCTTTAATAATTTTAAAAGGAGCGCAAAAATAGTAAAACTTATCTCATTGTAATGCAGCAGCCCCCCTGAGAATTCTAATATTCTTGCACTTTTGCAATTATTTAAATCATTTTGGGCTGATTTTGTTCTGTATCTGGCAGAAAATTGAAAAATTCCAGGACCTGCTCATCCTTAGCCTAAGATCTTATCGCTTCTACGGGGCTTAGTGAGCTGGCGCGATATGCAGGAATGATGCCTGAAATGATACCTACCAATACAGAAACAACGACTCCAAGTACTACATTACCCATATCGATGCCCATGGCGAATGGAATAAATTTTGATATGACCGTCAAGGAAACATAGACCATAATCAGACCCATCATACCTCCAACGAGGCACAAAACGATGGCTTCAATCAAAAATTCAAGCAAGACCACAAATGACTTTGCACCAATGGCTTTTTTAATGCCGATAATACTAGTCCTTTCTTTTACAGATACAAACATGATGTTTGCCACACTAAACATGCCGATAATAAGTGAAAATATTCCAATAACAAGACCGGCAATATTGATCACCCCGAATACACTATCAAGAACCTGCGACAACATTGACAATTCATTGATCGAAAAATTATCGTCCGTTCTTGGTGAAAGCCTTCTGGCACTTCTGATGATTCCAGTTACTTCTCCTTTGAGTTCGTCCAGTTCTACACCATCCTTGGCCTTGATATTCAACATCCTGCCCACATTGCTTTGATCGGTGGTATTGACAAATCTCTTCAAATTATTTGCAGACACCCAGATGACGTCATCAAAGTTGATAAAATTGAAAATGCTTGTACCTTCTGTCTGCAAAACCCCAATGACCTGATATTCCTGCCCAAACAGTTTTACCTTCTGGCCTACCGGCTCCTTGATGCCAAAAAGCGCCTCAGCAACTTTTGCACCCAACACCAACTTATTGGCCCCGTCATTGTATTCTGATTGATTGAAATATCTGCCTTTGGCAAACTCCAGATTTTGAATCTGCTGATATTCGTAAGTGGTGCCCATGATGAAGGCATTCTGAACATAACTGGATTCATACTTGATGGTCCTCCCGCCTGTAAAGAAGGTAAAAGCCGCAGTTTCTGCAAGTTTTGACCGCTTCATCACCGCATAGTAATCATTCCACGATGCTTCGGGCCTCTTTTCGTACTTCCAGTAATTCTGATTGGGGTCCTCATTCCAGGGCATTTTTTCCAAATACAATACGTCACTGCCGAGTTCATTGAACCCTTCCTTGATGTTGGTTTCGAGTGAATCGACTGCTGACTTCACCGCAATAATGCAAAAGATGCCAATGGTAATGCCTAAAAGGGAAAGAAAGGTCCTGAGCTTATTGGAAAGCATAGAGTCTATGGCCTGTTTGGCTGCTTCGTTGATGACTTTTAAAAATACAATAAACTGCAAGGCGCGTATGATTTGTATGAACCATAAATGTAGTGTTTTCTGTATGAGGTCAAAAATTAAATAGATGAAGTTCATCAAACTGAGGTCCAACAAACTTTGTCCAACGATCAAAAATGGCGGACATTTTAAGAATGACACCTGATGAAAGCAGTATTTTCATAGGCACAGGCAGCAAAGAGATTTGATCCAAACGCCGACAAATTATTATATTATTTAATATTTGGTTGAATACTATTATTTTTGCGGATCAATAAACTGCCATGAGCGAAGAGAAGAACGAAATAATCCCCGGCGGTGAAGATCACCTGGTGACCTTGACCAATATGTACGAGGAGTATTTTCTGGACTATGCCTCCTATGTAATTCTTGAAAGAGCTGTTCCCCACCTTGATGATGGATTCAAGCCCGTACAAAGGCGTATCCTGCATTCACTGAGAGAAATGGACGATGGCCGATTCCACAAGGTGGCCAATGTCATCGGTCAGACGATGCAGTACCACCCTCACGGAGACGCAGCCATTGGTGACGCACTGGTCAACCTGGGTCAAAAAGACCTGCTGATCGATTGCCAGGGTAACTGGGGAGATATTCGCACGGGTGATAGTGCAGCAGCGCCAAGATACATCGAAGCCCGACTCACCAAGTTTGCTCTTGAGGTCGTATTCAATCCTCAGACTACCGACTGGCAGCTCACTTATGACGGCAGACGCAAGGAACCCATTACCCTGCCGGTGAAATTTCCGATGATCCTCGCTCAGGGCGTGGAAGGTATTGCCGTGGGTCTTGCTACCAAAATTATGCCCCACAACTTCATCGAGCTCATCAAAGAAAGCATCAAAGTACTCAGGGGAAAGAAACCGGTCATCTATCCGGATTTTCAGACCGGAGGATTTGTTGACGTCAGCGAATACAACGACGGAGCCCGCGGAGGAAGAATCAAGTCGCGCGCTAAAATCAAAATAGTAGATAAAACTTCACTGGCGGTGACAGAGCTGCCATTTGGTGTGACAACTCCAAGCCTTATTGACTCCATCATCAAGGCTTCAGAGAAAGGAAAAATTAAGATCAAAAAGGTTTTGGACAATACTGCTAAAGATGTAGAAGTCCTCATCGAACTTGCCAGTGGAGTGTCCCCTGATGTGACTGTCGATGCCCTGTATGCCTTTACGGATTGCGAAGTTTCAATATCGCCCAATGCTTGTGTCATTCTGGACAATAAACCTCAATTTCTCGGAGTTTCTGACCTGCTGATCATTTCAACCATGCGCACAAAAGAACTGCTGCGCCAGGAACTTGAAATCAGAAAAGGCGAATTAGAGGAAAAATGGCACCTAGCGAGTCTGGAAAAAATCTTTATTGAAAAAAGAATTTACCGCGACATAGAAGAGTGTGAGACCTGGGAAGATGTCATCACCACCATCGACGTTGGACTCAAAAAATACGTGGCAACCCCTTCCGATCCTTTGGTAAAAGGCGATGGAAGGTTGATGCTGATGAGGGACATTACTGAAGAGGACATCGTCAAACTCACCGAGATCAGGATCAAACGCATCTCCAAATACAATACCTTCAAGGCTGAAGAATACATCAGCAACCTGGAAGCAGAACTGGAGCAAGTCAAACACGATCTCGAACACCTGACCGACTATGCCATCGCCTACTTTGAGCGCTTGCTTGAGAAATACGGTAAGGGCAAAGAGCGCAAAACAGAAATCATTTCAATTGAAAATATTGAAGTGCAGCAAGTCGTAGCCAACAATGCAAAACTCTACGTTAACCGGGTGGACGGCTTCATCGGTATGGGCATGAAAAAAGATGAGTTTGTCTCAGACTGCTCTGACATCGACGACGTCATAGCTTTCACTAAGGATGGCAAATTCAAGGTGGTACGGATTGCAGACAAGGTATTCATCGGCAAGGACATCATTCACACTGAAGTCTGGAGAAAATCCGATGAGCGTACGACCTACAATATGATTTATCTGGACGGGGCCTCAGGCACAGCCTATGCAAAAAGGTTCAACGTGACGGCCATCACCCGTGATAAAGAGTATGACCTCACTCAGGGTAATAAGGGAAGTAAAGTGATTTATTTCACCTCCAACCCCAATGGTGAGTCAGAAAAAGTCAACATACAGCTTTCACCGGGTTGCTCTGCCAAAAAGAAAGTTTTTGAATTTGACTTTGCAGACCTGGGCATCAAAGGCCGGTCAGCAAATGGCAATATCGTCACCAAGTATCCCGTAAGAAAGGTAAGTCAGCTGGAAGTTGGCAAATCGTCACTGGGTGCAATGAAAGTATGGATCGACGAAGTCTCTGGGAGGATAAATACAGATGGCCGTGGCAGACTACTCGGTGGCTTTGACACCGGAGAAATGCTGCTGGTGATCTACAACGATGGTCACTATGAATACAATGCACTGGATCTGACCAAAAAATACGACATGACTGCCATTGCTTACGTGGGTAAGTATGCCAACCAGGGCAATGTCAATGTGATCTACTTCGAAGGAGAGAGAGGCTGGACCATGGTCAAACGATTTGAAATCGAAACGACGCCGTCTGACCACAAACACAAGTTTATCTCAGAAGCAGTCACTTCCAAACTCTATTTTGCATCCTTGAATGATGAAGACGAGGTCATTTGTCACTATAAATCCGGCAAAGAAAAGCTCACCAAAACCTTAAAAATAAGCGAATTCATTGATGTAAAGGGTTGGAAAGCGTTAGGCAATAAATTGATCGAAGGTAAGCTGACATCTGTGGAGCTTATTAAGACAGAAGAGCCTGCCAAAGTTGAAGAAGAACCAACGAATGAAAAAAACATTGTTTCAACAGAATCAGAATTAAAGCCAGGCAAAACACCTAAGCAGGCAAGTTTGTTTGGCGAAGATGACAATGAATCAAAGGATATTTCAAATGAAGATCCTGACAAAACCAATGGTAAGTTTAAGTCAGGGGATACTATTGAATTTGATCTTTAAATTGAAAGTGCTTGTATGTTGAAAAATTTTTAGTCGATTTGGAGTACGGCATGCTTTGTTCATAATAAGATATTGAATAAACTTGCACCGTTTTTCATCTTTTATTGAAACCTATTATTCAGATGATTCCATTAACAGCAATACCTCGGGTATCCGGACTCACCAAAGAAGCTTTTAAAGAGCAATATCTAGATACATCTAAGCCTGTAGTAATTACAGATTTGGTAGATTCATGGCCTGCAAAAGAAAAATGGACGCTGGATTTTTTCAAAGAAAATTTTGGCCACCTTATGGTTCCAGTATTTTCTTCCAAAGGTTCTCAGGCAGGCAAAGGGTACATGTCGCCTGATAAAAAGATGCCACTGAAGGATTATATCTCCGCGATTCAGGAGGGAGCTACTGATCTTCGCTTGTTTTTGTACAACATCATGAACGACGCGCCCGAATTGCACTCGGATTATGAAGTACATACGATTATGGATGGTTTTTTCAAGGAATTCCCATTTACCTTTTTTGGTGGCGCAGGTTCAAAAGTGGCTATGCACTATGACATTGACCTCTCCCATGTATTTCTCACCCAATTTGATGGAAGAAAAAGAGTGGTGCTTTTCTCACCTGAGCAATCCAAATACCTATACCACCTTCCTTTTACAGTGGCAAGTTACATTGACGTTGACAATCCTGACTTTGAGAAATACCCTGCACTGAAAAAAGTAACCGGCTATGAAACCATCATCGAGCGTGGAGATACCATCTTCATACCAAGCGGTTACTGGCACTACATCATCTATCTGGATGCCGGTTTTTCTATGAATCAGAGAGCCAATGACTCTGTCATCAAAAAGGTTCAGGGTGCAGTCAACATAGCAACTCACTTTGTGGTCGACAAAGGCATGAACCGCATCTTTGGAGAACGGTGGAAAGAAATCAAAGAAGAGATTGCTGAGTGGAGAGCCAATCATTGATTTGGTCTTTGGTCTTTAGGTGTTGGTCTTTAGGTGTTGGTCTTTGGGTGTTGGTCTTTGTGATACCTCATAGTATTGGTTGACATGGAAATGACTAAAGTATAAAAAAGTGTTGATAACTCATT
>JAGQWX010000140.1 GCA_020436935.1 Saprospiraceae bacterium
GACTCAAAAGAACCGGCAGTCTGCCTAAATTGGTATTGGTATTCCGGAGTCTGATAAAATCGTCCTGCGGCCACAGAAAATTGTTCGTTTTTTCCAATGGCATAGGCCAGCGTTGCCCTCGGAGCCAGGTTGATCTTATTCAAAAATGAAGAATACTCAGCCCTCAATCCTGCACGCCCTGATATCCTTGAGGAAAGTAAAAACTCTGACTCACCAAAAACAGATCCTTGCCTGTCATTGATCTTGTCCTGTAAAAGATTTGACTCATCTTTTTGACTCATTGTGGTCTGAATGTCCTGGTAATCAAAGCCAGTTCTGATGTTCATGTAAGAGCTAACCGGCTTTGAAAAAGTAGAACGCAATTGTAAACTTTGCAGCCCGTTGGTACGCTCACCTCCAACTTTGATGTTGTCTTTGTTATAGTTGACGCCAATGCCCGATTGCATGGACCAACCATTGTCAAATGCGTGCTGGATATTGGCATTGGAGTAATGATTTAATGCCCGGAGCCTCAATTTACCTTCTGTAAGACCATTGAAAACAGGATCGGCTTCCATGATCATATCACTCGTATTGGTATAAGAATAAAACTTGATCATGCTGCCTTTATCATTGAGTTTGTGTCTGAAAACGATGTCGTTTTCCCAGGAAACGGGTGCTTTATCAAAATTTGTTTTTTGTGGAATCAAGGCGAAGTATGGAGCCAGATTGGCATGTGAAAGCGAAGCCGACAAGGAAGTTTCTTTCCACCTTTTGGTATGAGAAAGGCCACCCCCTACACTGAGCAACTGGATGCCGGTTACCGTTTTTTCGGGCAGATCTTCAGTTTGCAACATGAGTGCCGAGGACATAGCCTGTCCATATTCAGCACTATACCCGCCTGTAGAAAAGCTCGTACCCTTGAATAAAAATGGTGAAAACCTGTTCCTGGCGGGCAAGTTTCCTATCGTACTGTTGTAAGGTTTCTGGACGAGTATGCCATCGATGAATGTTTTGGTTTCATACGCCGCACCACCACGTACCAGTATTTGACCCGATTCTCCATTCCTGGTGGTTCCAGGAAGCATGTTGATGGCTCCTGCAATGTCGGCAGAAGAAGACGCCGTCAGTACGATGTCAAGTGGGTTGAGAACGGGTGATCTTTTTTTATCGGTCACAGCCTCAAAACTTCCGGCACTGATGACGACCTCACTCAGCATTTCCCTCGCAGCCTTCATTCTGATATCTAAATGAATGTTGTCTTTTCCCAAAAAAAGCTTTTGTGTTACCGTCTCCATGCCAAGGTAGGAAATCACCAACAAAACACTGTCCTTTTCGAAAGTGGTGAATTCAAACCTTCCGTCTACGTCCGTACTCGTGCCGTCATAAGTTCCGTCCAGGAGCACATTGGCACCAATAACTGCTTGTTTAAATTCGTCCACAACGGTGCCTGAAATAAAAGTAGACTGTGCCTGAAGTTGAACAGTGGTTATGAGAAGTAAGAGAAAAATCACTCGTGCCATTTGTAAAATTTATAAGGCAAAAGTGCATAGGAAGCATACAGTGGGTCAAATGGAATGGAGTGAACTGTGGGATGATGGGAGTGAATTGCAAATTTTCTGTGAGAACAGGGAATGTGTCAATTCAATAATAAAAAGCTCAAGAAAAGTTAACTAATTAGTATACTGGTCGGACAAGTATCCGACAGCCCATTAAAACACATCAAAACGTTATCGACAATCCCAGCCCTCCCGGCGCTGCAATAAATTCGATCATTTCCTTGCCGTTGCGGTTGAAATTCCACGCCATGACTCCATCGAATACCAAAAGAAAAGCGCCCTGCATGATGATGGATTTTCCAAACCCTTTGAGCCTTTCCTGATTGACATCTGGCCTTCTGGAGCGCTCCATGAGATAAAGTCCACCCATCATGTATGCGACATCAAGGCCGGCATTGACCAATAGTGTTTTCTGCAAGCTTTGGTTGGTCTGCAAAAGGTCAACGGTGCCGGAAATATCACTGCCCATCCTGGCAGCGGAATAGTAGCCAAAACCTGCAATTGCTGCGTTGACCAGGCCCCAGCCCAGATTCATCTGGTGGAAGTATTTGTTTTCTCCATTGGCTGTTAGACCACCAATACCTCCCGTCAATGCATTGCCCAGGCCCCATGACCAAAGTATGATCATGCCGGTCTTTTGATGATTGATGTGTTGTTGTAGAAATCCTGAGAATTCGTGGCCATCCGTTTGTGCGGTGACCATCATGGTCATCACAAGCACAATACAAGTTATGAGGAAAATTTTAGTATTCATACCCATATGAACAGGGGTATAAAACAATTGTTTTATTCGCCGATGGTTTTAAAACAATCCGTTTGTAAATGAGAGGTTTTGCCATAAGGTGAGGGGTCAACCTTTGCATTAGAACTTCTGCAGAGCCATAAATATTCGCTCGTTTTATTTGCTGATGTCGTCCGGGAGAGGTGCCTCAATAGTATTTAACCAAAAATCCTCCGGGACCTTGATTGAATTTATACTCCGCGAAGTTCTAATGCGCAGTTGGGTTTAAAGCGGCATGAAGTTTATAGAAAGACAAAGTTAAGGGCGGAAATATCGATGCACATATAACTTTTGTTATACATGAAAGTGATGGTTTTCATTATGGGGGGAGGTTTTAGGTTTGAGGTTTTAGGGGCCGGTTGTTAGCTTTTAGCCATTAGCTGTTAGCTTTTTTTTATGATGCATTTTCAATGCTTACTTATGTATTTTGCGCTCAACCTTAATCCACCTTAATGCTTTAATGGTTGAATCGAGGTTGCTTTTTGAAAATGGACCTGGCA
>JAGQWX010000141.1 GCA_020436935.1 Saprospiraceae bacterium
TAAGTCAGACGAGACATATTTTTGAAGAAATAGTCCCTACACAGTGTCGGGACTATTTCTGAAAAAATTGTCGAAGTATCACTTAAAATGAACCATTTTTGATCAAAATGGATATAGCTGAACAGTTACAAATTCAGATTAAATGCATGTTCAAAAGCTACTGCTGAAAACTATTTTCAGATCAAATCAGTGGTATTTGTATTCAGCAGCCGGATTACTGAACCTTCTGTAGGTAATATAAATCATGATGGCCAAAGCCAAAACTCCTACTACCAAAACACCATTTGGACCCAAAGATTCTACAATGGTCGCAATCAACTGTTTTTTTCCTGCCCTTCTGCCACTAGCTTCATAATGCTCCCCGTTCAAGGCATCCAGAGCCATTCCCCTGAATACCCAGGTTAAAAAAATGATTAATCCAATCCCTACCAGATTAAACAATAAGGGTTTTATTTTTGATTCCTCAACTACTTCTTCTTTCAATCCCCGGATGGAAGACAATTCCTCGGCAATAGCATTTCTTTGTGAAGGTGTATTTAATGTTAATGTCTCCTTTTTAATGGCCCCATCTTCACTAAACGCGATTTTTATGGTATTGTCTTTTTCATTGAATTCTACTGCATTAAGGCTTGAAAGCGGAATGTTGAGCACTTTTTCCATTCTCCCTGATTCGATGCTGGATTGCGTTAAAGTCACCATATTCGTATGGGCCCTTGTGCTTAAAATGATTTTTTCATCAGTGAAGGCAAAGACCTGCCAACCTTTTTCCTCTAATTGAATGATTTGATTTTTCATATAAATTGAATAATTGTTGATTTTCATTATACTTATCGGAAAATGGAATGTCCATTTTGCATGTGGTGATAAAATGAATCAGATCGAGGCACAAAACGCAGCTGGAGTGGTACCTCCAGCGAGTATTTGTAACGAAGATATGGTTCATTTTAGCAGCATGGAAGTGGACAATTCTATTTCCGATAAGTATATAATCCAACTGCGGACTTTATTCCATAGTCAATACGAATATATAATTATAGTAATAATATCTATGTCTGAGTTCTAAATTTTTCAATACTCCTTTTTATCTGCTTTTTTCACTATACTTATCGGAAAATGGATTGACCCTTTTAACTATGCAGACAAAAATTCAAAGATCACGACAGAAAACGTAGCCGGAGTGGTGCCTCTGGCGAGGCTTTCTAACACAGATATTTGTATTTTTGGCAAAAGTCATGTAGACAAATCCTATTTTCGATAAGTGTACATTTACCAAAACTAAAAATCTGTTAAAGCCATGAGTGATCAAATCATCCATAAAGGACTTGCCGGCGTCGTTGTCGATGAGAGTGCAGTCTCTAAAGTAATGCCTGAAACCAACTCACTGACCTACAGGGGATACGCGGTTGAAGACCTTTGTGATCACAAGTCCTTCATGGATGTGGCTTATTTGCTGGTGTATGGCGAACTTCCCACCCCAGAACAATTTGAAGCATTTACCAATTTGGAGAAGGCTCACCGGGGACTCAAAGATCAGGTTTTAAATTGTTTGGCCAGCCTTCCTCCGGCATGTCACCCAATGGACGCCCTGCGCACCGGAGTGAGCATTCTGGGATGCCTCGATGAAAGGATTTGGGACAGCAGTCCCGAAACCAACATGGACAAATACATGTCATTGCTTGCAAAAATACCTTGCATCATTGCCGCAGCATACCGCAACAGCATTGGCAAATCCTATATTCCTGAAGATAATACCCTGGGCTTTTGCGAAAACTTTTTTCACATGTGTTTTGGAAAAGTTCCGGCAGAGGAAGTCATCAAGGCCTTCGATGTCTCATTGATTCTCTATGCAGAACACGGCTTCAATGCCTCCACCTTCACCACCAGGGTCATCACCTCATCAGGCAGTGATATGCACAGTGCGGTAACGGGTGGAATCGGTGCCCTCAAAGGTCCGCTGCACGGGGGAGCCAACGAACAAGTCATGCACATGCTCAAAGAAGTGGGTGAAGCTGAACATGCAGAATCCTGGATGATGGAGGCCCTTGAACAAAAGAAAAAAGTCATGGGCTTTGGACACAGGGTTTATAAAAATGGAGATTCACGGGTGCCTACGATGAAAAAATATGCCTCAAAAATGGCGGAATTCACCGGTGGTAAAAAGTGGATCGAAATATCAGACATCCTGGAAGGCGTCATGATGCGCGAAAAAGGCATCCACCCCAATCTCGATTATCCGGCAGGCCCAGCCTATTACATGATGGGCTTCGAAATTGAAATGTTCACCCCGATATTTGTGATGTCCCGCATCTCTGGATGGGCGGCACACATCATGGAACAAAATGCCGACAACAAGCTCATCAGACCGCTCAGTGCATATAATGGAGTGGGGCAGAGGGAGGTAAAATGATCTAATGTTTATAATGATCTAATGCTATAATAGTTTAATGATCTAATGTTTATAATGATCTAATGTTTATAATGATCTGATGCTATAATGGTGTAATGATCTAATGTTTGTAATGATCTAATGCTATAATGGTGTAATGATCTAATGTTTATAATGATCTAATGCTATAATAGTTTAAATGATCATCCGTAATTATACCAAATATAGTATATTTGAGTAAAATCTGTAATATGACTCTATTAGAATTTTC
>JAGQWX010000142.1 GCA_020436935.1 Saprospiraceae bacterium
TGATTGTCGATGACATCATTACCATTACAGCCAATGCTCCTTATGTGATCATACAGCTTGAAAACAAAAAATTTGTCTATCACGCTACCCTTAAAAGCATGGAGCAAATGTTGGATGATCAAAAATTTATCAGAATCCATAAATCGTGTATTGTCAATCTTTCAAAAGTTTCATCCATCAAATCCAGGGGGAATGGCGACTATGATCTCGAGATATTGGACGGGGGAATTGTCCGTTTGGCAAGGACCTATGTGAAATCATTCAAATCCAAATGGTTTATGTGCTGAAAATTTAAGGCAAATCTGCCTTGTTCAATTTAGAAGTTGCTCATTATCTCCGCGTCAAAACTTCGACTAGGCTCAAAGGTCTGCGGTTCAGCTGTGAGCATTGATATTTATACTCGCCTCACACCAAATTAAACACGCCTTACCACATAGGATTTCTTTTTTTAACCATTTCAGGACAGTTTTGGGCAAAAAATTCTGAAGATGAATTCAAGCTTATTCGCTTTACGCTTTGTATGCTTCTATTGCCTGATGGTAGGATGCCAACCTTCATCAGTACAAAAGCCAGACTCTGGTCGACTCACAAAAATTGGAGGCGGTTGTGATGGATGTGAACTGATGTACATTGACATGCCTGCACAAATGGACCACATAGATACCAGCCAGGGATGGTATGTAGGAAATCAAAAACTTGTGATAACAGGGAGGGTGCTTTCAGTTGATGGACATACTCCGGCCAGCGATGTGATCCTTTACTACTGGCATACTGACGATGAGGGCCTTTACACTTTTGATGGAAAAGGTGATCCGAAATCTGGAAAACATGGAAGTCTCAGGGGCTGGGTCAAAACCAATGCAGCAGGGCAATATGCGATTTACACCAGCAGGCCTGCGCCCTATCCAAATGGTGAGATGGCTGCTCATGTTCATTTATCCATAAAAGAACCTGATCTGGCCAACGAATACTATGTGGATGAAATCAATTTTGACGATGATCCATTTTTACTACCGCAGTTTAAAATGAATCCTCCGGAAAAAAGAGGTGGTAGCGGCGTGGTCAGGGTACTTTTGGATGGTAACGTACAGCTGGCTGAACATGACATCATCCTGGGATTGAATATCCCATTTTACCCAAGGTCATTGGCAAAGTCTCCAACATCCGGATTATCCATTGGTGAGGATCAACCTTCATTTATGCCTTTCCATGTGTATGGACCTGACAAAGGAAAAAATGTTTGCCCGGTTTGCAAATACGGCAGGTTTTTAGGTCTGATCTTTTTTGCTGGAAAGTCTATGAACTGGAACGAAATTTCTGACTGGCTCAACTTTCTGGAACAAGAATCCATCAAAAGGGGCAAAGAACTAAAGGTTTATGTGGTTTGCACAGAAGAGGCAGGAGGAAACAGGGAAAAAACCATCAAAAAATTGGAGGAATTGGGCCAAAAGTTAGGGCTGAAACATCTTGCACTCACCATTGTACCTTCTTTCCACGACACTGTGTCTGAAATTGATCTCAGCCGGATCGACCCTCATAGGGAAAATACGATCGTCTTATTTAAACACAGACGCATTTACGATAAGTTCATTGACATGAAAGCGGATGCCCATAGTTTTTCAAAAATATCCGCTGCTCTGGACGAGGTCAATAAAGACTTTTTCCATTTGCCGGAACCTGCTCACGATTGATCTTAGGAAGCTATTCCTTATCGAAGTGCCACTTCCACGTCCATAGGAATTTGATTTTCCATCAGCTGAACGAGTTGTCTGGCAAAAAATGGTCCAAGAGAAGAACCTTTGGTGCCCAATCCATTAAAAATGAATAAGTTGGGGAAGCTAGGGTGAGCTCCGGCAAAAGGTCGGCGGTATTTTGTTGCTGGTCTTATTCCGGCAATGTGATCAACAATTTTATAAGGTACTTTGAGAATGGCATTGAGCTGGTCTTCAATTTCTCTTCGTGCTTTTTCTGCTGGATTTTCTGTAAGGTCTTGCCATGTGTATCCTGCACCAACCCAATGTTGTTTGCCCACGCCCAGAGGAGTGATGAAAGTTTTGTCTCTCAGACTTTTTTCAAAAGGCTCTTCAATTTCCACGATCAAGGCTTCACCTTTGACAGGATCAAAAGACAAGTGCTTAAAAAAGGGATTCTCCATCACTTTGTGGCCTTCACAAAAAATGACTTTGTCTGCAATGATGTCTTCGTACTTCCATTGGCTTCCTGTTTGTTCCAGGCCTTCGTAGGTGAAATTGTCTTCTATGAATCGATGCTCAGCCCGCCATTTGGCTTTCATTAGAGGGAGCAAATCCTTGATCTTCAATTGTTTGGCTCCGGAGATTTCACCATAGGCCAATGCTTTCTCAAT
>JAGQWX010000143.1 GCA_020436935.1 Saprospiraceae bacterium
AAATAGAAAAATCCAGCCCTGGTAAGGATAACTAACTCATTTTTTAATCGTTATACCAAGTGGAAATTGAATTTAAAGATGTATACACTGCTTTTGCTGTTTTCTTACTTTCACGCTATACACATCAGCAAGACCGAGATCAACTACGATCAGGCCGGTAAGTCTTTACAAATTACCACCCATATATTTATAGATGACCTGGAAAGGGCCATTCAGGCTTCCGGAGGTCCCAAGCTCAATATTGGCTCTAAGAGTGAGTTGGCCAATTCAGATGAAGAAGTGGAAAAGTACCTCGCCAAGAGATTTTCATTGCAAACACCCGGAGGAAAACTCAAGCCGGTTTGGTTGGGCAAAGAACTCAGCGAAGACTATCTCGCCGTTTGGTGTTATCTGGAAGTTGAAAACATACCTCAGGTCACCGAATTGACCATTCAAAATGATGTCTTGCTCGACCTGTACGACGATCAATCCAACATCATAGAAACCAGAAAAAACAACAAGCCAAATTCCGCAAAAATTATCGGGAAGAGGGGTGAAAAACTGGTCTTCAATTTCAGGTAATTCCTTATTTTATATCGTTTTCAGGCCAAATTCAGGAGTAAATATGTAATAGGCATTGTCGCAAAGTATCAAAAAAAAGTTACACCTTTGCGCCATAAAAATTAACTTTCGTATGAGGAGAGTCGTAGTAACCGGTATAGGAGCACTAACACCAATAGGAAACAACGTTGCCGAGTTTAACCAGGGCCTTATGGCCGGCAAGAGTGGAGCAGGCTTAATCACCAAATTTGACCATACACACTTCAAGGTAAAATTTGCCTGTGAAGTCAAAGGTTTTGATCCTGAAACCATCATCCACAGAAGAGAAGTGAGAAGGATGGACCCTTTCACGCATTATGCCTTGTTTACTGCACACGAAGCCATGGAAATGGCAGGTTTGGATCTGGAAAAAATCAATTTGGACAAGGCCGGTGTCATTTGGGGAAGTGGTATCGGAGGTTTTGAGACCATCGAGCACGACATAGAAGAAGCTGCCTTTTTCAAGGGAGAACCGAAATACAGTCCTTTTCTGATCCCAAAACTCATTGCTGACATCGCAGCGGGTATGATTTCCATAAAGTACGGATTCAGAGGCATTAATTATGCAACTGTATCTGCATGTGCTTCATCAACCCATGCCATCATCAATGCCACAGATTATATCAGACTGGGAAGGGCAGACATTATGATCACAGGAGGTTCTGAAGCAGCTGTGACAAAAGCCGGTATTGGTGGTTTTGCCAGCATGAAGGCATTGTCGGAAAGAAACGATAGCCCTGAAACAGCCAGCAGACCTTTTGATAAAGACCGTGATGGTTTTGTACTTGGAGAAGGTGGAGGAGCCTTGATTCTTGAAGAACTTGAGCACGCAAAAGCCCGCGGAGCAAACATCCTTGCAGAAATAATCGGAGTTGGGATGACTGCTGATGCTTACCATATGACGGCCCCACACCCTGAAGGTATAGGCGCCCGCAATGTGATGAAAATGGCCATCGAAGATGCTGGACTCAACCCGGGGGATCTCGATTATATCAACGTCCACGGCACTTCAACCCCGCTTGGAGATATTGCTGAGTCAAAGGCGATTCTTGGTGTATTTGGGGAAGATGCCTACAATCTCAACATCAGTTCTACCAAATCAATGACAGGACACTTACTGGGAGCAGCAGGAGCTATAGAGTGTATCGCCTCTATTCTTGCCATACAGAACAACTACATACCTCCAACCATCAACCACTTTACCGACGACCCGGAATTGGATCCAAAATTGAATTATACCTTCAATGAAGCGCAGGAAAGAAAAGTTAATGTAGCTTTATCGAATA
>JAGQWX010000144.1 GCA_020436935.1 Saprospiraceae bacterium
CTTCGTTCCATGAGCAGTGGGCTGTACCTTCGTTTAATCTTTTATCTTCGTGTTTACACAATTAAGTTTATACTCCCGTGAAATCAATACAGGCATTTTTATCCAGGCCTTATTTAGCTTCATTCAAACTCATGGCATTTATTGTTGTTTTGCTGATTTCCCTTGCCCTTCGTTTTCTGCACATGGGTGAAAGTATTGATGGACCTCACAGCTGGCGTCAGTGCGATACTGCCAGTTATATTCAGAACTTTTATCAGGACGGGGTTGATTTTTTCCACCCTGCAGTTTGTTGGATGGGCGGATACAAAACGCTCATTTTGGAATTTGCACTGCCGGAAGCCATTGTCGCATGGTCGTTTGACTTCCTTGGTGCCAGCAATTTCACCTCGCGTTTGGTCTTCATTTTGTTCTTTTGTGTGGGAGTCTTCTATTTTTATAAAATATGCAGATTGATGGTTAATGAAAGAACGAGTCAGCTGGCGACCATTATCTATACCTTTCTTCCCTTGTCCTATTACTATTCAAGAGCCATCCACATTGATTTCTTCGCCCTTTCTGCTTCGTTTGCCATGTATTACCATTACAGCAAAGGCATTGCTAATCAGTCACCAAAGGCTTTGGCCATCGGTAGTTTTTTCGCGATTTTGGCTTTTCTGGTTAAAGCGCCTTATGCCATGCCCTTTGTTTTGCCATTGCTTTACCAGATATATAAAGAAAAAAAATGGTCCTTTTGCCTTAAAAATAGCTGGATATTTCTGGTACCTGTAATTGTTTTCGTCTGGTGGGTCAGGCAAGCCGCTTTCATCAACAGCCAGGCACCCGACTGGTCATTTATTCCGGGATACCGCAAATTTGACAACAATGCAAAGTGGTATTTTGGATCTTTCGAACATCGATTTATTTTGAGGAGCTGGATGACCTTGGGCGGAAGATTTATCGATGAATTGGGTGTTGGTATCGTAGGCATCATGCTACTGCTGGCCGGCATGATGCATTCCTGGAGGAAAAAGCAGGCTCCCTTATTGTGGTTTTGGCTTGGAGGATTGGTCATTTATTTTTTTACCTTTTTCAATCTCAATGTCATTCACAATTACTACCAGATTCCCTTTGTTCCTGTATTTGCACTGTTCATGGCTTTGGGTATCAACCGTTTATCTGACCATCAGGGCTCATTTTTGAAAAGGCGGCTGACCTTTATCGGGCTTGTGGTGGCTTTGCTCTTGTCTTGTATATACTATTCTGAGACGCTTTTTTTTACCAGAGATACGGAGTACGAAACCATAGCTGCTCACATTGAAAAGCGAAGCCAGCCGGGTGACCTGGTATTGGTTTCACATGACGACCATTCAGTGCATTGTCCATGGATTTTGCAAAGGGCACATAGAAATGGATGGTCTGTATCTCCTGATATCCTGACAGATGAAATCATCCATCAACTGATTGCAGAAAATTGCAAACACCTGGCCATCATTGATGATAAAATTCCTCTTGGTTTGAAATCAATTATAACCGATGGGTATGCTATGGAAACTATTGATCTGAAGGATGAAAAAGGCAAACGACTTTATTGGATAAATCTTATAAAATAGTCTGGTCCGGAAGAAGGAAATGCAATTGGCTTAAAAGTCAATTGCATTATTCCAATAAATAAAAATCACCATTTCAGTATCAATTGAAATGGTGATTTTTATCTATTGCAGACTTAAGCTGCATCCAAAATTTGAGTTCCCTATTAATCTATCAGGATCATCTTCTTCACAAATGTCTGACCACCGTACTCGATCTTATACATCAGTACGCCCGAGCTAAGGCCCATTTCACCCTTGTTGAGGATGATGCGGTTGGCTCC
>JAGQWX010000145.1 GCA_020436935.1 Saprospiraceae bacterium
GGCTTGCGGCCTGGTCTGCCTTTTGGAGCTGACGGAGTCGTACTTGCCTTTGCCGGACGACCACGTCTGCCTGCGGGTTTTGCTTCTACTGCAGGTGTTTCAGCTGCTGGAGCTTCTGCGACTGCTTTTGGCTTACGGCCTGGTCTGCCTTTTGGAGCTGACGGAGTCGTACTTGCCTTTGCCGGACGACCACGTCTGCCTGCGGGCTTTGCTTCTACTGTAGGTGTTTCAGCTGCTGGTGCTTCTGCGGCTGCTTTTGGCTTACGGCCTGGTCTGCCTTTAGGCTTTGCTTCTACTGCTGGTGCTTCAGGTGCTGGTGCTTCTGCAACTGCTTTCGGCTTGCGACCCGGCTTACCTTTTGGCTTAGCATCTGCTGCAGGTGTTTCAACTGCTGGTGCTTCTGTGACTGCTTTTGGCTTGCGGCCTGGCTTACCCTTTGGCTTTGCTTCTACTGCTGGTGCTTCTGCAACTGCTTTTGGCTTGCGACCTGGCTTACCTTTTGCCTTTTCTTCCATTGCTGGTGCTTCTGTAACAGGTGCATCAGCGGTAACAGCCTTTTCTTCTTTTTTATTGGTTTTTGTCTCTGATTTTTTTGGCTTTGCTTTTTTAGATTTTGACGCTTTAGTTTCAGTAATTTCTTCAGCAGAAGCCTTTGGCCCTGAAGTCACTTTTTTACCTTTTGACTTTTTATCTGCATTATCAGCAGGAGCAGATTCTATAAAAATCACGGTATTGTCCATTCCGTAAAATGGTGATGAAACGTATCCATCTCCCTGTGTGTCATTGAACCAAAAAAGCTCATTGGCTGCATATCTGAATTCATACCTTCTGCCCAATGGCAATTCCGCAGATCCGGAAAACTCGCCTTTTGCAAATTTCAATTTGATTCCATTTTCCCATTGCCAATCATTAAAGTCACCCAGCACACGAACATCTTCCTGTCCGGTCAAAGCACCCTTTTTAAATGAGAAAGTTACTTTACATAGGGATTTTGAATACTTCTTTTTAATCATTTTGGCCTAAAATTTAATATTAATTTATTTTCTTACTTTTTAAAAAATGATACTTTTATCATGGTTTAATTTGAGCCTCTAATTCAACCTTTTGAATTATTTATCAAAGATAAGTTGATTAATTCAATTTCCTAATAATTAAGGGTTTTATAACACCTTTTGGAGGTATAATGGATGCTTATCATCTATTTTTTGGATTTTAATATAATTAGCTAATTCTTTGAGCCAATAAATTTTAATTCTAAATAGAATTTAAACCTTCAAACCCACCGTATTTCCCGGGGAAGTGAAGATAAGCTTATTGTTAAAACCATTTATTTGTCCATCTTTAATTTATACGTATTCAAAAGGTTTATGAAATAGTATTGTTCAAAACTCTTTTTATAAAGTATCCATCCGATAAAGAGCATCTTGTACCCCCCAGAGAGCCAAATTACCTTTAGCGAAAAATAAAGGTAACGTGTTGAGCTATTGAAATCTTCGAAAAAGAGATGGGAAAAAGATCGTACATATGGTTGAAAACCAGTATATTAA
>JAGQWX010000146.1 GCA_020436935.1 Saprospiraceae bacterium
CAATGTCGTTTAGTTAAGAAAAAAATCTGATAAACATATCTTGATAATCATAATATATGATTATCTTGTAAGGGTATATAGGAGGTATTTGTAACCTAGAAAATCAAGAAGATTATCGATTAACATTAACTAAAAATATTGAAAATGAGCTTAACGATGAAGCATATCGAAGCAGCTGCAGGCGTAGCTGCTCGAAAGGGGTACCTAGAAATCGCAAGTTAAGCCTTATCAATCTTATCTTCATTATTTTGAACTTTAAAACAACCATCCAAAAGGAGCTTGATAACTTTTTCAAGCAAGTAGAGGATCATGACTTTAGTATTCGTCAAATAACTAAAGGTGCCTTTTCTCAAGCCAGAGCCAAATTGGAACCTTGGGCATTTAAACGATTAAATAAAGTGGCCGTGGATACATTTTATGAAAAGGTAGATTTTCATAAGTGGTTAGGTCATAGAGTTTTAGCCATTGATGGCACTTGGTTGCGATTACCCAAACATAAGAGTATAGAACAAATCTACGGGTCTAAAAATTTTGGGGCTAAAGCCTCATCACCTGTTACAATGGCCGTTTGTTCCATGTTATATGATGTTCTCAATCAAATATCCATTGACGCTGAGCTTGGAACATTTACCACAAGTGAGAAGGACTTATTACTTAAACAGATAGATCATGTAAAGCCAGGAGATGTATTATTGCTGGACCGCGGATACCCATGTTTCTGGCTCTTATTTTTGCTTAAAGCAAAAGGAATAGACTTCTGTGTAAGATTAAAAGATGAGTGGTGGACGGAAGTGATCAGATTGCTTGCTCAAAAACAGGATGAACGCATAGTAAAATTCAAGCTGCCCGCCAAGGATAAGCACCGACTTGAGCAATATCCGGAGTTTCAAAATAAAGAGATAGAATGCAGACTGATAAAAGTAAAGTTACCTGATGGGAAAATTGAAATACTATGTACATCATTGCTGGAACAGCAGAAATACAAAATGGGTGAATTCAAGCAATTATATCACTTTAGATGGAATGAAGAGGAGGCTTATAAGTTATTGAAATCCAGAGTGGAATTAGAGGATTGGTCAGGAAAAACAGCTTTAGCTGTTGAACAAGACCTTCAGGCAAAAATCTTTCTAATGACATTGATGGCATCATATGCCCATCCAATAGAAGAAAAGGTGAGAGCCGAATATCAACAAGGTGATGGTAGAAAATTCGGACAAAAAATAAATAGGACTTTTGCTCTTGCCAAAACAGTGGAAATATTGATTCCAATATTTATCCGCAAAAAAATAAGAGAAGCCCTTATTTTCTTTGATGAAATTATATACAGAACAAGAGAAATCATCAGACCTGGCAGATCTGTTCCAAGAAAAAAGAAACCAAAGAAACTTTACCACATGAATTATAAGCGGTTCTGATGCTTAACTAAACGACATTGGTTTATAAACGTTTAAAAACG
>JAGQWX010000147.1 GCA_020436935.1 Saprospiraceae bacterium
AAATACATATTCAGCAAATACTCTGTTCTCCTCCTGATCTATAAAATATTTGATTTCCATGGATCAGACTTTCCCGAGAGCAGTGAACAGCAATCGCATGAATAAATTGGAAGTTCTGTTGAAATGGTATACAGGCGTGAGTTTGCCTCCAAAGGCCCTGAAGAACGGCTCAACTCCCTTCAGATTGCTCCCTTCGAAATCAAAATTCAGCCCCTCATTTAAAGATTTGCGGATGGCCGTATCCAATAAAACACCAACGGCGCCTCTATTGGCTTCTTTTTTCCTGCCAGACAATAGGTAATAGGTCGAATAGGTGTCTTTCATTACCAAAATACCGGCTGTGGGTTGGCTGTTTTCATAGGCCAGACTTATTTCTGCTTTATAGAAGTCATGGTTTTGAAAACGCTCAAAAATCTCCCTTACCAGTCCAATATCATAAATCATTTCGACTTGTTTTCTATTGAAAGTCTCCTGATTGATCTCAAAAAACAGGTCAACGTCATTTGAATGAACAAGCTCAATCACTGGATGCGCTGTGGATATGCTATTTCGCATTTTTGAATCCAGAGCTGACTCATATGTGTCTACATCAGTATTGCCATCAATGAGATAAGTATACCTTACCGAAGACTTAAAGCCTTTCCAGTTGAATACCTGAGCATCCGGAAAATCGGGAAAGGAAGAAACGCCAATGAAAGCATAGTTTTGCAATTGATCCAACAGGTCCTCAACAGTCTTTTTTACTTTGGTATAAACAGTCGTCCTTTTGCCTTCTGTGACTTCAGGCATGAAGAAAACTCCTCCATATGGCGTGAGTCGTGGCATAGTCATAGCCCTGATCCCATACTTATTTTTTAAACACACGGGCATAAAAGCCATCAGGGCTCCACCACCATTCCTGACATCCAGATAAAAATATTGTCCCTCACCACACACAATATCGAGCCAATCGGGATGATAAAAAATGGGGATATCCCTTCGACCCCTCAATTCGGCTTTTGTCTGTTCTGAAGATGTGATATTTTCTTTCGACATAGACAGCTAAGGTAAAAAGAATGGATCTATTAAGTATTTTATGATTACAACAAATAATTCCTGCATCTTTGCACACAGGTTGGAATGTTGGGCAAAGGGCTTAAAAAAGCATCATTTTTCATAAAAATGTTTGGTTGAGATCTTACCCACACGACATCTAAACTGTCAATATTTACCACAATTTATTTTTGAAGTAGTATAAGCCTTTACTTTTCTACAGACATGGACGTAAAAACCAAGGGAGTCATAGCTACTGCAATAGCTGCCGTTTGTTTTAGCCTGGCGGGTGTGTTTA
>JAGQWX010000148.1 GCA_020436935.1 Saprospiraceae bacterium
CCCGTGCATCTAGGTGGAAAAGACCTTGGACCCGATCCATATACTTTACTGCTTAGCGCCCTGGCTTCATGTACACTGTCCACCTTGCGCATGTACATTGACCGAAAGGCGTGGCAAATAGGAACCATCAATATTGAAGTCAATCTGAGCCAGGCAATTGTAGAAGGAAAAATTGTAAGTACGTTTTACAGAAACATCATTTTTGGAGACCCAATAACCGAAGATCAAAATGAAAGACTATTGTCCATTGCCAGAAAATGTCCCGTTTCCAAAATTCTAGAAAATGGTATTGCCATCGAGACTCAAACGAAGTTTTTAAATTAGACTCGTCGCACTTGGATTTGCCCTTTATTCCTATAAAAAAAGGAGCTCTATATTAATAAGAAATATTTTTTATCTAGATAATTCAATTGAAATCCCATTTTCCAACGAGTTAAGTGAATTCTTCGTAATTTTATAAATCAGCATCAATTAAAAGATTTAAAAAATGGACAAAAACAACATCACAAAAGAATACAGCAACGGTGAAATCACAGTGGTTTGGCAGTCAGGAAAATGTATTCACTCAGGAAATTGTGTAAGAAACCTGCCGGAGGTATTTCAACCAAAAGAGCACCCATGGATTAAAATTGAGGCAGCAGATTCTGAAGCCATCATCAATGCTGTCGCAAAATGTCCTTCGGGAGCATTGTCCATTAAAAAAGAAGAATAGAAAAACCTTGATTATTACTTATCCTGCTCCACCCAAATCAAATCTTCCGCATGATATCCAAGGTTTTTTGCCTTCTCAACATATTCATTTTTGACTGCTTCGGGCATCGTTTTCTGTCGGGACAATAACCATAAATATTTGAAATCATCGCCACCTACCAGGGCGTATTGATAATTCTCGTCTATGGCCAAAACATTATAACCTGCATAAAAAGGCCCAAAGAAAGAAACCTGTAGCTGCCCTACCCTTTCGTTGCCAACAAATCTGGCCTTTCCAACTGCATCTTCCCATTTTTCTTTTTTGGTATTGTACCCTCGATTGACCACCTTGATTTTTCCATCAGGTCTGATCGAATATTC
>JAGQWX010000149.1 GCA_020436935.1 Saprospiraceae bacterium
TGAGCAAACAGACCGGTGCTGAGGCAAACCATTGCAAACACCCAAAAAAATTTCTTCATTTCCGCTTTAGTTACTTTATGTGGCACAATGATAAGTTTATTTCCCTTTGTGCTCGCAATTTATATATAAATGGTTGATTTTGGTAGATGAATGTGGCTTCGGCTACGCTCAGCCAACACTTCGGCAATTAGCTTTTAGCTATTAGCTTTTTTTAGGCTTATATAATTTTTATGTCATGCTGTTAACTTTTAGATGTTAGCTTTTTTATTGAGATTATTCATTTTCATCTTTTCCAATCTTCATGCATCTTAATACCTTAATAGTCAATCTATGATTGCTCACTACTTTCAATTTTCAATTCTCAATTTTCAAATTTCACCAAAGACTGCCCCGCGCTACCCTGGCCCTGAAGGGAACCCGTCCGTAATTCCCTCCTCCTTCCTCCCATCTCCCATCTCCCCAACATGCCAAAATGCCAAAACGCTAAAATGCAATTTCCCTAAAGACCAACACCCAAAGACCCCCATTTGCCCGCCCGCTACCCTGGCCCTAAAGGGAACCCGCCCGCAACTACCTCCTCCATCCTCCTATCTCCCTCTTCCCCAACACCCCAAAACGCCAAAATGCCAAAATGCAATTTCCCCCAAAGACCAGGCTTCGGCTCCGCTCAGCCACCTGTATCGTATTAATTACGAATCTTCAATTACGAATTACGGATTATTTTGTTTAAGGTTTAGAGCTTTAA
>JAGQWX010000014.1 GCA_020436935.1 Saprospiraceae bacterium
CTTGAGTACGTAGAAAAAATTAGCAACTTTTGTTTTCCTTTCTACTATCTATTCGCTGGGACTTTCAGAAAAAAAAGAAAAAACGAACCAGCAATGATTCGTTTTCTCAATTGTCTTGATGAAATGATTTCTTTTAATGTTGAGAATCTGCATCATCCTGTTTGGTTTGAATTTGAAAGGTTGATCAAAGATTGTTTTCATCTTTAAATATCCATCTTTTATAAAAATTCAAATCCATTAGGAAATAAATCTTTTCAAACAAAGTCTTACTCTACAGGGATACAATCCTCATCCAATATTTCAACATCAAGATACTTTGAAGGAGGATTGCTCAATGTGGCAAGACATACAGCGCAAGAACCCCAGTCTTTTGCATCGGTGACACTTACCTTGACCTTTAAACCGGCGAGTGATGGCCTGGCGAGCTTTCCAAAGTACGCCAATTCGTCACAATTGAAACGGGTGAAAAATACGTTGTCGTAAACCACTTCCTGGTTGGTCCAGCCATCCACACCCAAATCCTCAAAATCTTCATCATTGATTTGCAGAACGGCATTGCCACATATTTCGGCAATAATGGTTGCCTCAAAACACTCATCTCTCTGACCTTCTGTATCATTTTTATCACATGAAGAAAGCAAGAACAAGAGACCCAAAGCTGATATTGAAAATAGTTTTTTCATATAATTTTTTTTAAAGCCAGACGACCGGTCACTTTATAGCCGTTGGTTGCTTTTTTATATTTAATAGTTTTTTAACGGGACAAAGTTTCATCTTTGGTAACATGATTTCTTTCCGAATCTTGTTTTTCCTGGACTACTATATTAGCTGATATTTGCATAAACGTATGGTCCGCACTATTTTTGGTGTATGGTACTCGAATTATTTAAAATCGACAGGAACAGTCAGATTCCCATTTACAGGCAATTGATGATCAACATTCAGGAGCTCATTCACAGCGGCAGTCTGGTGACAGGTCAGAAACTACCCGGCACCAGGGCCATTGCTGATCATCTCCAAATCCACCGGCAGACTGTTGTCACAGCTTTGGATGAATTGAATTTGCAGGGATGGATCAATATTCTACCCGGCAAAGGAAGCTTTGTGATGGGGGAGCTGAAACAGGAAGTAAAAAGCTGGACCGTACCTAACGCTCAAATCAAGGAAAGAGATCATATAAATCTTCCGCATCATTTGGGCCGAAGTTTGCCCCTCATTCATCAAAAATTTCACCTCGATGATGGATTACCCGATCCAAGACTGGCTCCCCTTCGCGAAATCATGTCTTATTATAAAGAAGTATATCTAGCAGACCAGCCTTATCAATATTTTAAATACGATGATACCAGGGGCAATTTGTTTCTGCGGGAGGTACTGGCGGACTACTTGTCTGAGACCAGGAGTCTTGACATTGCTCCGGAACAAATTCTCATCACGCGTGGAGTGACTCAGGCCCTTTATCTGAGTATAAAGGCATTTTTGACGAAAGGCGATTTGGTTGCTGTGCCTGAGCTCAATTGGGAATCAGCAAATGCCAATTTTGGACATCATGGAATCGAGTTGGTTAAAATACCCCTTGACGCTGAAGGCCTTATTGTGGACAATCTGGAAGAAATCTGCCGCAACAAGCCTGTGAAAATGATCTATCTCACACCCCATCACCAATATCCGACTACCGTCATTATGCCTGCTCACAGACGTGTGCAAGTGGTGAATCTATGCCATTCCAGGGGCATTCTGCTTTTTGAAGACGACTATGACTATGATTACCATTACACCACTTATCCGCTCACTCCATTGGCGGCTGGAGCGCATGGTGCGAATATCATATATGCCGGTTCTCTGACCAAAGCACTGGCGCCAGCTTTCAGGGTCGGATATTTGGTAGCCAGAAAAGACCAAATTGAATACCTGGCAGCACTGCGCAGAATGGTAGACAGGCAGGGTGACCCCATTATGGAATTGGTGGTAGCGCGGCTGATCCGTTCTGGAGAATTGCAACGCTTCCTGAGAAAAAACAGGAAAATATACATGGACCGAAGAAATTTTTTCTGTGACCTGCTAGTGGAAAAAATGGGTCAATCCATCCGTTTTAATTTGCCGGAGGGTGGTATGTCCGTTTGGGCACAATTTCCACAAATAACATCCACCAAAGACCTCCATATTGAGGCACTAAAGCACGACTTGTACGTACCTGACGGCTCCTCGTTTTCAACCGAGACGCCCAACTATACGCGGCTCGGATTTGCTGCATCTAATTTTGAGGAGTTGACAATTTCAGTCGAAATCTTGAAGAAAGCTCATGAAGAAGTGGTTAAAAAAATGAAAAGGTAAAAAGATTAGATTACCCATCAGTGAGACAAATCGAAAACAAATTTTAAGTAATAAAACCTGTTCAATTCAAGCACTGTAGATATTATAAGTTACCCTTACTTTGAATGCGCTAAAGATTGAATGATTATTGAAATGATTGGCTTATCCGTTTATAAACGTTTATAAACGTTTGTAAACTTTTATGTTGTTGAAAATCAATGTGATAGGATGAATAATGGGTTCCAGCCCTTGAAGGCTGTCAGACAGCTGTCAGGCAGCTGTCTGACAGCCTTCTGACAGCTCTCTGACAGATTTTTGAGAAAACAAACCTAATCTTCACACCAAGCTCCGACCAATTGCACTTAATTCTTTAGGAAATTCAATCAATTTCCTATTTTGTCCAACGAAATACGAATTCGCTAAAAGTCAATTCAACTTGCATTGGAAAATCAAAAAAAAGTCTGGAAGGCTATGGTCTTCCTCGTCCTGGTTATCAGCGTTTCTTACTATGGCCTGAGCATCAATCACCAGCGCTTACAACCGGAAATACTGAATATGCCCTTTGAGTTTTGGTACGGCATCCTGATAACTGCAATCCTTGTTGTCATTACCTTCATTTCCAAATTTATTTTCCCCTTTAAAGACGAATAACAATGCAAGTCTGGACTTCGATATTTTTCCTGATATTTTTTCTGCTCCTGGGACTTGCGGCATATAAATCCTACAATAAAAACCGATCCAGTCAGGAATTCATTTTTGCCGGTTTGAACATTGGCGCGGTGTTGGGATTTCTCACCTTTGCAGCCGCATTGTTCAGCGCTTTTACCTTCATGGGCATGCCTGATTTCTTCAGAAACCATGGTGCAGGCGCCTGGACTTTTCTGGCGCTTTCCGATGGATTTATGGTCTTCTTTATGCTATGGTTTGCCTACAGACTGAGGAAAAAAGCCAAGGTATTGGGTTATCAGGGCATTGCAGGCATGGTCAGCAAGGCTTATGGCAACAAGTGGGCAGGATATCTGATGTTTTTCAGCGCCTTTGTTTTTTTGATTCCTTATGTATCCATTCAGATCAGAGGCATTTCGATTTTCCTTGAGGCGTCTTATCCCGGCGTGATTCCATTTTGGGGCTGGGCGGTAGGGCTGGCGGTCATCATGCTCATCTATTCTGAGATCGGTGGCATGAAAGCCATTATTTATTCAGATGCCATCCAGGCTTTGCTTTTGTTGCTGGTCATCTGGATCATTGGTGCAGTTTGCCTGAGTAAAACTGGTGGTCTGAGCAATACCTTCTTAAAGCTTGCTGATATAAAACCCGAGCTCTTACATACGCCCGGACCGAGTGGATTATTTACAACGCAGTTTTTGATTGCTTCGGCAATATCCATAGTACTCATCCCGGTCACACAGCCTCAGTTTACAACACGTCTGGTGATGATGAAAGATCTTTCTTCGGTGCACAAGATGTGTTATGCAGTGGGATTCTTTGCCATATTGGTCATCCTTCCGACTGCCTTTATTGGATTTTACGGAGCCATAAATTATCCTGACGCAAATACTTCTGACTTCCTCACGAATGCCTTGTTGCACGATCAGTTGCCTTTCGTGGCAGCTCTTGCTGTTGTGGGTTTATTTGCAGCTTGTCTTTCTACGACCAATGCCCAGATCTTTGCCTTGGGCACAGAACTTCGCTCTCTTATCAATTCAGGCACGGATCAGTCAAAAATGCGCATTACCAAAATAGCTCTGGCTGTTTTTACATTGATTGTACTGATATTTTCATCCGTCATGAGTAATGAACTGGCCCTCCTGGCAAAGGTGAGTTTTACGGGCACATCCATGGTCGCACCTGTTGTTTTTGGAGCCATATTATATGAAAAACCATCCAAAAATTTGCTCTATTTGTCACTTGTGTGTCTATTTGTCTTTATAGCGTCATTGCTCAATTTAATTCCTTCAATGATTGTTGGCTGGCGACTCGATATTTTACTCTATGTGGTATTGGCAGTAGGATTTGTCGCTTCACACTTCCATATCAAAAATTCTTAAAACATATTTTGACTTTATATGATCATTAATTTTAATATAAAACCTGAAGATTTAAAGCCTGCTATAGATCGAATGTGGGCCTTGTCAGGTGCTAAAATTTCTTCCATTCATCAACATTACGATGAAAGACTTGGATCACCGGTCTTCACCATGGAAGGAAAATACACAACACGTGGCTGGACAGAATGGACGCAGGGTTTTCAGTATGGCTCTTCAATTTTGCAGTTTGAAGCTACGGGCGAACAACAATTTCTCGAGATAGGTAAGGAAGGTGTCAAAGGTAAAATGGCACCCCACCTTACCCATACAGGAGTACACGACCATGGCTTCAACAATGTGAGCACTTACGGCAACTTACTCCGACTGGCAGAGGAAGGCACTATTGACATCGGCGAATGGGAAAAGGAATTTTACCGCCTGGCCCTTAAAGTAAGCGGCACAGTTCAGGCCAACAGATGGTCGAATATTCACGGGCATGGGGGATTTCTGTATTCATTCAATGGTCCTCAATCTTTATTTGTCGATACCATCAGATCAGTCCGCATTTTGATGCTCAGTCATTTTATGGGTCACCACCTTCAAGGTGAAAACGATGTCATCATATCTATGTTCGAGCGGGGATTGCACCACATTGCAGCTACAGCCAGATACAATGTTTATTATGGAGAGGGTAGGGATAGTTTCGATGAGTGGGGCCGTACGGCTCATGAGTATTTGTTCAATGTGAATGATGGAAGATTTCGTGCTCCAAACGCCCAGCAGGGATTCAGCGGATTTACTACCTGGACGCGAGGCCTTGCATGGGCATTGTGCGGATTTGCAGAAGAGCTGGAGTTTCTACAAAAAGTGCCGGGAGAAATGTTCCCGGAAGCCATTTCAAAAACAGAAATCATCGGGAAAATCAAAAAAGGAGCTCAGGCGACAGCGGACTTTTATATTAAAAATACGTCCTCAGATGGCATCCCTTTATGGGACACAGGAGGTCCAAACGTGCATTTGCTCGAAGATTTTTTTGGCAGAGCAGCTGATCCATACAACAACATCGAACCCCTTGATGCTTCTGCGGCGGCAATAGCTGCACAGGGCTTGGTGAGGCTCGCGCTTTTATTGGATAATAAGGATTACCTGCAGGCTGGACTGACTACTACTGCAACATTGTTATCAGACCGGTTTTTGTCGCTCAATGACCGACACCAGGGATTGCTTTTGCACAGTGTGTATCACTATCCCAATGGCTGGGACTACATACCTGAGGGGATGAAAGTGCCTTGTGGGGAATCTTCTATGTGGGGAGATTATCACCTGCGAGAATTGGCTATTTTATTGGGGAGAATCATCGACAAAAAGCCACTTTATGCATTTTACAATTGTTTACCTGAATACAAGAATGTATGAGTTCAAAATACAAGCCCGAATATCCCAGGATCGCCCAACTTAAGACCATAGAAGATTTCAAAGATCACGTCCAAAAACTAGGGATTGACCTGCCCATAGCTGAGCAAGCCGAGTCCGAAGTGTTTAAAAAACCATTGGCCATCGAAGGTATGCCCGTTACGCCGGGCAACAGGTTTTGTATATTGCCCATGGAAGGTTGGGATGGAACCACTGACGGCAGACCTACAGAATTGACCATGAGACGGTGGAAGAATTTTGCCATCAGCGGTGCGAAGTTGCTCTTTGGCTGTGAAGCCGTGGCTGTGTCTCCGGAAGGACGAGCCAATCCTCATCAGCTAATGCTCAACCAAAATACTTTTGAAGACTTCAAAACTTTGCGAGAAATGTTGGTTTTGGAGCATGAATTGAGTTTTGGAACTGCAGAAGATTTGCTCATTGGCCTCCAGCTGACCCACTCAGGAAGGTTTTGCAAACCCAATTCAAAAACAAAAATGGAGCCCAGGATTTTGTATCACCATCCTGTGTTGGATCAAAAATTTGGCCTTGGTGAGGACTATCCTCTTCTCCAGGATGAAGAAATAGATGTAATCATCCAGCAATATATCCAGGCAGCTGTGTTGGCTCGCGATGCGGGATTTCATTTTGTTGACATCAAACATTGCCACGGATATTTGGGGCATGAATTTCTGAGCGCTTATGACAGACCGGGAAAATACGGTGGAAGTTTTGAAAACAGGACGCGGTTTTTGAGATCCATAGTCGAAGGCATCAGGGCCAATGCTCCCGGGCTTGGCATGGCCATCAGGCTAAGTGCTTTTGATATGCAAGCCTTCAAAACTGGTGAAGGATCGAAAGGAATTCCTGCTACGAGTGAAAAGTACACCTATGCTTTTGGAGCATCAGCAGATGGACTTACCCTGAATCTGGATGAACCCATTGCTTTTTTGCAGCTGGCATATAATTTAGGCATCCGTCTGGTTTGTATTACAGCTGGAAGTCCTTATTACAATCCCCATGTCATCAGGCCGGCATTGTTTCCTCCCTCTGATGGTTATCTTCCTCCCGAAGACCCTCTGATTGGTGTGGCGAGACAAATCAATGCTACGGCAGCAATCAAAAAGGCACTGCCTCAAATGGCTTTTGTGGGATCAGCCTACTCTTATCTGCAAGAGTGGTTGCCCTTAGTCGGACAGGAAGTCATCAAAAGGGATATGGTAGATTTTGTAGGATTGGGGCGTATGGTGTTGAGTTATCCGGATATGCCAGCTGATGTTTTGAATGATCGAGCTTTGCAGCGAAAAAAAATATGCCGGACATTTTCGGATTGTACCACAGCCCCCAGGAATGGTCTGGTGTCGGGCTGTTATCCGCTGGACCCGTTGTACAAAGATTCCGATTATTATCATGAATTACAATCAATAAAAACCGATGTCGATGGATAAGGTAGCACTGATTACCGGGGGGAGCCGGGGTATAGGCTTTGGTATCGCGAAACACCTGGCTATGGCCGGCTATCATTTGGCCATCAATGGGGTTAGGGAGGAAAGTGATGCAGCTGAAAATTTAAACCAGCTCAAAACCATGGGGGTGGAAGCTATTTATTGTCGTGGAAATATTGGGTTGAAAGAGGAGAGACAGCAACTGTTCGACCAGGTGATTGCGGCTTTTGGGCAGGTGAATGTGCTTGTGAATAATGCCGGTATTGCACCACGGAAGCGGGTGGATTTTCTTGAAGTCGAAGAAGACGACTTCGATCATTTGATGGACATCAATCAAAAGGGTACTTTTTTCATGAGCCAATTGGTGACAAAATGGATGATTAAAAATAAAGCACTTAGACCTGAAGCAAGTGGGCATATTATAAATATAACTTCAGTTTCCTCGGAAGCGGCATCGGTGCTCCGTTCTGAATATTGTATGTCAAAAGCAAGTCTGACAATGCTCAATAAGATACTTGCGATCAAGATGGCTGAATTTGGCATTCCCGTGCACGAAATTCAGCCTGGTTTTGTAGATACGGACATGATAACTACTGTGAGAGACAAGTACATTAAATTGGCAGATGAGTTGGTGCTTGAAAAGAGATTGGCTTCTCCGGACGACATTGGGAAAATTGTTGCAAGCCTTGTTACCGGGGGGCTTCCGTATTGCACAGGGCAAGTAATCAGGCCGGATGGAGGACTGGGGATCTGGCGATTTTAAGGTGGATTTAAAATAAGTAGGACCTAAATTTCGCGGCTTTCAGTATGATTTTAGTTAAAATCGAGATTGCACAGAAAAAATTTGTAAGGGTATACACGGAATATGAAAACAATTTCTTTTTTTTGGGCCGTAATTAGTCTCAGCACTACAACCTTAACTCATGAACAAAGCAATAGTAAAATCATTTGGCAGAATTTTATCTGCAACTTTATTCATTTTTTCTTTTTCTGCAAGTGTATTTGGCCAATGTCTTGGCACTACGACTTCATTCTCTTTTATTCCTGATTCCATTCAAACTTATGTGGTACCACCGGGTATTGCTGAAATCAGAATTGTTGCGAGAGGGGGAAGTGGAGGTGACGGTGTTGGCGTCGGTGGAAACGGAGCACTGGTTGAATCTTACATTCCTGTATCCCCTGGCATGGTACTAAATGTTTTAGTAGGTGGCAGAGGTGGTGATGGAACAGGTAATTTTCCCGGTGGTGGCGGAGGTGGTTCTTTCGTTTGGGAAGGAGCTTCGAATTTATTCGTAGCTGCCGCTGGTGGCGGTGGCGGAGGTGGTTCTTTGACTACAATTGGCACGAATAACGGTGGAAACACCGGAGGGATAGATCTTGTCGGGATGATACCAACTCCACCTTTGAATTCAGGAGGAGTTGGTGGTATGACCGGCGGTGGCGGCGGCAATGGAGGTATCGGCGGTGGAGCTGGTGGGGCTGGTTTTCTGAATAATGGAACCAATGGTTTAATAGGTTCGGGTGTTAGCCCGACTGGTGGTCAGGCAATCGTTTCCGGAGGAACTGGAGGAACTGGCTTCGTGCAATTTGCCAATATTGGCGGTGCGGGTGGCTTTGGTGGCGGTGCTGGAGGTGGTCTTAATGGCGGCGGCGGCGGCGGTGGCTACAATGGTGGTGGCGGTGGAGCTGTGCAAACTGTTGTAATCATACCACCAAGTACTACAAGACACGGCGGTGGCGGTGGCGGTTCATTTGTAATTGGATCAGGAATCACTCCACTTGCAAGTGTTGCACCAGTAAGTGGAAATGGATCAATTGAGATCACTTGTACTGCTGAAGTACCAACCATGGGTCAATGGGGTATCATATCCTTATTGTTACTCATTTCAATTTTTGCAGTTGTGTATATGTACAACCACCAGTTGAGAAGTATATTCAAAAGACAATAGCAACATTCTTTATAAAGCTTTAAAAAAGACCTTTCTGAGATGTTTTTCAGGAAGGTTTTTTTGTTTTGTATTGCAAATCAGCTATTAGATTGGGCAATTTGCATGGTACTATCTTTGGAAGCGAAAGTTTGGGAAAGACGAAATTGTACTGGATCAATACGCAAATGGGACAAGGTTTAGAAAACCAATACGGCAAATTGCAAGGCACCTGATTCAACTTTTTCTTGTTGTTTAGTCTTTAATGCACCTGCAAGAGTATCCTATATTGGCAATGGTCTTCTGTTCATAGCCCAGGCCAACTTGTGATTGTCTTTCCAGGTCGGCCTCATTGGAGTTGCCGGTAATTTCTATAACTGTTACTTCTTTGGGTGTGCCATTAGCTGTCCAGAAAACAGTCTTTTTAAACTGATTTCCGAATCTTGCATTTGATCGCCAGGGGTAATACTCGCCTGCTGCTACTGCCAAAAATTGCGAACTTGAGGGCAATTCCGCACCAGGCCAAATAAGTGAATTGGGTAACTTGATGTTTTTCCCAAAATTGGACTTGCCCCCAAGAAAGGCTATTAACTCATTCCAATCTGTAATGTCAGGAATATGAAATCCATTTGGACAAATGCCTTTGATAGGATAGGTCGCCTGATTCACAAAGTCATGTCCATTCCAAATTTCTTCGTAGGTATAAAGTCTGCCAAAAATGACTTCTTCCGCTGTAGAGAAGGCAGGGTCGATATGGCCTAAATTTTTGGGCCCCTTATATCTCATGTTTTCTGTCATCCACGTTTGTTTGCCAATCACCACAGTGCAGTATTCATTGCCATCGTCATCCAAAACTTTTTGATTGCAGCTGGTCAATAATCCCGGTTCTGCAAAAGTAGTTTTCAACCAGCAAGCCTCTTGCGCGTCTAATACTTCCAATTGATGAACAAGAGCATTGGATTTGGACAAAGGAACTGTATATGCTTTATTGAATTCAAATATTTGAGCGGGCAATTCCGCATTGTCTATTTCTATTTTATAGAGTCCGGCTTTATTTTTACCAATGTTAATGCTGAAGCTGTTTGAAGCTAAATCTAGTGAGGCACTGGTAAATGCAGTACAGGTGAGAAATCTGGTATTGCTTTTGTTCAAAACAATCTTCGCGGGTTCGCTTTCCTCTTGGGCTGAAATACCAAAAGTAGCAATTTCCATCAGAAGGCTTGCGCCCAATCCCGATTCTATGTTCAAGTCTATAAATGACTTCAGTTCCTGAAAACTGCCGCTGGAAGCCAATGCAAAGTCGGAGTAAAAGAAACATGGAACAGCGAGGCGGACGTCGTCCGAAAAACCGATGGGTCCCATATTGATGTCAAGTCCCACCTTAAAGCCCAATGCCCCATCAACGTCTTCAAAAAATACATAATCTTTAGCAGGCGATTTTGTCGATGCTGGCTTTGAAGTATTGTAGGTGATACCTGCTGTTGGCGTGTAGAACATTTCCATATCGACGGGGCCGAAGTCATAATCAAATGCTGTAGTCTGGAAACCACCACTGATGGTGCCTTCAGCAGAGAGGGCAGGCACAATACTGAATTCGATCCCAAATTCAGGTATGGGAATTTTTGCAACAGGTGGTATAGAAGGACTAAATGCTCCTGTGAATGCTCCGTTGAATTTTACAACGCCCTTAAGTGAAAATTTGACACCTTGCAACTTGGCGTGCACAAATGTTCCTCCGTGAACACCGGGCTTGCTTTCGTATGAACTTACTATTACAACAGAATCAAAATCATAATCAAAGGTAAAGTCAACGTCAATGTCATCGGAAAGCCCTACTTCAAAAATATCGTTGCTAAAGGTGATGCTCCCGGCGATAAGATCAAAATTTCTGTTTCTCAGTGTAGATTTAGCCAACCGTGTATCGAAGTAAAACTTTTCATATACTTCTGATAGTGCGGCATTTCTGGTTTCAAACCCAATTGTTTCTCCGCGGTCAACTTTTGAGGTGATAACCCTGAAAATAGCAATTGAATCATTCATGGCAGGGTAGTGGATTACATCTTCGATTTCTAATGACGACCAGAAAGCTGATTTTTCTGTCAAAATCCTGCTTTTTTCAAGACGCCGGATGCTGGTGATATCTTCCTTTCCAATGACCTTTGTCTTTGAGTTGTATGCTGCAAAGTTCTCATCAAAAGCGCTGGCCGGTTGGAAATCCCTGGGGTCCAAAGATTCCTTTGCGCAGGAAGTGATCACAAGCACAGAGGTCACGTAAATCAAAATTGCATATTTACTCATGGTACCTGGACTATCTGTGATGAACTAAAAGATGATCTATTTCCTGTATCATTCATTTTTCTTCCAAAGTACTGGTACTCCATGCCACTATTTATCCTGGTGTCGAGCAATGATTTAAGATCAGGCTTTAAGATGCCTATTTGGGTCATTTTATCTTCAGAAAGCCTTTTATACACTTGAATGTATTCTCCTGCTTCCAGCCTTTCTTTACAAGAAATTTCAATGCCATTATCATTTATGGAAAGAATCAAAGAGACAGCCTCCTCTTTAGGCCGCGTCCGTCTCACTGTCACTTCATCAATAACGGCACTCAGTAATCCCCCCTTATCTTCAGCAACAAGACAATAATCATATGCCTGGGCATCATCTCTTAAAGTATCCATGTACAAGGGTGGTACTTTTGTAAAAACCTTTATGGTCTCATATTCATCAGTACCGCTTTTTCTTTTCAGATAGTGCTTTACAACATCTCTGCTTGTAGAGGGCTGAAGTTTTAATTGAACAAATTCATGATCTAAAATTGAATAATTGCTGATAAAAGCAGGGGAGGGAGCCATGACATCAGGTCTGATGACTTCCAAAATTTCCGAAAAAGGGCCTGTAAGATATTGGGCATCAATGGCAGCTACCCGATAAAATCTGGACATGGTCAGCAAACGGCCCGATAAGGTATCCTGAAAAATCCTGTATCGGTGCAATGTGCCGTTTAGCCTCGTAAAATTCCGCTCCTTGCCGTCGGCATAATAAATATAGTAGCCGATAACGTCGTGCTCGGGAGCTTTGTCCCAGGTGAGGGTTACCACCCCTGAGCTATCAGTTTTTGCTGATAATCCTGTTGGGGCAGAAGGTGGTGTATCGTCCCTTGCTGTTACATAATAGGGCTCTGAATATCCCACATTTCCGGCGGTATCAACGGCGGCAAGCCTGTATTTATAAACTCCTCCGTGTGGAACCCGGTCAGATCCGGATTGTTGTCCTTTTTTTGCCCATATCCTGTGGATTATTTTTTCACCGGCAAAACTTCTTTCCAGGTCAAAGTGATCGATGTCTGCATCGCCTGATGTTTGCCAGGTAAACTTTATGTCCTGGGTGGATTGCAAAGAGTCAACACTTAAAACGGGTGGAGCTGGCGGTGTCCTGTCTCTTCCCATGACGAGGATCGAAGCGGAGGGAATTGAGAGGTCACCAAATGCATCTATACCTCTCATTCTGATGAAAGTGGGCTCATAATTGCCAGTCTTGAACATAAAGGTAAAAAGAGTCGCTTTTTCTCTCAGATGGTCATCAAAGCCCTGGACATAAGGCAATTCATTGATTTTTATCCAATTTTTATTGTCTTTTGAGGATTCGAAATAATAAGCCGTGTACCGATTTTGGTATCTGATCCTTTCCCAATATATTTCTACAAGGCTGTCTTTTTCATAGTAGTCATAGATCATGGGGGCTTCTTCTTTTTTTGGAAGAACAGTATGGTATGCTTTCGGGTGTTGGGCTCCATGTCCTTCCAACTTGTAAGCATAGATGTGATCAGTTTGGACTTGCTTATCGGTAAATCTGAGGCCAGCTGCATCTGCAGCGAGAGGGTTCATATCTGCAGCAAAGTGCACCAATGACCAGCGATTTTGGAAATTGTCGCTCATTTCAAACATATTTGAAAATCCGTTGAAAGCACTGTTTTCCCAATGTCTGTAACTATGTTCCAGGACTACCATCAACCATTTGTCTCCGTCTAAAACAGCTGCAGTCCGCTCGATTTTTGTAGAGTCCCAAGGTATCACTGTCGCTATTTTTGAATAAGATTTTTCTCCGGCAGTAATGTCACGTCTGTATATATCAACTCCCCTGGTGAGGTGATAAAACCAAATATCGGGAGTGTCATATCCCCACCGAAGCACAATGGAGTCCTCATATTTTTTGGCTTTTAGCTGTAAATATCCATTGACCTGACGTTCTTTTTTGTCAGGGTTTTGACCAATTGCAAATAAGGGTAAGGCGAAGAATAACACCAGGAACAGGGGTTTGAAGTTCATCTGTTTTTTAAATGTAAAAGTCCATTTAATGAGAAAAGATGTGCTCACCCTAAAGTGTGATATATCAATAAAGTAACTGAATAAAAAATAAAATTGAGCACTAATATGTTGCGCTGGTAAAAATCAGATCAACTCGGGCGAAGAGGCAAATGAGTTGGGCTTTGGTTTCAAAAACAGATCGCGCAAAGATGGTTCTTTACTATAAAAAACGATTCATAAATTACAGCTTAACAAAGGGAATCATCAGCGTTTTGTTGTACTTTATTGATTTTACTTTAAAGAAAAAAAGGCCTGCAGCGAGGCTGGAAATGTCAATGCCTTCAGAAATATGTCCAGAGATTTTCTCTACGCCATTGGTATCAAAAATGGAAAAACCCTCTTCAAAAGTTTTTCTGTTTTTTATTGAAAGGAAGGAGCTTGCAGGATTAGGGAAAAGTACCATTTTATCCTCGTCCAGGCCTTGATGGAATTGATTTAGTTCCTCATCCTCAATGGCTAACACAGACTCATATTCGTAGGCGCCTGCATCGGGCTGTCCCATATTCATTCGAGCCATAGTGGACATAGGATGCACGTAAGACTGATCCGGAAGGAGGTTCCAAAGTGAAGGATTGGTCAACACAGCACCGAAATTGATGGCGGGCGAATTTGCTGCAAGTCTGTAATCATATTGCGCCTCGTTGATGAGTCCGACTGCTCCCGGGTCCAGTACTTTCATATTGCCCATAGTATCTATAGGATTTGAACTTAAATTTCCTGGACCTGTCATGATGTTATTTGCCACCAGGCCCAAACTGGAACTATTGAGGTTGATAAAATTGCATCCAGGGCTTCGTTTATTGACCATCGTATTGTGTACAAAATACAGATGGTTGTCATATGCCGGTCCAAAACCTTCCAAGGCATAAGATACCATATTGCAATTGTCTGTCTGTTGACCCTGCATCAAAAGGTTGCCCATGACCAATGCGGAACCACCATTGCTCATATCTATCAAATAGCTGGAGGTGCCATCACTTTCATCCATTATTCTATTGTACAAAATGGCATTTACTTTTGCTCTGCTTTTGAGGTTGTGTCCAATTTTGGCATGGTGTGAATAATTATATCGGAAAATCAAATTTGAAACTCTGCCGATATAAAGATTGTGGGATTGGCCATCTCCGTAACCATTGTAAGCGAATTCTGAATATTCTATAAGTATGTCTCCTGTGCCAGGATTAGAGGTAAGAATGCCGTTTTCATTGTCATGAAAAAAACAATGTTTGACTGTCATTCCACTACCATCCAGACGAATGCCTGCTCCATTTAGATCAGGAACTGCAGCGCCGGAAAATTCAATATTTTCAACAGAGATATTGTTACCTGCAAAAACCCAGGTGCCCTTGCCCCAGATGTATGAGCCTTCTGCCTGCATATGTGGTCGTCCGCCAATCCCAATGATCACCAGATTGTTTTTTTGCCATGCGCAAAGTGCATTATTCCCTGTGTAGATACCGGCATCAATCATGATGCTGTCCCCGTCCATTAGCACATTCGCATTGTACAATGCATTCGGCGAAGGATAATCTTTCCCTGGTCCAACGGTAATGGTATTTGCATTCAATACCGTCTGCCCAATGCAGCCAAAAAATACCAGAGCCAAAGCAATTTGATTTTTCATGGTATCAAATATCGACATCCGTCTATTTTTTCCGGCTGGGGTAAACCATGAAAAGACAACTTTTTATTTAGGAATTAAGTGGACAAATTTATTTCCAACAAGTGTATTGAGGTATTGGCTTATGCATAATTGAAGTTATGGGTCATGGTGATTACTTCCATTCTTTGACATAACTCGTTCCGGCAACTTTTTTATTGGTTTCAAAAGACTTATTTGCCTCAAAGTGAATCTGTTTGTCCTGTTCCGGTTTAAAAGAGCTATTGGTTTGATTTACAGTCTGACTGTAGTTGGTGCTCCCCGGGTTGAGGTGATTATAATTTTCGAAGCTGCTTGAAAAATTACCTCCGGCATTGTACAATCTGCTGTTTAGAATGGCTTCATAGGCAGTTTGCATATTTGCCATCATGGTATTGATTTGTGAAGTTGTCTTTTTTTGAATGTAAGGGTCACATGCTAAGCCTGAGCAATTGACCACATCCAGCTGATATTCAGCAAAGTCGATATAAGCCTGAGCGTCTTCGTAAATATAATCTTCCAGATAATATTTGATGGTCATTTGTTTCTGGAATGCGGCAACCAATTGGCCATTGAGGTATTCAAGTGCGTTGTAATCGTCATTTGCATATACCACAAGGTAAGGCAGGACCTGATCATTGAGGTCAACACTTAAGTCTTCCTGCGACCAATCCAAATGATTCACATACAGGCGATCAAATTTATCTTCAATGGTGGTGACAGCATAATCCGGAGCTGAAGGCCCTCTGCTCATTGTTCCGGGAGGATTTGTTCCACCAACAGAAGTAACATTGTTTTCAATTTGGGATACAGTACCACCGCTTGTTTGACCGCCAAATTTACCCGGCGTATTGTCCAGCCAACTATCGTCAACGTAGTATTCAAGGCCATTTGGCTGATCCTCGTATTCATCTTTCCAAATGGTGGCAAAATTATGAAGAACCGGCTTTGCTATGCCGCCAAGTCCTCCGGTAAAATTTTCAAAGATATTCACACGAGGGAGAATGTTGTGCTGCTCATCAAAGGTATATCCATAAATGTCAAACTCATCGAAACCTTCAGTATTGGTAATTTGTACGCTGATATAATTGGAAGATTCGAAAACTTCCACTTTTGATTCAGCCATTTTTGCTGCCAGGTTGTCGTGGGTTGACGTTGCAAATTCAAAAGAATAAATCAAGGTTTCACCTGCTTTTACCGCCGATTCCGGATTAGGCAGTGGCAAATCTGTGACTACCTGGTATTCAAAATTGACATCTTTAGATTCGAGGTTAGACAGGAGGTTTTGGTCGATGATGGTTCGTAAGCCGTCCGTCAAACCGGTGTTTTGCAATCTGTTGGCCTGTCTTCGCCTTACCAGCTGTACGATGTATTGTTCGTTGTTGCGCAATTCCGGAGCTTCCCATTTAAATCTTTGAGAAGATTCATCCCATTCCAGAGGCATTTCTGTAACAAATGTGCCAGCACCTGACAATTTGAAAATGGCATAATATTCATAGGAAATACCATTTTTTTCAGGATACATGCGATCGTTTCCTTCACTCAACAGCTTGGTCTCTACAAACATTTTTTGTGTCATTTCATCTTGCATGAAAAATTTTTGACCAGTGATTGGTTTTGTTTTTGTTACAGCTTCGGGCGGCATTGGGTCAGACAATCCTGTACTTGTAAATTCAAAGTCCAGCTCTTCTGTCCAATCCTGACCATTCACCTTTACTCTTTTCCATTTGTTATTGTCCAGCTCGTCTTTGTATTCCGCTTTTACTGTCAGTTTCATTCTATATTTCTTTTTACCCTGATCTCCATTTTTTCCGGCAAATGCATTGATATTGTTGAAAGTGGCAATTCTATGGTCGTCGGATAAGATCTCATAGTCAGGATCTTGCGAGGGTATATGACAATTGTTGCATTCAGTAAGTAGTTCAAAGGAGCTTTCTTCAAAAATGGCTTTGAGACTTATCGTATTTTCATAGGCGAGTGTTTTCGCAATATCACCGGGTGCGTAATATGGCAATGTGATGACTTCATTGACAGGTATGGTAAAATTGACCGTTGGTATCACGTATGGACTGATGTCTACACTTTCTTCTTCACTGGGATAAGAAGAATCTATGATGGGAAAGTCAAAAGGGGAAGGGTCGAGAGGAATGGTGCATTTTTCACCAATAGAAATATTCATTCGGGCACTTCCTTTGATTGCTCCACCCAGCAGGCGGTAAGTAAGGGTCGCCCTTCCATCCAGCCACATGGGATCAGGACCACCGGCGCTGACCATCATTGCAGCTGCAAGATACATCAGCTCCACATTGATTTCCTGTCCCAGGATTTTTCCTTTGACTCCAACACTTCCTTCCAGCCCTGCATAAGCTCTCCCTTGACCATACCATCCATTAACACCCGGATTGTCTACTCGGCCATTTGAAGTATAACAGGCCTGACCGCTCATATCCTTGAGCATGATGTCCAGTCCCGCAAAAATGGAAAAGTTGGCATAAAATACAGCATTGATACCTACAGATGCATAGGCATGAGCTCCAAATACAACACCTTTTCCACTTGAAGATTCTGAGGCATCTCTTACATCGTCGCGGTTTCCGCCGCTGTATGTACCTGAATTTTCATCATCACCCCCACTCACATCTCCAAACAGTGATGCTACATTGCCTGGAGGATCCGGCAGGTAGGATGGTATGTTTTGGCCAATCATCCCGTACATGGATGCGCCGGCGCTGGCTTTGATGCCAAGACTGCCACCTTTGTTGTCAGATTGGTCGAGGTTGAAGCCGGGCAAGTCAAAAACGACTCCTCCCATGCCATTTTCAACATAAGCATTTCCGGCATTGAAAAACCAAAATATCTGATCATCATCATTGTTGCTTTCTTCTCCAGGGAAGAACCTTTCGTCGCCAATGGCAAATGTTGAGGTGATCAATTCTTTATTTGGTCCGGCGCCGTATAGTATTCCTGGAATGATATTGGCAATGATGGTGTTTTCTCCGGTAACGGCCACACAGGTCTTGCCGTCAAAATCCTGAAACAGCATGCTCGTCCTCGATGTACCTTGTAGAGGTGCAGATCTTCTTGTTGCATAGGATGTTGCCAGCGAAAACAATTCTCCTTCCAACGTTAGTGCACTCAAACTGTTGCCGGTGAATCCTGCGGCAAAGCTGGCATCAAGCATTAACAATTGGTCCAGGATGAGGGTCCAGCTGGTGGTAAATTTGAATGTTTTTTTGCCAAAAGAAGGTTGTGGGTTTTTAGTGATAGATTCGGCTTCTGTGCCTGCCGCCATTACGCTTTCAATGTCCACTTCACCCGGATAGTTGATGTTCATATAGATGCCGCCACCCAATCCACCAAGATTTACAAATGGAGGAATATTGTATGCCGGGGGAATGGTCGGCATGCGCACTATACCATCAAGATACCACCACCCAAAATAATCAGCAGTGCCATAATTCCCGGCATCGGGTGAACCCTGCGTGCCAAAACCTGCCATCAGCTCAACGTTGATGACGCCCATGCCCAGATTGAGCATTCCCGTGACTCCTTTCATGTCTGGGTCGTCAATGAGACATAAGCTGCCGCTGATGACAAATGGGGCGAGTCCAATCCCTGTCGCATTGTTCTTATCAGTTCCTCCCAGCCACAGACATTCCAGCGCAATGTTGTAAGGCTTGATACGTTTGAAACCGTTTTGATCCAGTGCCAGCCTGCTGTTGAGCTCCAACCTGCCTCCTGCCGTGAATGATAAATCTTCTCCCATCAAAGACAATTCTACATCAAAATCCAGTGCTGCATTTTCTCCATTTAGGCTGACTTCAAAATCTCCGATTGACAAAGGAAATCCTTGCATGGTTTCCTGTGGTGAAAGACTTGCAGCATCGTTTTCCGGTAATCCATCACGGAGCAAGGTTGACAACTCATTCGCATCGTAGGCATATCCTTCAAATCCAAATTCTGCCAAATCTCCTTCGAACACATTGCCACAGGTAGCATCCTGGAGATCGAGTCCAAATCCAAAACTGCAACCGGTTCCATCATTATTGGTGATAAACCCTTCTTCAGCATCATAATGCAGTTGAAAATCAGCCAACCGAATATTCAGATCTGGTATTACTGTTCCCTCATCCAACTGTAAGTCATCGGGCATATTGTCTTTAATGCTCATGACCATTTGCCCTTTGAGAAAGGTAGACAAAGTCGTATTTGGGCCGTCGAGGCTAAATTTTATATAGGAATTGGGACACAATGCAGCTTTGGCAAATGCCACTGGTACTTCTACTAGCCTGGTGGGCATGGCCATTGCAGTAAACTGAAACTTATTTTCTTCATTTTTGTCAATCACAGCCCGATAGGTCAAAAAATCAGATTCACCCAATATCGGTGGTGAAATGGCTCCAACCATCCTTCCATTCATAAATTGATTCTGGACGATGAGCAAACCAAGTGTGTCGATGGTGAAGGCCCAACCCTTCAGGGACCCATTTCCTGCTTCCAAAATGTCAACTGCAAGTACATCCAGGCTCAAACCGGTATCGTCAAACAAGAGGTTGTTGATGCCTACAGCGTCTCTGCTGCCGATAGAAAATTCCTGGGGCAATCGAAGACTCAAGGCCGGTAGGAATATGCCTCTAAAGGTGTTTTTAATCATTGGAGATTCCAGTGAAAGATCATGCCCTTCAGGGAACTCAATATCCAAAGGATTTTCCAGATCGCTAAAATCAAGCCATCCGGAAGCAGCTTCGATCGACCAACCTTCAAGGCCAGTGATCTGAAACGCTTCCATATCAAATCCCAGGATGATTTGAGGTGTGCCTGTAGGATCACCTGAAGGTGGAACTTCGTCGCCCCGTACCAGGTTGAAATGGAAGTTACCTTTGGCCTTGCCATCAGAGCCATTTCCTTCGTCATCAGGAACGATCACATTCCTTGGAAATTTTATTTCACCATGGATGCCAAACGACTTGATACCATCGCAGTCGACTTCCATGTGACAGACTTCGTTGATTTGCTCACCTGTTCCTCCGGAAAGCACTATTTCGGTTCCGCCAAAGCCTTCAAAATTGATATTTCCTGCTTGGTGCAATATGTATTCTCCTCCAAGTCCAGCTGGAGTAAGACAAATGTCTGTACCTGCCAATGCCAAGTATTGTTCATTGCTTATTGCACCCATATTGAACACATTGAGCAAGCTCACGTTAGCTCTGTCGGGGTAAAAATCCATGTCTACAAAGGCCAGTGTAAATTCCTGGCCCTGAAGGTATTGCCTCATACCTAGGGGTAGGGTGGTTGCCTGATCCCCGGTAAGACCCTCAATCATATGTTCGGAACTAATGTTTTCGGTCAATGCCTTGATTTCATCATTTGGTAATTGAGCCCCGTTGGTGGTAAGTAATTGTTGCAGATCGCTCAATTGATATCCAGAAGCTTCTGTGATCACTGCATGGGCACTTCCTGCATAAGCAATGCCGGCGCTATTCACTTTTAATCCATCGAGATTGACCCTTACGCTTACCTCGTTGAGCCAGGGAATAGTGATTTCGCCTTCTCCTGTAATCATGCTTCCGGAGGTGGAAGTCAATTGCAGTTGGTCAATGGTAAAGTGACCAAGTTTTATACTGGTGAGCGATGCCGGGTCTGCATGGGGCGTAGAAGATATCTGTGTAAGGTCTATCTGACAATTCATTTCACAATCAGACAAATCCTCCTCTTCATCTTCGTCAATGATTACTTCATTGGCATTGTATCCATACCAGAAGGTCCTGATTTGGGAATAACCATCATTGGTCATTTGTATGCCTTGTGATGCATCTATTGCCCTGACCCTGATACCATAAAGGTGGCCTTCTTCCATTGGGAAGTCTGTGCCAGTGCCGTTGTAAATATAAAATGGCTCCGAAGTCGTGGTAGACACGAGGTCAGGAGTACCGCCGTCCTTAAATATTTCATCGATATCGGGGAAGACGTTGTTTGTCAAATCGATCATTTTGAACTCATAGTCCAATGCTCCTAAGATGGCCGGATCTATCAAATAATTCCATGTAAAATTATGCACTTCCTGCACGGGTACTACCTGTTCATCCCAGGAAGGGTAAGTGATGATCAATTGATCGCCATAGGAGATTTGAAAAGATGCACTACAGCCAACTGACAGTGGTTGTAAAGCATTTTCAAAATGAAAAGCATTGATGCAAAAGGCATATTCTCCTTCCGGTAGATTGCCATTTAGACTGAGGTCAGGAACACCTTCTATGATGAGATCATTCAATGTCAGACCTTCGTAGATGAGCCCGAGTTCTTCAGCAGTGACCACTTTTGCTTCACGAGGTCCGATCACATAGGGAATGCCTGGCCTGAATTCTTCTTTTATTTGGGCAAAAACCCCGTTGTTGATGCCGGTTAGTTGCGCCAGAAAAAACACCTCCTGCTCAGTCTCAGTGTAATTGACCAGTGTCAGGGTGTAGTTAGATTTTTCATTGAAATAAGCAGAAAACTCTTTTGGGAAGGATGATGTATTAAAATTTACAATTACCTCAAGTGGTCTTTGCGCCATCATCATCCCAGAGAGGAAAAATGCCTGGACGATCAATAGGGTGGTGTAAATTGTTGTTTTCATTTTTCTCACTTTAAAAAGATATGCCATATCTGAAGACCATTCTCCACTCAGAGAAGTTGTCCCTCAACAAACTCTGTGCATCCCTGTAGCTGGCCATCAAAGTCAAGGCATTGTGCTTATTGACTTTGTATGTTGTTGTTGAATTCAGATAGCCGACAACGCCATCGCTGCCACCATTGTATTGATTGAAGGAAAATGAAGCATTCAATGAGGTCCTAATCTTTTTTTCAAGGAAAAATTTGGAAGCTTGTCCCCCAATACTGATCCGTTCCTGAACAATGTCTCTGTACCAATATGAATTATAAGATGCTGTAGGCCCGACAGTGAGCTCCAATGTTTTAAGTTGCAGGGATGGACTTATTCCAACAGAAAGAATCTTGACATCGCCCAATTGAATGGCGTCACTTTCATCGATAACTGTATTGTAAAATGCGTTTGCCCCTAATTGCAGGGTATAGCTAGCTCGTTCGATCCTGTAGGTGGTATATCCACTGTAAGATTGGTTGGTGCTAACAAAACGCAGCGTATCGTTCAATTCCAGGATTCCAGCGTTGGAGGTTGATTGAAAGTTGCCAAAATTAATATTGGACATCCAATTTTTGTTCGGGTTGATGCTCAGGTCACCTTGTACAATGGCTCTTTTGTTGGTGGTAAGCCGATAGCCGTTGAGGTTGTTGTTTTCAAGACCTGTACTCAAGTTTAATCTTATTTTGGACGAAAGAAGTGAAGTGCCCAGCTGAACAGTGTATTGTTCGATGTCATTGATGAAAAAATTGGTAGAAAGGCTGGAATAATAAGGGTCTATGCGTTTGTATTTCAGACTCAGTCTTTGACCTTTATACGTGTACGTGATTCCACCGTCACCGGCAAAACTTACCTTGCTGCTGCTGTTATAGTCATATAATTGAGCCAGGGAAGGAGGTAGATTCTCCGGTAATTCAGGATCAGTCACGTCCCTGTTGTCTTGTGTATATGCGCTTCCCGCCAGATTGGCGAATAATTCCAGCCTCTTCAAAAGTTTAAAATTAAAGACAAGTCCGGTAGTGATATTGGTTTTGGGTGTAAGTGCCTGGTAGCTATACATTATATAATTATCAGGAATATCAAAGCTTTCAGGATCGTCAGCTGTCCTGGTCGCCATCAATTCTATCCTGTGAAGTTTTGATCTGAATCCAATTTTTGCCCCTAGAATTTCCCTTTCATATATAGGAATGAGACTAGCTCCCACCAGCAAAGAATCCCTTATGGCAAAAGGATTCTGCAATCTTCCCTTCAAAACAGCCACTGTAAATTTTCCTGGAGTCAACTCTATACCTGCACCATAAAAACTTTTTCCTGCAAATGTATAAGGTGAAAACTGCATGGAGCTCCACCCAAGGTGAAGTTTGACCCACTTATAGGTGGGTGTTAGTTTTATCCGGTTGAAAGTATAATCATAACTAAATTGGGCATCCCTGTAAGAAACTGCAACAGGTAGACTAAAACCCTTATAATTGAAAGCCATGCTGCCATTGATGCTGTAGGAGTAAGGACTCCTTCTTGCTTCAATCCCATTTACACCATACAACTCACCACCGAACTGTAAGCCACCACTCATCGAAAAACCACTGCCCAGATACTCTACCAACTTACTTTTCATCGAATCAGAAACCATGAGAACGCTTGAAGATGTTTTTGCGCCAAACAGAGCAGACTTTATGAAGATGAATAGCATCATTATGTAACAACTCCGTCGGCTCATGTGCTCATAATATTTAAAATTGAAGAATGAATCGAAGCGTAGGACATAAGCATGATTTATGGGTTAAAAGCCTTTACAAGAGTTTTACAAGAAGAGGATTTCAACAAAATTAGAGCTTGTGGGAAGGCCAGGGGTCACACTTATGGGTGATTTTGGGAAGAGGGAGTGGAGGGCTTAATCAGGCAAGTACCGAAAAAGTGGTCAGACGGTCCTCTGACCACTTTTGGATTTTTATTTTTGTAAATTATTGATAATCAGGTATATATTCGTTTTTAAACGTTTTTAAGCGTTTATAAACGTTTAAAAACGTTTATCATTTTTTAACCAATTACTACCCTGGAAAATGATGTCGTTTCGAAAAAAAAAGTGGGGTAGATTACCCTCTGCTAAAGAGTTAGCCCATACAACATGCCATCTGGTTTGGTCATGATGTAAATTTCTCCAGAGTGGTCCCTGGCCAATCTGAGGTCTACACGAGTTGCCTTCGTTGTTTCAAACAAAGTTTTGATGTTTCCATCCAGTTTGACCTGCCATTCCTGAAAAGCTGCTTGTTTACCTTTTATCAAATCATTGATATTTACAAAAAACAACCGGCCTCTGACGATGGTACCAAAAACATATTTTCCTTTGAAAGCAGGAATTTTATCACCCAGGTACTCATAACCACCGCTGATGGCATTGCCTTCATCATGATCAAATTGGATGACCGGGTAATTGTATTTGATCTCATCCTCTTCTTCATTGACCGGATATACAAAACTCAGGTCGGTATAGGGATCAACTTTGAATTTACCTTCCCTGAATGGCCATCCGCAATGATCACCGGCATCCACCACATAAAGGCTCTCGATGTTGAAGTGCCCGATATTGGAGACCAGCAATCTGCCATCCTGGAACCAGTGGAGTCGATGTGGGTTTCTGAAGCCCCTGGCATAAACCTCAGGCGCTTGTCCAGGTTTTAGGAATGGGTTGTTTTTAGGGATGCCGTATTTTCCGTTTTTTGAATTTTTACCTAAAGGATCAATTCGTAAAACGCTACCCCAAATCTTGTCCTGATCGGTCGCTAAGAAAACATAACCATTCTCTACCGCTCCTCCATCACCAATGCCAACGTACAGCAATCCATAATCAGGGTCTCCCTTTTGTGCCAATGGGTTGAAAGAAATGTCCTGCATTCCATGTATCTGACTGACAAAATTGATCCTGAGTATTTCTCTTTTTGTAGCATTGAAGGTGGTGTCTTTCGGGTTTTTTAATTTCCACTCTGTAATGATCCATTGCAATTTTACAGGTATGGTGTCATGGTAAAAGAAATCAGCTTTTGCGCTATTGGCTGATTCTGTATGTGTGGTATAGAGCAGGCCATTGCTGAGGAATTCGGGATGAAAGGCAAAACTTCCAAAACCTGTTGCGAGGCCGGGTTCGTTGATGAAATTGGGAAAATGATCTGCCATTTTTAGAAAAAGTGAAGGGCCCTGGTCAGTCAATCTGTACAATTGACCTTGCAGATCGCCGACAAATTCCTGATCGGTGGAAGGTATATGGTCCATTTTTACAATCCTTGTCCATGGGGAAGATTCATTGGTAACGGGAAACTTTGCGAGAGGATTAAGATTCAAAACTATATCTGACATCGCAATGGTCTCCACAATTGGATCCTCCAGGGCTCCTTTCGGAAGATTTACTTTTTCTGGCGCAGGCTTAGAAAGAATAAAGGCAACAATTGCTTTGAGACTGTCAGCCGGCAGATGGGCATACGAAGGCATGTAAGTATGAAAAATATTGAATAAGCCAATGGCTCGCTCATCACCTTTGTCGATCACAGCTTTGGGGTCGGAAATAAAAGATAACAACCATTCTTCACTTACCTGACCTGCAAGACCTCCAAGCGCCGGTCCCATTGCTTTTTCTTTAAAATTATGACAACCTGCGCAATGCATACCAAAAAGTCTTTGACCACTCTCCAGGTCTGCCATACTTAAGTTGGCCTCGGGGGACTGGTTTTTGCACGCAATAAATAATATGGATATAAAAAGGATGGAAACGAATGTTTTCAATGTTGGCGATTGTAAATTTGAAGATGAATCAAATGTAAAAGAATTCGTCCAATATTCCTCCATTTATACAAACAAGGAGAAGGTTAATTTGTATCTGAAACTATCAGGCTAATTGTTGTAAATAGATACTTAAGATTTACATTTGATCAAACAATTAATAAAAAGTTTATTTATAGAAATTTTCCTAAAGATCGTCGATCTTAAAAGGAACATTATGAACTTAGGGTATAAGTTTATCAAAAATTGCTTGTATGGTTGCTCAATTTATTACCACCTTATTCACATATCCCAAAGCTGCGAAATTCATTAAAGAAAATAAATTATGGCATGGCTTCTGGCAATATCGCTGGGTATTGTTTATCCTGATGTTTTTGGCCATGATTGTGAGTATAAAGATTTTAAACATCATGTACCATGGCTGGCATGAATTGACCAAGCCGGATTCAACCTCCACTTTTGTCCATTTTAAAGCTGCCGCGTCGACCATTTATCAGGAAGGATATTCATTTTTATTCAATGGCTCCCTTAAATACTTCATTATGATACTGCTTGAAGTAGTAGTTTTTCATATGGTTAGGCGAACCAATGAACTGTTATCAGGAGTAAGTCTGACTTTTACTTTTAATGAGTTTTTGTCAGCGCAAATCAGAATGATTAAGGTAACCATCAGATGTTTTATTTTGGAAATGATCGCCACCCTTTTTCTAAAGATATTTTTCGGCATTTTTGGATTTATAGATTACCTGGAGCCAATTGCGATTTTCGTTGCACAATCCTATTATTTGGGTATGTTGATGCTCGACAGCTACAATGAATCCAAGCACATGTCCATAAAAGAGAGTTTTTTAGAGGGCAAAAAATATACGGGCATGATCCTGGCCTTGGGTTTCGTGCTCAACCTTATTTTGATGGTACCGTTATTGGGTGCTATGGTGGGACCTGCACTGGCAGCGGTGACTTTGACAATGGTCATGTTTTATCATTTGGATAAAAGGGCCATCCAGAATGCTTAAAAGAAGGCATTGTAAAAGCCTGGACATCAAGGTGTGAAAGTACAGGTGCAATTACTGTCGGCCGTGGAAATATCATAACAAGCATCGATCAAACTCAATTGTGCACCCGCCGCATCTCTTTTGTAAGATCTGTGGCAAGCCTTGGTGAAAGCAAATGAAACGCTCTCTGATGCACCATAACCCCCCGATGATATACTGAATCCAGTTACGATGCATTCCTCAAATCGGGAAATATGTTCAATCACATGGCTTCCATTTTGCAACATTCTTAGATAGAATACTTCTATGTAATCCACTATAACGCCTTTCTGGACTAATTTTCTGATAGCTGCAGAATTATAATCAGAATTTCGTGTAAAAGTTAGTTCAGATAAATTTGGTTGTGAAGGAGAAATACCGCCTTGCTGTGTAGATACATCCACTCCGACTCCCTCTTGCACACTGTTTACATTGAGCCCATTGGTGATCATGCTAGCCATAGCCGGACCGGAAACATTGATGTTTGGACCCTGTGCAAACTCTACCACTAGGGCTGAAAGCCCCGATTCCATCATCATTGCGCTACCTGGAATATATGCTGTGGTTTGAATGGTGCCGTCCGGAAACTTGACCCCTCCTTGCCTGGTAAAAATGATGCCATTGACTTCCAGCCTTTCCGTAGGTAAGCTGTCAGGGCTAAGACCGATACCTACATTTTGACCCCAAACTGACACAGTTACCAATGATAAAAGAAGACCTAAAAATTTCATATTTTATTTTTAATTGAATGATACTTTTAATTAGTGTTCAGGGATGGAGGAAGATAATGTTTTCGATGGTACTTTTTTCATTTAAATGCACATTGTAATGAAAGGCCTGATATTATTGAGTCAGAAATTAGATGATACTGAATGATTATAAATTTAATAAAATGGATTTTTGACCATATTAGTTTGAAGTAGACTTTATCATTTCCATACGAATTAAACAAACTTTACTGATCATCCTAGGATCAATCCTTAATGAATGTTTCCAGCTTGAAATTATGCGGCAAGATTTAAACTTGTTGCACCGTTATTACTCTAACCAGTATTAAAATGAATCATATGGCAGACATTGGATTGATGCATTTGGCACACAGGGCCGGTTTTGGATTACCATTGACCAGTAACTTTACCAAAGAAACATATCTTAAAACACTGCTGGAAAAAGCCAAAGAGGGCCAAATTAATGAGATCAAAGTCATCGATGATCAGGCCATCAGAAGGTTCAGGCAATTGATGGATGAGCAGGAAAACAATAGCGACAAGGTCAAATTCAACCGTCAAATCATATTGCTCAGCCAAAAATGCCAGATTGCATTACGCCTGGCCTGGTTGCGGGAAATGGTACAATCTGAAAACCAGTTGATTGAAAAAATGGCCTTGTTCTGGCACAACCATTTTGCCACTTCAGATAAAAGAAATCCCATCGCAAATGAACAATTGCTGGACGTGCTCAGGCAAAATGCCCTCGGTAATTTTGGGACCTTACTCCGCCAGGTGAGCAAAACGTCGGTGATGATGCGTTACCTCAACAATCAGCAAAACACCAAAAAGTCACCCAACGAGAATTTTGCCCGTGAAGTCATGGAGCTCTTCACACTCGGACGCGATAACGGATACACAGAACAAGACATCAAAGAAGCTGCCCGTGCTTTTACCGGCTGGAAGGTAAATCGCAGAACCGGAGTCTTTTTTGAACAAAAAGGTCAAATGGATCAGGGAGAAAAAACCATTTTCGGTAAAACAGGAAACTTTTCCGGCGATGATGTTTTCGATATGCTCCTGGAAAACAAACAAACTGCGCGACACATCTGTGAGAAAATTTATAGGTATTTTGTAAATCCGTTGGTGGATGAAAAGAGGGTAGAGGACCTTTCTGATCTGATGTACAAAAACAATTATGAAATACTCCCTGTGTTGGAAGCCGTATTTACATCTGATTGGTTTTATGATACAAAAAATGTGGGTAGTCAGATCAAATCACCCATTGAGATGCTGGCAGGTTTGTACCGTCAGCTGGGGCACGAAGAAGAAGATCTGAGTCCTATTCTTTATTACTCAAGACTGTTGAGTCAACAATTGTTTGACTTGCCAAATGTCGGCGGCTGGCCCCATCACAAGGACTGGATTGATGCGTCGTCTTTGATGCTGCGCCTACAGATACCATCTGCCATCATTTCAGCTGAGCAAATCGACATCGCCGCAAAAACTGATGACGATGCCACTGGCGGGAATGAAGAATTGGAAATGATGAATGAAGAAGTTCCGTTCGAACGATTAAAGAGGGCAGCCGAAAACAGGGTAAAAAAAGCAAAGTTGCATATAGATGAACCAATGCTGGAAAGCATTGCGAGCGAAAAGGATTTTACAGCAAGTATATCAGAGCGTTTGCTCTGCGTCAACTTGAAATCCGATGTATTGCAACAGATCAAATCCTCTGAAGACCAAAGGCTTGCTACGCTGAAACGGATTTTGTCCACCCCCGAATACCAAATTTGTTAACCAAAATTATCGGTTCGATGCTCATCAAAAGAAGGTCATTTATAAAAACATCAGCGCTTGCAAGTGCCTCAATCTTAACCCCCCAATTGTGGGCGAACCAATTGCTGAGGACGCCAGGAAAGGGAGAGAAAGTACTGGTAGTTCTACAGTTGACAGGGGCCAATGATGGCTTGAATACCGTCATTCCATATCGCAATGATGTGTATTATAAGTCCAGACCCGGTATTGCCATTCCGAAATCAGAAGCTCTTGGCATCAACGATGATTATGCACTTCATCCAGAATTGAAAAACCTGCAGAAACTCTACGGTTCGGGCGAATTGGCCATCATCAACGGAGTTGGTTATCCGGAAAACAGTCGGTCACATTTCAGAAGCATGGACATCTGGCAATCTGCATCAGAGGCCAATGAATATCTGAGTTCAGGATGGATTGGCAGATACCTCGACGAAATCAATAAGTCGGGATCAAGGCCTACCAAAGCCCTTGAAATCGATGACTTGATGAGTCTGGCCTTGAAGGGGGACAGCAATTTTGGCCTGGCGGTGAAAGACCCGAAAAAACTATTCAATGCCACCCAGTCGCCGTTCATCAAAAAACTCGCCAGACAAGCCCACGAACATGAGCACGAACATACCGTTGATTATCTGTATCAGACGCTGACCCAAACTGTGAATAGCGCAGAGTATATTTTTCAGGAAGCAAAAGTGTCGGGGAACAATGCCACCTACCCGTCAAACGAGCTGGGACAAGGTTTGAAAACCATTGCCTCACTGATCAACTCCGACATCGATACTTCGGTATACTATATTTCCCACAACGGATTTGATACGCACAATGACCAGCTCAACAGACAAGCCCGCCTGTTCCGTCAAATGGACGAAGCCCTCGGAGCATTTGTTGAAGACCTCAAATCCAAGGGGCGATTTGAAGATGTAGTGATCATGACCTTCTCAGAATTTGGAAGAAGGGTTGTTCAAAACGGCAGCAATGGCACCGACCACGGCGCAGCTTCCTGCATGTTTATGATTGGAGGAGGCCTCAGGAATGCCGGTATCATCAATGAAATGCCGTTACTTACCGATCTTTACCAGGGCGATCTGAAGTACAGTGTAGATTTCAGACAGGTATATGCAACGATACTAGATCATTGGCTGGGGGTTGACCATGGTAAGATATTGGGTGGGAGGTATGAGTTGATGGGTTTTGTGTAAGTTCTGTCGGGAGTGGGTCGGATATGGATTAAATCAAGAAATGCACCAATTCTTCTTTTTCAGATGGTCAGTTGCAAGTTCACCAACTTTGAACTCCCCTGTTCTATGCTATATCTTATTCAAATTCTTGATAGAATAAGCTTTTACTTGTTCCACTTAGGCAGCTTGCCAGTTTGGTCAAGGAAGCCTTGCAGCATGTCTACTTGTGCTTTTTTCGTACTTTCGTTGTCAGCAAGAACATACCAATAAATGTCAAGTGCATCTGTACCGTCTTTTATCATTTGGTAAGTCCAGCCTGTTTTTCTTGGGTTTTTGTCGAAGTGTCTGCCATTTACAATCTCATCAAATAGCCCTCCGGAATTTGAATAACCGATATAAACTAAGTTTACCCTGCCGTGTCGTAATTCTATTACTTTAAAGACACCGTTTTTATCTTTTGGCGCATTGCAAACCATTTCCAATTCTTTGTCTGCTTCAAAAAAGAAGTGGTCGTCTTCAATGTAGTTATTTGGTTCCTGAAACATGGTCTTATTTTTACGCGTAAAATTAATTTATTGCAATGTAAAATCTATACTCCACTATTTCCGCCTCAAATAACAAGTTTGCATTCGGCGGAGTAGCGTCGCATAGCCCTTGTTTACCCTATGCCATATGTAAGGGAATGAAGAGATTGGCCCTCTACCCAATGCACATTTTTATCAAGGCTTCATATACCTTAATGCAAATAATTCAATATTTCAAAATGACTCTGCCATTACTCGCCCCAAACCTTCGCAATCCTATCCTTTATCTTCTGCTCGAAAATTTCAATAAGCTGCTTGTTGGCATTGACCAGGGCCTGCTCTTTTTCAATTTGTGCAACGATTTGGCGAAATCTTATTTATAAATTAAAAATCACAAATTATTTTGTTGTGTTGTAATTCTAATTTTAGCAATGATTTTTTGAAGTTCTATGACTTCGTCAAGTAAACTTTCTGCATCTTTTTTTTCAAAAAACTGAGTTTCTACAAGTAATCTGATCCAATAGTTTGTCTCTCTTGCCTCTTTGTAAGAGATGGACAGTTTGGCAAAAAATTCTGCCGTACTTTTAGCACCCATTGCCTCTTTTACATTAGCACCAATGGAAGTACCACTGCGGAGAAATTGTTTGGGTAGGACGTATTCAGATTTTTGCTCAAGCAAGTACTTGTACGCCTTCACAATTCTGACTGCAAAAGCGAAACTTTTTTCTAGAAGAATGTTGTTATTCTTCTTCTCCATTCCAAACTTTGTTTATTCGGTTTTTAATAGCATTTTCAAGTATAATAATTTTTAATTTATAATTTTCAATTTCCCTTTGGTAGCCTTCTATTTCTGCTACTATTTCTTCCTGAATGGATAAGGGGGGAAGGGGGATTTTTAATAAATATGCATCGTTTCGATTTAAACCAGGGATACCTGCTTGAACATTTAATTTATCAAGGCTAAGAGTTCCTAATACATGGAAAGCATATTTGATATTTATCTTATCAGGATTTTTATCTTCAATGTAGAAAGTGGTATCAATTGGATACCCAGAAATATCAGAATAATGTAATGCTCCGGCTGATCCTTTTCTGCCAACCACAATGAATGGCGCATTTGCAATAGATTCATTATGAAAACCAACTATTCCATTTGAACCAAAAACAGGAAACTGACCATCTTTTCTGTCTTCTTTTTTAAGAGGTTTACCATATTGGAATTCCATTAGTTCTCCAATTTCGACTACTTGGAATTTTAGATTTCGGATTTCTTGTTGATTTTTATATCTGTCCCCACTCAAATTATATTCCCCATTGACTGCTATATCGGTTTTGGGTACTAGATGGGCGATTGTTGAATTATCTAAAGTGGAGACGCAATGCGTTGATTCTCTGTCGGCTGCCACAAAATCATGAATGATTTTGATGGCTTCTTCCAATTGCCCGCCTTTTACGGCTGTTCGTTGTGCTCCCAGGTTGTAGCCGTCATTGTCAATTTTTACAAACAATATTTCATCTCTTTGCTTGGCGATTGCCTTATCCATCAGCAAAATAGAAGTCTTCACACCGCTGTAGGGGTTAAACACACCTGCAGGCAAACTCACAACGGCATAGAGATAATTTTCTACCAACATCTTACGCAGGGCTTTGTAAGCTGTTCCGCTCTGGAATATCATACCTTCGGGCACAATGATACCCGCCTTACCTTTGGGGTTCAGGTGTTCTGCTATGTAGTCCACAAACAGCACTTCAGAGCGGTTGCTGCTTATGGTAAATTTCTTGTGTGGTCGTATGCCACCTTTCGGACTCATAAAGGGTGGATTGGCCAAGACCACATCAAAGTTCTCTTTCCAACGGTCTTCGCTGCTAAGTGTGTCGTACTCGTTGATATGGGGATCTGAAAAGCCGTGCAGGTACAAATTCACCAGGCTCAAGCGCACCATATCGGGCGAAATGTCGTAACCTGCAAAATTCTGTATCAGCTTTTTGCGGTCGTCAGGCGTGAGCTTGTCACCTTTCAAAGAGAATTTTTCAGAATCGGTTAATTGATTATAATGAAAAATATTCGTAGAGCCATTTTGCAATGCGGCTGTACTATTTTTCAGCAGAATATGCTTGTATGCTGAAATCAAAAATCCCGCAGTGCCGCAAGCAGGGTCAAGAATGGTGTCGCCTTTATCGGGGTCGATGATGGCTACCAAAAAATCAATGATGTGGCGGGGTGTCCTAAATTGCCCAGCATCGCCCTGGCTGCCCATCACCGAAAGCAGGTATTCAAAAGCATCACCCAGTTTTTCGCTGTGGGTGTATTCAAATTCACCAATGGTTTTGAGAAACAGTTTCAGTGTTTCAGGGTCCCTGTAGGGTAGAAATGCATTTTTAAAAATATCTCTGAACAGGCCTGGTATGTTTGGATTTTTGTCCATGCTTACGATGGCCTCTGAATAGAGGTTAAGCATTTCTGTAGCTGTCACTTTGGTGTCAAACAGTTTGTCCCAGGCATATTTTTCATAATCACCTGAAAAGAACTTGGCTGATCCGCCCAATTCAATTGCTTCCTTGTCCATATCATCCATGAACTTGTAGATCAAACCAATCGTGATTTGCTCTATCTGTGCTTTTGGGTCGGGTAGTTTGCCGACCAAAATGTCCCGGCAATCGTCTATTCTTTTCTTCGTGGAGGTGTCTAACATTCGTTCTTTTTTATCGTTCGTATGGATGAATCGCGTCTTTGTCTAAATTGGTCAGATGACCATTTGGCACGGTTGATAACAATGTATGCACGTTACGCATTGTATTCATTTTTCCCAATACCGATAATTGCATGAAAATAATTTGGCATGACAACAAAATCACCCAATTCCAAATTCATATCAGGCCGCATTTCAAATGTTTTTAACCATTCGATTTCCACGGTTTTTCCAATATCATTCAAAACCATTTTGCCATCCATCACATCACCAAAAAAATATACACTGTTTTTGGTGCAAATATTAACAAAATGGGTGGCATTCCATCCGTAATCCCAATTGCGTAAAATGGCAGATTCAATGCGATATTTATTTTGATAGCCATTAGACATTAGGCAGCGAATTTATCAAGGTTGATATAATCCTTGATGTATTCAGGAATTACTGAGCGGTATTTGGCTGCCACATCTTTGAATTGCGAAATGGTGAGCGTAGGGTGTGTTTGCAAGGCATGGAAATCTTTTGCTGCAATGATGGTCCGAATATCCTGGTCAACAATGTAGGCCTTAAAGAAATATTTCAAGGCTCGCACGTTGACGTCTTCTTCCGGTGGATAAATGGAAATGAATTTATCGAATTCTTCTTCGAGCAATTCATCTTTCGATTTGAATTTTGGAATGATGCCAAAAATCTTTTCCACCACTTCACGAATGGAAACTTTGCGGTCAATCTTGGCTGCTTTCCTAAGCTTCTCCAGATTGAAGTATTCCCAGGGCTTGTCAAAAATCTCCTGCTGCACATGGGTGGCCACTTGCTCCCAGTTACCGAGTTCTACGTGCTTTTTTATGATGTCGTCCATAATGATGCGGTCTTCAAACTTTTTAAAAAGTTCTCGGTCAATGCGCATGCCTTCAGGCCCAATAGGCTCTTCGACGAAGCTATACAATTGATCTGGCTGCAGTACATCATAGGTGTTAATGCCACTTCCTTGGCTGTCTCCTTCACCACTTCCTTTATGTGGTTGGGCAAGTTTTAGTTTCTCATCATAGTCAAACTTTTCTTCAAATTATTCGCAATTGGCAAAGAAGTCAAACAATTTGAAAACAGCTTTGTCGTGGCGAATGATTTCTTCTTCATTGAGCTCATTTTTGAATTTGTATTCAAAGGTGTTTTTTCGTGTACCTCTTCCTTTGATCTGCACAAAATCAGCAGGACTAAAAATAGGTCGCATCATGCAGATATTCAGCAAATCAGGGCAATCGTATCCGGTGGTCATCATGCCGACCGTAACGCAAACCCTTGTTTTACAAGACTTATATCCTTCCAGCCAGGTGGTTTTTCCACTTAGGTTATTGTTGGTAAAGTTGATCGTCATCTGCTGTGCATCACCAACCTGTGAAGTGACCTGCACTGCAAAATCGGAATTGTACTTACCGGGAAAAAGCTGTTCGGCCAATTCATTCAAGTGCTCAGTAAGCTTTCGTGCATGATTCTGACTAACAGCAAAAACAATGGTTTTGCCTATTTCATTGGTGATTGGGTCAGGTAAAGCATTTTCCATAAAGGTTTGACAAAAAATGCCGTTGGTTTTTTCAGAATAAAACTTTTTCTCAAAATCGCGATGAACAAAAGACTCTGATACTTCTCCTTCCTCCAATGGCACTACAACAGCATACCCTTCGTCGGATAACAGTTGCGTTGTGATTTCCGTCCGGGCATCCAATACTTTTGGATTGATCAGGTGGCCATCTTTGACACCGTCAATCAGAGAATATCTGAAGGTAGGATCGCCGCCTTCGCAACCGAAGGTGGCATAGGTGTCTCGCAGCATTCTCCGCTCGATTTCCCTGGGGTCATTTTCTCTGACCTTATCAGGGTCAACGCCTTTTAAGTAGTCTTTAGGCGTAGCGGTCAAGCCAAGTTTATAACCATGAAAATATTCAAAAACGGCCCTTGCATTTCCTGAGATAGAACGGTGGGATTCGTCAGAAATTAAAAGATCAAAGTCCGTTGGTGCAAAATCATTGCGGTATTTGTCGTTGTGCATCAATGATTGAATGGTCGTAACCATAATTTCACATTTTCTCCAGTCACTTTTATGTTCTTTGTAAATGAAAGTATCGTAATCTGGTTTCAAGTAAGCAGAAAATGCCTTCCAGGCCTGGTCTTCCAATTCCAGGCGGTCAACCAAAAACAAAACCCTCCTCGCGTTTTGTGTCCTCAAAAACAAACGGATGACCGCCGCAGAGGTTAAGGTTTTACCTGTGCCCGTGGCCATCTCGAAAAGGAATCTGTCCTTTCCTTCACCAACTTCAGCCTGCAATGCTCTGATGGCATTCAATTGGTAATCTCGTAAAAAACGCAAACCATTTGCCCAGATGAAATCCTTGCTGGCTTCAATGCTTCCTCTCCATTCCGGTTTTTCTGCAAAGTCGGGCATTTGCACTTTTACAATATAGTCATCTGCAACATCTTCATTGACAAGCGCATTTCTATCCGGATCCCAATTTTTGATGGCGCCAATTTCTTCAGCCGAGGGAAATTTATAAATAGGCTTAGGGTTACCTTTTGTGGTATCCCACAAGTAGTGCACAATGCCATTGGAAAGCATAACATACCTTGCTCCAACCGTTTTTGCGTATTTTCTTGCCTGCTCTTTTGCCACCAGCGGGTGAAGGCTCTCTTTTTTTGCTTCCAACACACAAATCGGCTTATTGTCACTGTCCACGAGTAAGAAATCCAATGAGCCATTTTTGGTTTGCTCGTAGTCATTGCCCCACGCATCCATTGCCTGCTGTGTTATCCGCACATGATTTTCCAGCAAAATGTTTGCCCTTCCCTGCTCATTGTCGAAGAATCTCCACCCTGCCTCCATCAGCAGTTGGTTTATTTTGATTCTTGCATGAGCTTCGTTTTTCATTCTACAATTACTTATTAGTCAGGCTTGGCCAAAAATAGGATATTTAGGCTTTTCTACGTTTGTTTTTGGGTTGGTAAAAATTATTTGGGTTTTTGTGGGGTTGGGCTTTTAGGATTGGCAAAAAACGGTTTGTCGCTCGATGCAATAGTGGATTTCGAAGCACTTAACTGTTAATTCACCACGAAAAGTGACGCTGGGTAGAATGTTCAATTAACCACTTCACACGCTATTTAGCCAGGCAATGTTTGGCGGCTGGTGTTTTGACCCTCATCATTGCAAACTTTTATCAGTCTTTAGATTTAATGTCATTGCACATTTAATTTTTTGTCTGTCTGTGTTGGTTTGTTGATTGGGTTTTATATTTTTAAAGTATAGGAAAAATTTTGAACTTTTATTTTTGGTTGCAAAGGTGGAAGCTCTTTTGAAAGCTTTGTTCCGTGGATTTCCTTATTTAGCTTGCAAATGCACTTACACCTGTGTGTTTGCTAAATTATTTTCAGCTGTTTGAATTATTTCTGCCATTAAACCGTATAGATAGAAATGTAATTTCACTTTTACAGTTGAACCTGCCACATATTTGTCGTAATTACCCTTGATTAGTCTTGCTGTCAACTGAATATTTGAAATTTTAATAGCCTTAAATCTTTCTCCAGAATTTTTTACTACAATGGCATCAAATATTAAAACTTCACCATCTGGGTCTTTCCACTCATAATGAAATTCAGGATTTAAATTGTGATACTTATTTTGAATATTACTTAAGCAGTTTCTACCGTCAAAATAATTGAAATTATATGATTCTGCTATGAATTTGAAATAATAGAAACGTAAAGGATTGTCTTTCTCCAGCTGTGTATTTTCTCTTGCAATACGCAAAAGTTTTGCTCTTGTATTGGCATCATGAAGGTTTCTACCGTAAATTTTAAAAAGGAATTTTACAACCTCAAAATTCTCTTGCATATATTCCATTTCTGAAATATAAGAATCGCATTTTTCATATTCTTCGTTCTGTAAATGGTAGTTATATAATAAAATGCATGCATAAGGTCTAAGTCTTGGATTTTGGTACAATTCGTCTAAATATTGTTTGTAATCATTATTATCCGACCGTTTATTTAGATAATTTGCATAAATAGTTTGCAAACTATCAATTCTACCTAAATCATCAGTTACTGTTCTATTTGCTAAATCAAACAAATCCTCAATAAGTATCTGTTTTTGCATTTCATCTTCATTGTCATGTTCAATATTTTCAAGTTGCCATACAACTAGCTTTATGTAATCTACATAGCTGAAAGCAGAAAATGGGTCAAGAAGTTGTTTTAAAATAAATAGATCTTCCGCTTCCTTAATGTAAAAGTAAGTATAGGTTAATTGATTTTCTTCTGCGAAATAAAGTTTAGCTAACTCGAAATTTAAAACCGCACGTCTATGAATAAACCTATGATTTCTATAATCTAGTAAACTCTCTGCGTAGAGAACATAATCAATTGCCTTTTTTATAGAGTTCTTTGTTCGTCTGTTTTGAAGATTAATAGCGTAGTTTAAGAGAAAATAAGGGTCTTCTGATAATTTCGTATAACCTGCATCAAATAGTTTATCAATTTGCGTATTATTATATTCATTATTTCTAGAGAGTGCTTTTAATAAGTTGTTTGCTAAATGCGAACTTGTTTGTCCATTCTCGATTTGTTTTAACATCTGCTCATAAAATTGATATTGCTTGTCTTTATTTGGTATAAAACGGTTCACAAGCCTTTCAGCAATTAGTGGATGTTTTGTTTTGAAATATAAGTCTGGTTGAGTACCATGCGATGGAACAAATTCTTGGATGAGAATTCCTTTACCTTCTGCTTTTACAATTTTAGTGATGAATTCATCCCAATCCATTTTGATGTTTTGCTTTAACCAACTTGCTGGCATAAGCAACTTATTCTTGTGCAAAAGTGCAGTATATAAGAATGCTTGTTGTGCCTCTTTTGAAAGTTGGTTATAACAATCTATTAAATCATTTTCGTGACGACCAGAAGTAATAGAAGCCATTAGTGCTACAAAAGAGTCGGAATTATAATCCCTCATTATTTTAGCAACTAATCGCTTCTTTTCGCTCGCATCCCTAAAGTCAATTAAATTGACTTTTTTAAGTTTATCAAGTAGGTCATCAATTTCATCTGCTGTAAATTCCCCTGATATTTTAAGTTCATGCGAATTTGGAACTGTTCTATTAAGTTTGAATTTCTCTAAAATATTTTCACGGATAGGTGCGATGAAGAAAATATTGCAATCCTGAAATTGTTCTATGCTTATGTCTCTTTGGATTTCAATTAATGCTTTAAAATAGCTTTCGACTTCAATTTCATCACAGAAGAAAATAAAATTTTTAACCTTCATTGTTTTAATCAGGTCAATAAGATGTTCTTTTCTTGCCTTATTAAAATCAACTATTTCAAAAGAAACAAGGTCTAAATCTGCTTGCTTTTCTAATTCATAGATTAAACGTAACGTAAAGGTTGATTTACCTATGCCAAAGTCTCCACTAATGAAAAACACAGGCACAAACGTATCTTTTTTATCATTGACAACATTAAGTATTTCATCAATAAAGGATTTGGTATATTTTGCTTTTATTACGTCTAATCCTCTTGTGATTACCCCAAAATTTGGTTCATCACCTTTGTAATATTCTTCTTCCTTGATAAATCGTTCTTTTGTATGTGCATTAAGTTGCTTTACGATTCCATCTAAACTTAAAAGTAATTGCGGTGGGGCAGAAATATGAAAATCTTGGCTACTAGATAATGATAGCCCTTTTTTCCTTACGGCCATGTGAGCGTTTTTAGTTTCCCACTCTTTATATTTCAAAAAGAAATCTTGAAAGGAGCATCTTATAATGCAAATTTTATTTTTCTTGTAATATGCAAGAGAATTGTCGTTTGGAAATGGGTCAACATTAAAAATCCATCTTTTATCACGGAAGTTGTATGAATCAAACTTTTCAAGCAATTCCTTTCCAAAATCATCTGTAAATGAATACCCCATGCTCAAAAACTGGATTTCGTGACTAATGTTTTTCAAGTCATTCAAAACCAGTTTGTAAAACTTATTTAGTTTTCTAAAATCATCGGTTGTAAAAGCTAATGGATAAAGGCTTTTATCGGAAATACAGCCATTCAGTTTTATATATCTTACTTCTGTATTGGCTTCACGATAGTTGTATTGCTTTTGATTTCTAATGGGTTTAATGTCATAAATCTTTCTTGAAAAAGACATGATTTCATCAAACGCTCTTTCAACTAATAGATCGTAATTGGTAGTTATAATTTCGCGCCAAGGAAGACCAGCCATGATTCTGTGAGCATCTGTTACAGAAAGTTTTTGTAAGAGTTCTTGAACGAAATTATCAAAATGAGTTCTACTGAAATTATCGTCTGCTGAAAGAATGTCTAACCATTTGGTAATGTTTGGTTCATATAGGTTTTTGTTAATTTTCGATTCATAATATGCGATTAGTTCTTTGCTCAAATAGCGCTTCTCACCAACAGAAGCACCAGCACCAAGAAACAAAATTGTATTACTTTCCTTTATCTTTAAGAAGATTGAATTTAATGCTTCTTCCTGGTTTTCTATATCGAGTATATGTTCCATTCTCTAATAGTTTAATCGATTCAAATGTCGTTTTTAAAATTCAAATTTTATTAGATTAAAGATTATTTTTCGCCCTTATTGTATGAGGTGGACGTTTTGGTGAATTGGATTTTTTCAAGCTTTGATTTATGTTGGATTACGTAGTTTGCAAATGTGCTATTTGCGCTTTTGCTAATTTGCAGAATTTTTGTAGGGTGTTATTGTTTGTCGATTTGAAGCCTTCAAATTTATTTATCCTATTTAACCACAGATCAAAATCTGGTTTATTATTTTTCATTTTATTGTTTTAATGATGTATGATTTCCTAATTCCCACAGCTTTCTTTTGCCACTCCTCCCCATTCCCCAAAGCTTCCTAACAAATTTAGCTAGTCAAAATCCTATTCCAAAATTTTAAGGTATGTTTTTCATCATTTTTAATAAAGGACTTCTACCTTCTTACTCATAAGTGTAATACTCTCAACCACTCCCACATAGGTGAAAACCCTGAGAAAATTTCATGCCAGAGCCTTTAGTTTTACCATTTCAAGATACAGTATCGGGCCTAGGTTTGATCCTTTTTGTATCTTACAGCATTAATTAACCTCAAATAGAACGGAATGAAACGCATATTATGCCTTGGTTTTTTGTTATTCAATTTGTCCCTTTTTGGCCAATTGGAAGAAAATACCTTTTATTATGGCTTTCATGCAGGGGCTACGGCTACGTACATCACCGATATAAAGAATACCATCATTCAGCCCATCTTTCCCCAGGAAACGTACACCATTACCGATGAGTATGAATATGGCTTTGCAGGCGCTATGTCGGTTTTTTTCAGGTTTCCGGAATCTGGATTGGCCATTCAGCCGGAGATTGGATATGTGAGACAGGGTGGAAGATTTGATTATAGCGACATCAATGGATTGGAATACACCATCCGTTTTCCTTATTCGTATCTGTGTCTGAGTCCTATCCTGAAATATTATCCTGTGGGCGGATTCAATATAGGCGTAGGCCCGCAATTGGGATTGATACTCGATGGTTCCAACCTCAAGTACACGTCCAATATGCCTGAACTTGGACCTGATTTGCAAATACAGCAAAGCCTGCGGGAGGTGCTTAAAGGAAATAATAATGTAAGTTTTTTATTTGGCCTTGGTTATGACGCACCATTTGGCTTATCTATAGATGCCAGGTTTGGATTTGGCATCAGTGATGTCATAGAAACACAGGCCAATGGTTTTTATTTTATTGAAAATAAGAATAGAAATTCCTATTTGCAGCTCAGGCTGGGGTATTTCATTCCATTTTTCAATTGAAAAACGATCTGATGATGCCATTTTTTACCCCGATAAATCGCTTGTTGAAAGGAATTGTTTTGATAATTGGAAGTTTGCCAGCCTTTGTTTTTGGTCAAATTGCACCGGGTGGAGTAAAGGCTCCTGCCATTTGGTTGAAAAACGAAGTGAGCGAACATGGTGTCCTATTCAAGGAGGTGAATTCCGGAAAGGAGATGATGTTTGGAAGCCTGCAAGATCAAATCAATGGCTTTCCTGTAGGCCAATTTGATTATACAAAAAGTCAATCTTTTTTACTTTCAAAACAGGCATCAAACCTTACAGTATTTCCGGTGATCAAATCTGCAAAACCAATGCATGAAGACCTGATCTGGCAATTGCATTCCGGTGAAAATAAATCAATATTGATGCAAACGAGTCGTCGTTTTGCTGATTTTCAAAGGAAAACGGTTTTGAATAACCCACTCACCAACGAGCAATATTCGCTTCATGTGTATGATGCTGAAATCGAAACAGCAGGTAAAGAAGCAGCCTTCAGTTTTTTTGGGACACCCGAACAAAAAGAACTGACAACATTTGAAGGGCAAATGCCTGAAGCAATAGTTTATGACAGAATCCTCTCCCTTGAGGAGCACATACGTGTTGAAACCTATTTAGCGCTCAAATACAGCATACCATTGCATCAGGAAAAGGGGATGCATTCTTATCTAGCTTCAGATGGCACTCCCTTGTTCGATAATGAAGGCAAATATCTGTACAATTCATTTGGATTAGCGAAGGATGATAAGCATGGATTTATTGTAGAGGAGAGTGCGGATCAGAATAAAATTTTGAAGATGGCTTCTCAAAAGCCTGAGGACGACCTTGCCTATTTGATTGCGGCGCATGACGATGGTCAAGCCGTTTTTCTTTCCACCATTCAGGACCGCATTGAAGTGATGGATCTGATGTGGAAGATTCAAAACCATCGCTGGAGCCATGACCACATCAGCTTAAATTTTGATGTAGAAAAACTGGATTTAGAGAAAGGACAAAATTATACCCTCCTGATGAAAAGCGGCAATCACCAATGGATGGTCAGAGGAATCTTTATAGAAAATCAACTTAGATTTGAAGTAAAGCCTCCGCTTGAATCAGCACATGTATCCCTTCTTCGGACGCCTGATTTTTTTGCATTGGTGGACGTCAAACAGGAAGACTGCCTTTCTGATCAGAACATGGTGTCCGTGTTAAGTTTTGGAGGAAGTGCACCCTTTCAAATTACAAGGTCAGATATGAGTGGCAGAGAATTGGACAAAGTCACGGTATCTGAGGAGAATTATCAATTTGAAACACGTGGAGAAGGGCTTCAAAAAATTACAATAACTGACAAAGGCGGAAAGGTCTATTCCACTACGTTTGCTTTGGGTAATGCCACGCAAACAATAGATGAAGCTTCCCTAATTTTTTATCATCCTATAAAGCTATCGGACCTGGAGCTGCCAAAACAATCGCGCGTCATTGCTTTACAATCATTTCCATTTTCAGAAGAATTGGCCATTCAAAATCCTGATATGGAAGAGGTTATTTCAGAAGAGGGCGACTATTGGTTGTCTTATCGTGACCATTTTTCTTGTGTTCAATATATGAAATTTGGCATCCGAGTACCTGCATCGCCGGCTTTCAAATCGGTAGAAATTGCCCCTAACCCTACAAATGGAAATTTCAACATCAAATACGAACAGATAAAAAATCAAAACGTAGAAGCACTCATTTGGGACAGCAATCATAGGCTAATCGCTAAAAGAAAACTCGGAGATGCGCGCATTGGCAACCACCAGATGCAAATTAAACACAGCGGTATTTTTCTGGTGGAACTTTCAACCGGCCAGACATCGATTACCAAAAAAATCGTTGTCTTATGAGCAATATACTTATCGGAAAATGGATTGACCATTTTAGTCATGGGGACATAAATGCAAAGATCAAGATGAAACGCGGTAAGAAATCGTCGCAAACGATTTTAGCACTGAACTGTGATCCCCTGATCACAGCTGCTCCAAAACCAAAGTGGTACCTCCGGCGAGGCTTTCTAACGCAGTCCCTACACTGTGTAGAGATTGGCAATGATTATGTGGACAAATCTATTTCTGATAAGTATAAATACCAGTTAAACTTCTTCATTTGGCTTTGCATTTTTGTCATCGTCCCTTCCAGTCAGGTTTTAGCAAAAACAGATACTTTGCCCACGGTCCAGCGATTTGGACTTCCATCGCAAAGTTTCAACAGTTTTCAATATGCATCACCTTCAGAAGGCATTGCCCGCATTGACATAGCCTCGCCCAACAGATTTGGCAGTGTCATTGCCAATTTTCCGATCCAAATACCTCAGGGAAGACAAGGCATTCAGCCGGATATTTCACTGGATTACAATTCTGAGAATGGCAATGGATGGCTGGGCATAGGCTGGTCATTGGGCTTCAGCCAGATCACAATAGACCATAGATGGGGAGTCCCCAGATACAGCGCCTCTATCGAATCAGAAACTTATCTACTGGATGGAGAGCAGCTTTCCTTCCTCTCACATCGTCAGGTCTCATCACCGAGGTCTTCAGAAAAAGAATTTACCAGAAGAATAGAAGAATCCTTCAGCAGAATCATCAGACATGGTACGGCTCCATCCAATTACTGGTGGGAAGTGATTGAGAAAAATGGAATACGACATTTTTATGGAGGAAGCCCGGAAACTGGTTGGATGGCAAATGCAGTTTTGACTACATCAACAGGAGCCATTGCACAGTGGGCCATCACTCAGACCATTGACCTCAATGGCAACCACATCATTTATGAATACCAAAAAAGAAATGTAACGAGCCCTTCAAATCTCAGCGGAGGTTCACAGTTGTATCCAAAAACCATTTATTACACTGGTTTCGGTGCTGAAAAAGGAAAGTACAAAATAGCATTTGCTACGATGAACCGCACCCATGAGGACAACCAAATCAATCTTCGGTCCGGATTTAAAGAAGTCACAGATCAGGTGTTGAAGGATATTGTGGTGATGTACGACGACGAGAAAATCAGAAGCTATAAACCAACATATACCAAGGGGAATTTTGGCAAGACTTTGTTGACTTCCATCAGTGAATACGACGCCATGGACAGTCTTTTTTACACCTACAACTTTGACTACCACCTTTCTGCTAATCCTGGATTTGGTGCAGAAAAACAGTGGTCCCCTCCTGCTGATCAATTGGACGGAGGATTTACCAGCCCCAATCTGATCAAGGAATTCAATGACTTGCCGACATTTTTGGGCAGCTCCAAATCCTCAGCATACACCGTAGGAGGCAGCCTCACTTTTGGTCCTTTAGGCAGCCCCGTCACCAAGGAAAACACCGTTGGAGGCAATTATGCACGCACCAATATGTCAGGAGAGGGCTTGCTGGCATTCATTGATATCAATGGCGATGGACTCCCGGATAAAGTATTCAAAAAAGATGGGCAAATCAAATACCGGCCCAATCTATACGGAGAAGTCAGCAATGAAGCTTTTGGAAATGTGAGGCCTGTATGGATATCTACAGATGGCACCAATAAACGTCCACTCACAAAATTTAGTGAATTCAAAGGGTCGACCGATGCCATAGGTGCTGAGGCCAATCCGGGCTTTGCGTTTGTAGGCTATACCAACGAAACTACCAAAGCCAATACCAACATATATTTTAATGATTTTAATGGCGACGAACTCATAGATCTGGCTTATGACGGCCAAGTGCTTTTTTGTCATATTGATGAAATGGGAGATCCCGTTTACACGTACCGCAGCAGTGATTCTCCAAGCCCGCTCAAAGGGACGGGAACCATTGCCGGAGGAGGGCAAACCAATTCAAAAGAGGATTTTGACCTGGCCAATCCACTGCATGACGTGGTCAAATGCTGGACAGCCCCATATAGCGGCCTCATCAGTATAAGCGGGCAAGTTCGTCTTTTGGAGCCGGCCAATCCTTCTGCTCAGGCAGATGGAGTAAAGCTCTCCATTCAATCGGGTGGTAGTGTTTTGTGGTCCAATACCATTGCAGCCAATGATTTCACGCCAAAGAACGCCACGGTTGCGAATAGCCTTATTTTGAAGGGGCAAAAAATCTATTTCCGCGTACAGTCGGTCGACAATGGGGAACAAGATATGGTAAAATGGTCTCCAGAAATAAGCTATCAGGGCTTAGACCCTCTTCTCACAGACCCCAATCTCCAGACCTTCCATGTGTTCAATGCCGCGGATGATGATCTCATTACCTCTGATCAGTTTGAGGTAATTCCAGTAGATGGAAGAATCACGATAGAAGGACGTTTTTCAAAACAAATTACGAGCGACGATGTAGAAATCAGGGTTCTCGTCAGAACACCTTTTGACAATCCGGATTTAGAGCCTGCCATCTCAGTGGCATTTACAAAATCTTATGCGTGGAATGAAGTGGTTGATGAGGAATTGGTGATAGAAGATCTTGCCCTCAAAGCCAATCAAACCATTCAGGTAAAGATTTATGCGGACTCAGAAATTGATCCGGATCAGATCAGTTTTATGCCCATTTATTATGTGACCTCTGCCGATGATGGCAGCAGCGTCATTGATGCTGAAGGCAATTACCTTTATTCATTCTGTGCCACACCATCCCATGCTTTGTATGGTGAGGTATGGAGAAAAACAGAAATCTTTCAAAGTCCTGTCAGCGGTGTTTTGACCCTATCACCCACAATAAATAATACCGGCCTGGCCGGTCATTTGGGGGCACTTGTGGTCAAGAAACAAAATGAACTCCTTGGCAAGCTGACCTGGACAAAACTTGCAGGGCCACAAAATGTAATATTTGCCGAACCCTTAGAAATCAATGTAGGGGAAGGGGATTCACTGTATATAGAGGTGTTTATCCACCCACTTTTTCCTTCTGATGGCTTTGCGACCAATTTTAATGGCAGCTCTGTTGAAGTTGCTGTAAGCTTTATGATGGGAAACCTTCCGCAGCTAACTTTGCATTCGCCAGGGGTTTATCTCCAACGGAACAGGGAAGATCAGATTTTTGGACCTCAATACCGACATTGGGGTCAGTTTGTGTACAAAGGCAGTGGAGCCAGAGCAGATGCACCGATTGACCAAAGCCTGCTGAAATTGCCGGATATCATGGTAGACGAAGGAGAAATAGACCCCGATATAGATCCGGATTCTTTGGACATAGACGTACCCGAGCTGGTTTTCGTGACCATGAAGGCCGATATAAAATCAGGTAGGTGGCAGGCCATCGATGACCGTACCTTCATTGCTCTCGATACAATGTCCAGCAGCAGGAACGGAGAAGATGTTTTTGACGATGGCAGTACAGGGCCGGTAGACAATACGCGATATAGTGCACCTGTCATTCAAACAGAATCCATCGAAAATGCGGTATCAGGGGGCGCTCTGGTGAGTGGAGGAACTGCCTGGGATCAAACCAAAGCACTCCGTGACGTTGGTGATATGAATGGAGACAGGTATCCTGACATCCTCACCCCGGCAGGCATCCAGTACTCAACCATTCAGGGCGGATATGAAGCCCAGGTCACCAGGCACAATCTTGGCGATCATGAGACTTCTTCCAATGCACTTGGAGCAGCTGTAGGTGGGGCGTTTGTCAGCAGTGGACCGTCCAACTCAAGAACGACCAAGGGAGCTGGTTCCAAAAAACAAAACAACCGGGTAAAGTCCGGTTTCACTGCTCAATCCGACAATTCACTCTCGGCAAGTGATGCAGCTAAGGCGTCTATCGGATTTAGTGCCTCTTACAATCACGATGAAGATGAGACGATAACCACCTGGCTTGACATCAATGGAGACGGCCTTGAGGATAAACTTTTTGAGGATGGAAATGTAGCCCTCAATTTTGGATATAGCTTCGGTCCCAGGCAATCCTGGGGTTTTGAGGGCATCCGGGGTGGTGTCTCTGATGATATTGGTGCCGGTGTAGGCATATCGATTGTAAACGGTTCCATACAGGGTGGAACAAGTTTTGCGAATACTACCAATCATTCCAACTTTGGATTTCAGGATTTGAATGACGATGCATTGCTCGATCTCATCGTTTCTTCCAATCCTCTGGTGGTAAGATACAATGATGGTGACAGCTTCGGCGAACCAGTCACACTGGTCAACTCAGGTCAGCTGGATGCCGGACTTTCGACGGGAGAGTCCATCAATGGGGGAGGTACGATTTGCATCAACGTGCCTATATTTTTCTTCCGATTTTGTATTTCTACCTCAGCCTCCACAGGAAATGGTGTAGGTCGTATTACTACCATGCTGGATGACATCAATGGTGATGGATTCGTAGATTTTCTGGCATCAGATGCAGAAAACGACCTCAGGGTGCGGTATTCCAATCAAGGAAAAACCAATCTGCTCAAGACCATCACTACGCCTTTTGGGGGGACAACCACATTTGATTATAAAATCAGTGGCAACAATTACGACTTGCCATTTTCAAAATGGACTGTTCAAAGTGTAGTAACAGACGATGGTTTTGCGGATGATGGTATACCAGCCAGAAAGATGACTGTCTCGTATAAAAACGGCAAATACGACAGGCACGAGCGCGACTTTTTTGGATTCGGAGAGATGATGATCGATCAGTGGAATGGAGCCGAATTGTCCAGATCAATCATGGTCAATTATGCGGTAGATCGCATATATGATGCCGGGCATATCCTGTCTCATGCCGTTCTTGACAGCGCAGGCAATGTGTACAAAAAAACGGTGTATACTTATGGTTTGAAAGATGTGGTCACGGGCGAAAATTTGGGCGTAGACTTTGCTTCCAGCGATGACGGTAAGGCTTTCTCAGCGCTAAGCTCTAGCAAAATTTCTTATTATGATGAGGCTGGCGTCGAGGCACTGTATCTTGAAAAAAATTATGAATACGATCCTTACGGCAATGTGGTAAAAGAGGTAGAAATTCCAAACGGCAACCTAGAGGCTGCGCTGACCTCCACATATGTGTACAAAGCAGATAACGAAAAAGTACTTCGAGACGCCATCGAGGAAGTTCTGGTGTATTCGGGGACTGACTTGCAAAGAGAGAGCAAGTATGAGACCGACGGCAAAGGAAATATTTTGAGCATCAATGTGAGTATGGATGCGGAAAATAAAGCCCTCACTACCTTGAAGTACGACGATTATGGCAATGTGATTCAGGCTGTCCGTCCGGCCAATTATACCGATGAGTCCCTCATACTGGATTTTGAATATGACGAAACCATCCATCAATACCTGACCATTGAAAAAGATGGATATGGTTTTGAAAAGGATTATAAGTATGATGTCACTCGGGGAAAGCTGACACAATTTAAAGGCATCAATGATGAAAACTTCACTTACGCTTATGATGTCAAAGGCAGATTGTCTGAGGTGTTGCTTCCTGCCCATGATTTGGAAGGGGCGCCTTACAGCATGAAAATAAATTATGAGCACAATGGTCCAAATCCATTTGCTGAAGTGGTTCATTACAAGGCAGGCAATGACAATGATCTCGCCAGTATCACTTTTGAAAATGGCCAATTTGACGCATTTCAACAAAAATATACTGCTTATTTATTGGATGGCGCTGGTTTTGAAGAGGCTTCTGTGGTGAGTGCCGGAGAAATTTATGACGAACTGGGCAGGCTTTTGGAGAAGTACCTGCCCCTTCGGGAAAACCCGGGCCTCTGGACCACGCCCAATTATAATGCAGACATATATCGACCACTCAGGACAAGCTATGACCATCTCGACAGGCCCCTGGTGATGACAGAAAGAGATGGAGGAGTGACAAACTATAGCTACGACATAGCCGAAGATGGCCGGGGGATTACTGCATTTCGCACCAATATTACGGACGCTTTGGGCAATCTGACAGAAGAATTTTACGACATCAGGGGGAGATTGATTTCTACGAGGAGGAGCGAGGGAAGCTTGTATTATGAATATGATGCACTTTCTCAGCTTACGGCGATCACCTATGAAAATGGGTCTGATACCCGGTATGCCTATGATTTGGGTGGCAGACGGGTTGCGATTGACCACGCCGATGGTGGACTTACAGAGCTGGAATACGACAATGCAGGCAATCTGAGGAACAGGATTTCTGCCAACATCCGCGAAGTGATTTCAAAGGACGGTTCGATCAGATACAGCTATGACAAAGAACGCCTGACGGAGATAGACTATCCCAAAAATTTTCAAAACAAAGTACAGATCCACTATGGCAATGCAGAAGATTCTCTCGGTCAGCGGGGTAGGATCAAGCTGATCGAAGATGGCAGTGGAGGCATCTCTTATGTTTATGATTTGAATGGAAATATCACCAGAAAGGTCAGAACCGTCATTGCCAACAGGGCCAATCAGCTCACATTTCTGATGGAAGCAGGATATGATGCATGGTCGAGGGTCCGCAGTCAGGTATATCCGGATGGCGAAAAGATCACGTACAGCTACGATACAGGTGGACGGATCAATGGTATAAAAGGAGAAAAGGACAGAAGGGAAATGGTCTATCTTTCGGATTGTGGCTATGATCAATACGAAGACAGGATCATGACCAAAATGGGCAATGAGGTGACCACCGAAGACAGCTATAATGTCAAAGGACTACTTACCCAAAAACGAGTAAAGCTCGCGGGTAAAAGTTTATTTGAAGGCGATTATGAATATTATACCAACAACCTCTTAAAATCGGGTAGCTCTACTTATCAAACAGATTTGTTCGCCGGTAAAATCAACAACAATTTTGCATACGACGTCTATCAACAATTGATTGATGCCGATGGACAGCTGAGTGCAGATGATGAGGAATTGATGTATACCTTCATGAGTGAATACAACGCCCAGTCCATTACCAACCTCGACTTGCAATTGCTCCAAAATGGGGAAGAAGACAAAGAGCGGTCCTACATTTTTGATTATGCGTATGGTGACACCACTCACCCTGGCAGGCCTTCAGAAATAGGTGGCCGGCAGTTGTCCTATGATTTCAATGGGAACCTTTTGCTCAAAAACAGCCGCGCCATTTTTGAGTATCAAAACAATTTTTGGGACGAAGAAGACAGATTGTCCGGCGTCTCTCAGAATGGTAAAATTACCAGATATACCTACGATGCTTTTGGCAGGAGGATCATCCGGGGTATTTCCAGATTTGAAGGTTTATTCATCAACGGACAGCCTGCTGCTTTTCTCAATCACGATGATGAATTTGAAGCCGATGTTTTCCCGGAATTTACCGTCACCAACAATGGATTTGAGAAACATTATTACCTCCAAGGGGAAAGGATGTTGACCAAAAGAGGAACAGGAAAATTCAATTTCGCAGTTTTGAGCCTGCCTGAATTTGCAGCCGGGGGCATCAATTACAAGGCCAGACTTGCTGCATATGAAGCCTCCATCAACCAGTTTTACAAAGACAACAGGATACCTCCCGGACCACCCACGCTCCCGGGATTTTATTTGCAACCGGAGGTGACCACATCTACGCTTCCCGACGCCACCACCGATAATCCCTACACTGTAGTTTCCGGCCCATGGTTTAAGCTACTTGGCATTCCAGATCCATCAGGACCTCCCGGTCCTCCAGTACGTTATCCGCCAAAAGATTCCTTACTTCAACCCGGATTTGGCTTTGAGCCGGCGGTAATTATTCCGGAAACCGATGTGATTTATTACCACAGAGATGCCAGCGACAATGTCGTCATGCTTTCGGATTTTGATGGTGATGTGACTCACGTTTTCATTTATTTGCCATCGGGACAGATTTGGAAATCATATGTCAGCAATCAAACACTGGACAATACCCAGTTTTACGGATCAAAGTATTACGATGACCGCGCTAAATTGTATCTGGATGGCACCTTCACCTTCGACCCCAAACTGATGCTCAGACAAAGTGTAGAGTTCAGCTCCAGAAGCTTTGGTCAGTCGACCTTCCAGACCAGACCCGAGTCAAGCCTCTACCAAAACATCACCGGAATTTCGGAAGACGATGACGATGTCCAGGATTCAGAAATCATCAATTCATCTGAACGCCCCGATCTCGCCGATGGTGGGGTACCCGACTTGTCCTATGTGGTTGAAGTCAATTCCGACGACATCAAAAGCACCTACAAAAAGCTCAGGGACAAACTCCAACCCCGGCGCGTAAAAAATGAAAGACGAAAATTCGCTCTTGCTCCCGGAGAAGACAACAAAGAATTTCTGGACCAACTCAATGGCCTGATCGCAGATTACGACGAAACCAAAACCAAACGACGCAAATTCCAGCTCAAAGGAGATGTAAAATCTACGGTGTTGCTGACCCGCCTTAAGGTGTCGCTGGCCACAGATGCCTTTGCCTCAAAGGTGAAAAAAAGCAGGAAAAAAAGCACCGGCAAAATTAGGGTGAAGTAGGGGAGTGGAGATTAAGCTCCATGCACACCAGTGCTAAAAGAAAGAAGACCTTTGCTTCAGACTACAACTTCCCAATCCACCTCAACAACAACTCCGGCCAGGCCTTAGCAGCATCGTTGACAGGTCTTAAGCCATATCCATGTCCCCCAAAAGGGAGGTAGTGCAGCTCCACAGGAACTTTTGCATCTCTCAGAGCACCTGCCATCACCAAGGCACTGTTGCCATATGGATCGTCGGCAGTTTCAAACATAAACATGGGAGGAGTATTTTGGTCAAGCTTCAATTCGGGCGTCAGTGATCTGTTTTCGCCCTGATCGAGATAGGCAGGATAAATCAGTGCCGCGAAATCAGGTCTTGCAGACAGGGTGTCAATGTCGCTGACTTTTTCGTAAAGGTTTTCAGCGTAACGTGTTGACAATCTTGCACTGAGGGAACCCCCGGCGGAAAATCCCATAATGCCAATCTTATTGAGGGCATAGTTTCTGGCTTTACTCCTTACTATTCTCATCGCGCGTTGGGCGTCCTGCAAAGCACCGTCTTTCTTTTGGGGCACTCGGTAGTGGAGCAGAAAAACGGTATATCCATGTTCGGTCAGCCATTGTGCTATTTCGTATCCTTCTTTGTCGATGGCAAGAATGCCATAACCACCACCCGGGCAAACGATCATGCCGATGCCGTTGGAGTTGATGGGTTTGGGAGCAAATACTTCAAGGACCGGATTGGTGACTTCGCTGATTCTGGTCACGTTGTTGTCCCGGTCTGCCTGGAAGACATCCGCCGCTTTAGATTTGACCTCTCCCGGTACCTTTCCCGGCCACAATTCGATTTTTTCCTGGGCAAACATTTCGACTGCTACCATACAACTCAATAGGATAATAAAATTAAATTTTCTAAACATGACTTTTTCTTGAATGGTCAAATATAATCGAATTTTTGGCTCTTGGTTGTTTGCTTTTAGTGGTTAGCTTTTTCTTGGCGTATGGTTATTTATGTAATTTCCCGCAGAAATCTCTAAACTTCCCGCAGAAATACGCAGAAGTGAGGGGGGGATAAATACTAAAAGTTAAAGGTGGGTTTGGTAAAATTTATGAGGAAGAAACATTGAATTGGGGTGACGTTATGAAGGAAAATGAAGCGGTTTTTTTTGGCTTTGAGCTGTAGGGCTTTTAACCCCGATCACGGCAGACTCAAGAAGTGGACTAAAGTCCGGCAAAGAGAGAGTTTCTTTTCCATTACCTCCCGCTAAAGCAGGAGGTAACTAAAAAACAGTAAAAGTTAATAGAAAATTAAATAGATTGTGCTTTCGCAGATCCCTAAAAAAGCAGCTAAAGTTGACAGCCACTCAATTAGGTTGTGCTTTAGCATATCCCCATAAAAGCAGCTAAAGTTGCCAACCACTCAATTAGGTTGTGCTTTAGCACATCCCAACAAAAAGGCTTCAACGCAAGTAGGGCTTTACTTTTCAGTAAGAAAAGCCACCCGCCAAATCAAAAACCTAACCTAACTAACAGCTAAGAACCGCAGCCTCAAAGAAGCGCCAAGAAAATCAAACAGCTAACACCCACCAGCTTCAAAGTAGAGCCAGGAAGCTATCAACCAAATAGCATTTTAGCGTATTGGTGTTTTTGCGTTTTGGCCAATCCGGTTTCAAATTTAGAAGCCTCTTTTAACCATTCAAACATTAAAATAGATTAAGACAAAGCAAAAAAGTCAATTTTTTAGCACAAGAAATAATGTAAAGACACTTTCTTCAAAGAAGCACAAAAAAACTAAAGCTTAAGAGCCCAGCTACGAAGCAGCACCTCAAAAAAAGCTAACAGCTAAGAGCCGCCAACTAGAAGAAAGCGCAAAAAATCTAGTATTTAATACCTAATACCTAATACCTAAAACCTAATACCTAAAACCTAATACCTACCACCCGACTTTAAAAGTATTTATTATATTTACCCCAACAATTAGATACGACATGAAAAACGGCGTAGGATTACTCATTCTATCCATCTTATTCATTGGTCAAATGCTCAAAGGCCAGGCCCCTGTTTCAAACTTCTTAATTCAATCTTCACCACCAAGTGGACCGAATGTAACAGTTTTTTTTTACTGATCAATCTACCAATGGCCCCATAACCGGTTGGTTGTGGGACTTTGGTGATGGAGGAAATTCAACAGCGCAAAACCCAATCCATACCTATCCTTTGGGAATTTATACAGTCTGTCTTACTGTCTTTAATCAGGCCAATGAAGCAGACTCCTCTTGTCAAACCATCAGGTTACAGCCGCCAGTATTTTCGAAGAGTTTTACACCTTCCATGGTTCCTGCAGGGCAAGTTTCAACATTAAGATTTGTTATTGATAATACCTCTATTTTCGCGACAAGTTCCAATATTTCATTCACTGATAATCTTCCTGCCGGGCTTACTGTTGCACCAACGCCTAATGTTTCCACCAATTGCATTGGAGGAAGCCTGACTGCGATGCCTGGTTCAAATGTGATTTCATATTCAGGAGGTTCAGTCCCACCAAATTCCATTTGTGAGATTTCTGTTGATGTGGTTCCCTCTGCTATGGGGACTTATGTCAATACAACCGGGGACCTCACATCAGCGTCAGGGAACAGTGGTCCAGCCACTGCAACACTTCAGGCGACACAGCCAATACCAACGATGGGCGAATGGGCACTACTGATATTGATGTTGATGATGGGTATCATTGGTGTAACCATATTGTCCGGAAAGAATAGGAATGCAACTTTAACTCAACGGTCATAGCCTGGCGATTAGAAAAAACTTGGTCATATTCAATAAAGAGCATACCTTAATTACTTATAAAAGTGGCATTCATAAATTTGGGAAAAATGAGTCCAAGAATTTTCACCGTCTTATTACTCCTCATCTTAAATAAACTGCAGGCTCAAGTTATCACAGCAGCTTTTACCCCAAGCAGCTTTGGGAAAATGGTTACTTTCACAGATGAATCTCAAGGACCCTTCACCACCAGAATGTGGGATTTTGGGAATGGGACGACATCAAATGAACAAAACCCTGTAGTGACATATGATTTTTATGGGACTTATGTTGTATGCCTGGAAGTTTCCGATGGAGAAACAACAGATGCAGTTTGTCAAACCCTAATTTTAGCGCCGCAACCTCCTGTATTTTCCAAAGATTTTTTGGACGCGACCATTCCTGCAGGGCAAAGCACTACTTTGACCTTTACCATCGATAACTCCCGGGTAGACACTATGACAGGTAATTTGTCCTTTGTTGATAATTTACCCGCAGGTCTTGTTGTCGCAAATGATGGTAATATATCAATTAGCTGTACCGGAGGCACTTTTACAGCAATCCCGGGCTCCAGCACCATATCTTATACCGGTGGACTTGTGCCCGCATTTTCAATTTGTCAATTATCTCTTGAGGTAAGTCCAAATGCTCCTGGCACCTACGTAAACACAACTGGAGATCTTACATCCGATGCGGGTAATAGTGGATCTGCATCAGCGACCTTAGTGGCGACTCAACCAATTCCAACCATGGGCGAATGGGCACTTCTTATAACCATGCTGATGATTGGTATTTTGGGAGTTACGGTGTTGACAAATAGGCACTTAAATAGAAAGTTGAGCAGTTAATCCAATTGTTTTAAAATTTCAATTATAATTGGCTGATTCAACGTGGCCTTAGCGTTGAGCTTGTATGTATTTCAATCTCTTTTTATTTCCCGCAGACATACGCTGAAATGAGGTTGTTATTTGTTAAAGGTTAAAAGTTGAAAGTTAAAAGTTAAAAGTTGTAGATGCCTGAAATACGTTGACCGATATTTTAACCTTTTAGACGTTAAACTAGATTATGGCCTAACAAAAAAGTCAATCGTTTAAAATTGAAAATAAGGTAATTCCGCCAGCTTCAAAGAAGCGCAATAAAAAGCTAAAAGCCAATCGCCCCCAGCTTCGAAGAAGCGCATAAAAAAAGCTAACAGCTAATTGCTAATCGCTAACAGCCAAACTCCACCAACTCCAAAATGCGCAAAATACCCCCAAAACCAAATACCTCCCACCAATAAACCTTATATTTACCCCAACAATCATTTTAATTGAAGACATTAATTTTATACATGAAGTATGGTTTTTTGGTGTTGCTGGGGCTGATCATTTTGGTATCGTGGTCTTGTGATAAAACTGTTGAGGAAGTGGATCCGGAGGTGCCAGTATTTTACAATGTCAATGATTTTGTCATGGGTGTAGACCTTTCATATGTAAATGCGGTACAGGATTATGGTGGTACATACAAAGATGAAAATGGAGAAACTGATCCTTTTATTATACTGAAAAACAAGGGTGCCAATTTGGTGCGGGTCCGTCTTTGGAACAACCCTCAATGGCAAACTCCACTTTACGGCTCACCTTATTACAGCAATTTGCAGGATGTCGAAAAAACGATTGCAAGGGCTAAGAAAGCAGGTATGGCAGTCAATCTGGACTTTCACTACAGTGACAACTGGGCAGATCCGGGAAAGCAGGAGACGCCGGCAGCATGGAAAAATTTAAATGCAAATGATTTGCGAGACAGTGTGTACCAATACACGCTGGATGTTTTAAACCAACTTCACAAGAAAAATCTGACGCCGGAGTTTGTGCAGATTGGCAATGAAACAAATGGAGGAATGCTTTTTCCCTTAGGAAAGGTGAACAACAATGAATGGGGCAATTTTACTGCTTTACTCAATGCTGGCCTGGCGGCAGTGCAGGATTTTGAAACTGCATCAGGCAAAGAAGTACAAACCATTCTGCATGTTGCTCAGTTGCAAAATGCAGATTGGTGGGCTAACGGTGTGATCAATCTGGGTAAGGTTGCACCATTCGACATCCTTGGTCTATCACATTATTTCGTTTGGTCAGAAGTACACGATATGAATGAAATAAAAAACATCATTGCCAGCTTAATTTCAAAATACAAGAGGAAAGTTATGGTCGTGGAAACTGCCTATCCCTGGACTTTTGAAAATGCCGACAGCTATACCAACATCATTCCCGGAACAAAAGGAGAGACAGGTTACGGAGTCAGCCGGGATGCTCAAATCGAATACATGGAAGATTTGACCTCAGCAATATACAAAGCAGGTGGTTCAGGTATCATGTACTGGGAGCCGGCATGGATATCTTCTACTTTGCGCGATCAATGGGGAAAGGGCTCCAGTTGGGAAAACAATGCCTTTTTTGACTTTGGCGGCAATGTTTTACCGGTGGTCAAGTTCATGACAAAGGATTACAGTAAGTAATTTACTCGTCTGTAAATCGACCATCCATTTACAGACGAGTATACCTTTTTGAATTATACCTCTACCAATTCTTCTTTTATAGCATGAGGATACAATGCTTCCCTGTTCTGAAACTTCAGGATGTTTTCTTTAACAACTTTTCCCTGATCAATGTTGATGGCCCTTTTGATCGTAGGATTTTCCTGCCAGGCATCACGCCCTGAAACAACGGAGGGCAGGTGTACAATCAGTGCAGCAGAAATTGATCTCGTGGCACTTTCCCACAAATAACTGGGACTGTGGTCCACTGCGTAATAGTCGATATTGTCCACAGAGATGATGGGTTCTTTGAATGAAGTTGGTTTGGCAAAATAAAAGCCCATGCCCTCATCGCAGCTCACATCAATGATCAAAGTACCCGGTCGCAGCATATCTTTTTCCTCTTCTTTTACATAATCAATGGGGTCGTCGATGTCCTGGTAAGTTCCGTTGATGATGATTTCTGATTCGCTGATCAAATCCATCAGGGGGCGTTCCGAGCCATCGTGTTCAACGACCAGGAGGCGTGGTTCACCCTCATTGCCTTTCCTGAGTGTGGTATAATGCACATCCAAAACCTCTTCTCTGACCTCGTGATCGGGCCTTTGAATACAAATGGTGATGTCCCTGAATCCATGGGCTTTCATAGCGTAAATGGCTCCCCGACTTACTGCGCCAAAGCTGAAAATGATGACCTTGCGCTGATTGCCATAATGTCCGTCAATGCCCCGGAGCTGCAATGCATGAATAACGGCGCAATAGCCGGCCATTTCGTTGTTTTTATAAAAGGTATGCCTCCCCATCTGTCCGCCAGGATACCAAACGTACATGTCTTCAAAGGCAATCAAAGTGAGCTTTTTATCAATAGCTGTCTGTGTGATCGCTGGTTGTTGAGCGCAATGGGGATAGCCCCATAAAATCCCATTGGGCCTCATCTCTTCAAGGTCGGCAAGTACGGGCTTGGCTATGATGACACCATCCATACGCTGGAGGATTTCCTCTCTGGACGCCAATCCTCCGCAAAGGGCTGCAATTTCTTTATCTTCCATCTGGAAGGGCGCACCATAACCTTTTTCAAAAATCAGTTGTTTTCTGAATTTTTCAGGAATCCTCATCATGTGTTCGGGGTGAATGGGTAAACGTCTTTCGTTTTCTTTTCTGGAGCGCCCAATGACGCCCATTTTTAGCATGTTCATATATTAAGTTTTTTGAAAGCCTGCCGGCCTTCTGATTTGTATAAAATGGAGATCAGCCTGGTGTCCTATTCAAATTTGCAAATGCAGAAATTAGAATATTGAATTTTTTTTTCCTCAGGACATAGTACTTACTGTATTGACTGATGCAATGGTGAATTCCTCATTATACAAAAAAAATCGCACAATTCCAAATATTGGGGAGAGATCAAGGAAAGAAGGTGGATTTTAAATTACGAATTACGAATTACGAATTACGAATTACGAATTACGAATTACGAATTTGTTTTCTTAATCATAATTGAATGATGAAATTAGAATATTAGCTCAAAGCCTAACCTATTAGTTATCAGCTTTTTTTCTCACTGAAAGGCAGATAGTTAGAGTTTTTATGATTTCAAGGATGATTCTCGTCCACCAAAGACGGCTTCGACTCCGCTCAGCCACCTTAATTGAATCAGAGCATAGTTTTGACATTTTATTTCCCGCAGAAAACGCAGATTGTCTCGCAGATTTACGCAGAAAGTGATTGATGCCTTTAGAAGGCGAAGCAAAATCTAACACCTAATACCTCTTCCCAAGACTATTCCCTCATTCCTGCATCCCTCTACCCTGGCCCTAAAGGGAATCCGCCCATAATTCCTCTTTTGCCAAACAGCTAACTCACCAAAATTCCACAACTAAAGACCAATAACTAAAGACCAAAAGGCGGCTTCGACTCCGCTCAACCACCTGAATTGGTTTAATTACGAATCTTCAATTACGAATTACGAATTATTTTGATCAAGTTCTAAAGCTTTAAAGTGTATCAAATGAAACGAAACTCTAAATGATTCTTGATATATTAATGGTGAACAATGAATTCTTTGCGCCCCTCAAACTTTACCCCCTCTTTGCGCCATTGCGAGAGATAATGCAATTTCTTATTTTAGAGTTTGGTCATTTTCATGTCAGCCAATACCATGAGGTCTAAATGAGATATCAATTAAGCCAAAGACCAACACCTAAAGACCAAAGACGGCTTCGGCTTCGCTCAGCCACCTGAGTTGGTTTAATTACGAATCTTCAATTACGAATTAAAAATCTGGGAGTAAAAGATGTAGTAAATGTGACATATACGTCATCAATTTTCCAATCTAATTTCTAACACCTAACACCTAACCCCTCATACCACCTTTTCTAAATCCCGGCATATAACAAAAGTTATATTTCACCAACCAATATCTATCCGCATTTTTGTACTGTGTAATTATTCCATGATTGACTAATTGGCTCTGCCAGTTAGAATATAAATTCCGGCTATGGTATAGCACCAAGGGTATTTTGAGGTGCTTTTTTGGAAGTCCTTTCCATATATACCTGGCTGGAATTCAATACCGAACCCCAGAAAGAAGTGTATGCGCAGGACCGTCCTATGGCGGTCTGCGTATATACCAATACTTAAGAAAATGTCGTCGTATTCCTCATATCCCATTGAATTTTGGATGTGAGTAGTTTTAAAATGTAATGCAATGGTCAAAATATACTGCCCTCAGGAGGATATTATTTCTGAAATGAATAATCGGGATATTACCGTTGCTGTAAATTGTTTAACTTAACCTTCAAAACCACACCAACTTATTTAACCGCTGATAGACACTGTTTTCTGCGGAAATGTTTGGCTGCAATTTGAATTTTTAACTTCAATAAACATAAACTATTTACAATGAAAAATCTCATTATAGGTTTGCTCGCAATTGCAGTTTTGGTAGAAGCTTATTTCTTGTTTTTTGCGCCACCGCGAAAGGCTATAGAACAATACAAAATTCCGATACCATATGCACAAAGCTTGATCAAAAACTTTCAGGAGTCTGCACAACTAAAAGATTCTACAGTCGAGCTAACACAAAATATATTTTTTCCAAAAGTATTGCTTGATGCTTTATGCCATGATATAAAAAAATTGCCCGGAAAAAACTCAGATAAGGGATTTAGAATTTATCTGGCAAAATATGGTAAACTTGATGCCGACGAGAAGGAGATTCCGGATTTGGAAGGTAAATTGACAGTGGTTTTGAAGGCCAGTTCAAAAGTCAGAGATATACCCATTAATGGACAAGCTATTGTTGAGCCTACTCCGCAAGGTGTTTATGCTTACAATTACGGCGAAATTTGTCCCAGGATGTGTGATGATGGCGATGAACTTGGTAATTAACAGGTAAGTATGTTGAAAATATCATTATACGAGTGGTTGTTGTTGGCTTCATGTGGTGTTGCCATCTACAAAAAAGTTCAAGGATACAAGTTGTTGCCTTTGCTCATGGAGTTTTTGCTGATAGCTGTGGCGTTTGAGCTATTCATTACATTTTATTGGAGGGATTGGGATTTTGCAGATCAAAAGTATTTTGAAAATAATTTACTCCCTTATAATGTCTTTGGATTGATCTGCGCATCCTATTACATATTTGTCTTTTTTCCATTCATTCAGGATAAATTCAAATTACCGCTGAAAATAGGGATCGCTTTGTGGTTACTTATCTCGGTGTACTGGCTGACAAAATACGGATGGATTAATGTCAATTACGCCCATTACATCTCCGGTATGGCCATTGCAATGATTTTGATTTTTAATTACCTCTACAGATTGGTTTATAAAGAGTCCCATACCAGTTTAAAGAACAATGCTTACTTTTACTTGGGACTTGGAGTATTGATATTCATGTTTACCAGCTTTCCCATATTGTTTTTTATCAATTATTTTGTAATGGATGAAAGCAGAAGTGACTTTTACGCCATCATTTTGAAGTACGGAAATATATTTCTAAGTTCAGCTTATTTAGGTGCTGCCATATGCTCGAAGGAGAAGATTTCATAATCAAAATCATATTGGTATCTTTTACCATGCCCATCTTGCTGTCAGGCTTGTTGATTTGGTTTTTTATTTCTTTCAATAAAAGAAAAATACAGCACGAACTTGAAATGAAGGATGCGGCCATTCGAGAACAAACGCTATTGCTGGAAAAGCAAAATGCATTACAAATGGAACGTTCGAGGATTGCAGCTGAAATGCACGATGACCTCGGAGGCGGCCTCACCACAATCAAGTTTTTGGGACAAAAGGTAATGCGAAACATCGATAATCCGGATCAAAAGGATGGTGTTGAAAAGATCATCCATCAATCAAAAAAGTTGATTGAGAATATGGGAGAAATCATCTGGGCCATGAATGCCGACAATGATACGTTGGATAAACTCATAGCGTATTCCCGAAGATTTGCCCTTGAATTTTTGGAAGAGTACGACATTGATTTCACTTATAAAATAGAAGGCGAAGTTGATGGAATACATCTTACCGGTGAGAAAAGACGCAATTTTTTCCTCTTGCTCAAAGAAAGTTTGCACAACATTGTCAAACATGCGGAAGCGAGTAAAGTGGACATACTTTGGATTTTGGAAAACGATCAACTCACGCTCAGCATCTCGGATAATGGGAAAGGTCTGAAAAGGTCTCCGGATGCACAGGGTAATGGTTTGAAGAACATGTCGAAGAGGGCACAGGATATGGGTGGTGAAATGATGACCAAACATCCGCCCAACAATGGCCTCGTCATTATCGTCAGTGTTCCTTTGGCAGAAAAGAACTAACTTTACGTAAAGAAGGAGAGACATAGCCGTAAGAACGGCTTAACAATTCAAGAATGAATAAAGAAGGTGCAAAAATAAGAATTGGAGTCGTTGAAGACATGCTGGAGGTCGCTCAGGAGATCAGGCACATGATCAATGAGGAAGAGGACATGGTGTGCACACAGGTGTATGGCAATGCCGAAGAAGCTCTTGTTTTTCTGAATAAGTTTCCACCGGATGTTGTGGTCTGTGATATTGGACTGCCGGGAATGAATGGCATCGAACTCATCCGAAAACTGAGCACAGATATACCCTCCACTGCCATTTGTATGTTCACTGTTTTTGACGATAATGAAAACATTTTTGAGAGCCTAAAGGCGGGTGCCAAGGGTTATATCCTGAAAAATGCTTCGCCAAAGTCATTCATTGCTGCACTAAGGGAATTGAAGGAAGGGGGTTCGCCCATGAGCCCCAATATCGCCCGCAAAGTCATCGATTCATTTTCCAGTCACCACCACTCAGAAATCAAACCCGAATACAATCTCACCCATCGTGAATCAGAACTACTGGAATTACTTTCCAAGGGGCTGCTATACAAAGAAATCGCTGATAAGCTCGAAATTACCACAGGAACGGTGAAGCAGCACATCCATAAAATTTACGAAAAACTTCAGGTCAATAACAGAACCGAAGCCATCAATAAGTGGAGGTAAAAGGGATGCTTGGTTAAAAGTTAAAGGTTAAAAGTTAAAGGGTGCGGAGGGCCAAAATTCCGCATGGGGTGACATTATTATGGCAAATCCATGAAACCCGAATTCCTGATTTTGGAGGATTTTTGACTAAAAATCATGAAAAATACTAAGGCAAGGCTTCGGCTCCGCTCAGCCACCTATCTCAGAAATGCAGTCACTAAAATGCCAAAACGCCAATCCAAAAATACAAAAGCCTGCTATTTATTTCCCGCAGAATTACGCTGAAATTTGCGCAGAAATGCGCAGAAAAGATGCCAGAAAAAGATTAATAGTTAAAGGATAATGGTGGTTGAGGATTAGTATATGGAGAGCCAAAACCCCGCATGGGGTGACATTATTATAGCAAATCCATGAAACCCCGATATCTTCATTTTGGCGGGATTTTTGACCAAAAATCATGACAAAATACTAAGGCAAGGCTTCGGCTCCGCTCAGCCACCTATTGTAAAGTTGATATAAGCCACTAACACGACAAAGCACCAAAATGCCAAAGCGCCAAAATGCCAAAGCGCCAACATCCAAAAACGAATAGACCTCCGGATTCTTTGCGCTCTCAATTTTCACCACCTCTTTGCGCCATTGCGAGAGACAAATGATGTAATTCTTTATTGGATGCCAAGGCACCAAAATGCCAATCCCCAAAATAAAAAAGCCCGTTATTTATTTCCCTCAGAATTACGCTGAAATTTGCGCAGAACTTCGCAGAAAAAATGCCAGAAAAGGGTTAAAAGCTAAAGGATAAAGGTGGTTGAGGATTAGTATATGGAGAGCCAAAACCCCGCATGGGGTGAAATTATTATAGCAAATCCATGAAACCCCATATTCCTCATTTTGGCGGGATTTTTGACCAAAAATCATGACAAAATACTAAGACAAGGCTTCGGCTCCGCTCAGCCACCAATTGTAAAGTTGATATAAGCCACTAACACGCCAAAGCGCCAAAGTGCCAAAGCGCCAACACGCCAATCCCCAACACACCAACTTCCAAAACGAATAGTCCTCCGGATTCTTTGCGCTCTCAATTTTCACCACCTCTTTGTACTATTGCGAGAGACCAATTCTGTAATTCTTTGTAGGATGCCATAGCGCCAAAGTGCCAACACCCAAACCGCCAACTCGCCAAAGCGCCAACATACCAAAGCGCCAAAATGCCAAAGCACCAAAACGCCCAAAACTACCATTTCAATCCAAACAAAGGTCTCAGCCATTTGACCCTCCTGATAGCTTCATACGTGATCATGCAAGAAGCCAGAGTGAATAAAACAAGCAGCACAAACTGGAGCGGGGCATTGATATTCAAATCAAAAAACAAAAATGCTCCGAGGTATAAAAAGATCATATGGAGAATGTAAACAGGGTAGGCAGCTTCACTCAAATATCGGATGGTATTATTTTTCGCGCTCAAATACTTGCCACCAAAAGAAAGCAAGGTCAGCATCCAAAGGTAAGATTCAACCGCAACCACCCAGTCTGGCAGATACAATACAATAACCTTCATTCTGATCAGGAAAAACAGCATTGCGGGCACAAGCCATAAATACCTCATATTCACGATTTTGTTTTTCAATGCATTGCCACCTGCAGCAATGACCATTCCTGCCAGAAAACAAATCAGGCCTAAAACAAAGCCGTGGTTGGTTCTGGCATAGAGCTCAAAAGGCCTGGGTTGAAGGATGCCCACTTCAACTACCAGTAAGATGGCCGGAATCAACAGCAGGATTGGAGAGGATATCCTTTTCAGAATACCCTCCAATCTGGTGCTGTTTTCATTTTTTTTCAAAACATATATCAAAGGAAGAACCAACAATACATAGATGAAGATGTTTGCCAAAAACCACAAATGACCCGGATCAGCATGATAAACATAATCTGAATCATAGTAAGCTTGTCTGACGTACAAATGGACCGGCACTATGACAAATAAGCCAAATAAAAATGGGAGAAGTATTCTTTTCGTTCTCTCCAGAAGCAGACCGCTCCAGGATCTGCTTTGCATGGAGAAATATACGCCCATTCCTGACAGCAGGAAAAGCAGCGGTATCCTCCAAACATTGAGCATAGACATGGGCCACCACAGTTCCGGCCAGAATTTTTTGGCCGTGATAAAGCCTATCATGCCGCCCCAGGGTTGAAAACAAATGGCCACGTGGTAGATGATGAGCAGGCCTATGGCGATAACCCTTAGACCATCAACATCGTATCTTCTTTCTTTTGTTTTAACACTCATTTCTGGAGCATTTCTGCGATGACCGGACGTTCTGATTTAATGTATTCATAGTCGAGTTGGAGTCCCATAGGGCCCAAAGCCTGACCCATCATGTCATAGGCTTCTTTTACCTCGTCAAATGATCCGGAAACATTGTCGTATGCCGTTGCTCCATACTTGTTTTTGATGGTGGTGTCTGCATTGTTGTCCAAGAGAAGTTGTACAATGTCCGGACGACAGAAAAAGGCAGCGGTGTGCAAAGCTGTAGATCCGTCATTGTTTTGAAAATTGATGTCAGCTCCTGCCTTTAATAACATTTCCGCCATTCTTGTTTTCCCGAAAACAGCAGCACTGATCAATGGACTTGACCCGCCAAATCGGTCCCTCACATTCAAATCACCTCCACCATCAATGTATGCCTTTATTCCAAGACTGTCATCTGATAGGACCATGGTGTGAGGATCTGATTCTGGTAAATTCAAAGATTCATTCTGATCTACTTTGTTTCCTTCCTGTTTGCAGGAGATAAAAAGTAGGCTTGATATAGATATAGCACCAAGCATCATTAAATACATCAGGAGATTTGATTTTTTCATTTTTAATATTTTTGATGCGAAGCTATGATGAGCACGATGCTGACTGTTATCAAGACTTCTTCAAGTCTTGTCAATCTTGAGTCATGAGATATAAATTTTCAATCATTCGTATAAAAAAACACGCAGAATGCCTCTTCTCAAAGGTTTTTAAAGAGAGTAAAATGGAAATATGCTTTTCTTTATGACTCCTTATTATTGCTTTGGAATAGGTCCTTGCATGGATATCATTTTGGATAATGAGTTTCGAAAGACGAACAAGAGTCTTTCAAAGTATAAATCAATCAATAAAAATTACATTTATTAAATGGGCAAATCTATTGCTGAATGCCATACCTTTGAATGGTGCTTTCACCGATGAAACCATGGATGAACAACAGCCAATACCTTCAGAATTTTTAACTGAATTATCACAGACCTTACTCCTCCACCTGTCAGAAGAGAACTTTGGACCTTCTGAGCTTGCCCAAGCCATGCACATGAGTCGGTCGAGCCTGCTTCGAAAAGTCAAAAAAGAAAGCCAGCTTTCAGTCAGCCAATTCATCAATCAGTTCAGATTGGAAAAGGCGAAAGAAATGCTCAGAGTGACGGATAAAAATGTTTCTGAAGTGGCAATGGCAGTTGGGTTCGGCAGTACTTCCTATTTTGTCAAATGCTTTAGAGAAAGATATGGCTATCCGCCGGGTGAAGAAAACAACAGACCCGAAGCTGCAAGACCCATCAACATTGAGGTGGAAAGCAAAAGGAAGCAACCATGGCTTACCATTGCAGGTGGAGTGACCCTCATTGTTGTCATTCTTGCGCTTATTTGGAATTTCAAAGTCAACCAATCAGAGGTCAGTACAGAAAAGTCAATTGTTGTCCTGCCCTTCATCAACGACAGTGGTGACTCCACCAACAGGTATCTCATTGATGGTCTGATGGAAGCCACGCTCAACAATCTGCAGAAAATAAAGGGCTTGAAAGTGTTGAGTAGGACTACTTCAGAAAAGTACAGAAACGCACATCTTACAGCCAAAGAGATAGCGGAAGAGCTTGCTGTGACCTACGTCGTAGAAGGTAGTGGCCAGAAAATTGGTGATAAAATTATACTCAACATACAGTTGATCCTGGGACAGTCAGATCAAAGAATGTGGACAAGGCAGTACCGGAGAGAATTGACTGACTTGTTTAGCCTTCAGGATGAAGTAGCCAGAGACATAGCCGATAGGATAGAAGTGGTGTTGACGCCTTCAGAAACTGCCCGAATATCAAAGCTTGCGACCAGTAGCCCTGAAGCCTATGATTTGTTCATGAAGGGCGCGGAGCAGATGAAACAAGGGCCGGAATTCGACTTGAATGAAGCATTGCATTATTTTAAAGAAGCCATTAAAATAGATCAGAAATTTGCCTTAGCACACGCCCTGGCAGCCATGAGTTGTTATTATCTGGATATATACAAGCTGGACAAACCCCATTTAGAAGATCTGCAGTATCATGCTGACCAGGCCATGTTGTACGATGCAAGTCTTGGAGAAAGTTATCTTGCTAAAGCCATGTTTTATTTACAAAACAAAGCTTATCCTGAGGCCTTGCCCTTTCTTGAAAAAGGACTGGAATACAGTCCGAATTCCTATGAATTGATGATACAGCTGGCCGATTACTATGGAACTTACATGCCCAATACCAGTAAATATCTGCATTATGCACTAAGAGCTCAACGTCTCAACCCAACTGAAAAGGACCTGGTGAAACAAAGCTACAACTACACAAGGATAGGAAATGCCCTCGCTCAGACGGGTTTTGCTGATGAGTCGATCGATTATTTGAAAAAGGCAATCGGACTGTACCCTGAAAATGCCTATGCCTCCTACATACTGGCCTTCGCTCAATACGCCAAATCCAGAGACCTCAAATCCACACTCTCTTCATTGCAGAAAGAATTTGCCAGAGACAGCAATAGGGTAGACATCCTCAAGGACATCGGAAAGGTGCAGTATTATCTCCGCGATTTTAAAGCGGCAGCTAATACTTTTGATGCATATGAGGAACTCAGTCAGATCCAACATCTGGACGCTTACGACCACGAAAGCCTGTTGTTTGCCAAAACTTACCAAATGGTCGGAAGAACTGCAGATGCCAAACTTTATGCCGACAAATACAGCTCATTTCTTAAAAGGGATAAAAGCGCCTACAATGAATTGGGCATGGCCATGTATCAAAGTTATTTGGGCAATCAGTCTGCATCATTAAAACACTTTGAAGCTTTCTCCAAGGAGAACCAACTCCAATATTGGTTGGTGTTGTTTCTGGAAGATGACATACTGGTTGACGATTTGAAATCTTCCCCGTCTTTCAAAAAAAGCATGTCCAGAATAAGAAAAAACTTTGAAAAAACCAGGGAGGAAATTGCCGAACATCTGAAGGAAGAAAAATTCAGAAGTTAATAAGGTGGAATGTTTTTCCCATGCTTTAATCAAGGAGAGTGATGTCGCCATGAAAGAAAAACTCTTCCTCTTCATCTACACCCTTTATTAGGTACGAAAATACCTGAGGGCCGTATTTGTTCTCCGGTATCCAACAAGATTCTATTCCTTTGCTTTTGAAAACTATATTCCCCCACCTGTCAAATATGGTGAGTGTCGCATCCTGCATGCAAGGCAATTGAGGCATGCATATTTGATTGTTCCTCTGAGATGACCGGGTGATGATGTTTGGCATTCTGGATTCACAAACATCCTTGACTTTAACGTTTACGCAGCCCTCAGTAATACAGCCTCCAATATTGGATTGTACACAATACTTACCGCTAAATTTGGGACTGACCATGGTTTGTTTACAGGAATTACATTCAATGGATTCTCCTTCGGTCCAATAGACGTTGCCTGGGCTTATTGCTTCCAGCATCAAACTTTGTCCTGATTTGATGGTGGTGTCCGGGGGTAAAACCAAAGGGGGACTATCTACTGCGATGAATCTAAAAACTTTTTCATTTTTACAATTGCCATTTCTGGACGAGATGACTAAAGTTTTTTCTCCAGGACTGGAAGCTTTGTAAGTTATGGAGCCATTCAAACCAAGGATTCTGCTATTACCTATGTACGTAAGCCCCTGCACCGATTTAACCGTCACCGAAAACTCACTGTTTATACAAACGGTATCAGGAACGTCTGTGATCTCCAAATCCGGTACAGGCTGCACTCTGATAAAAAATTGGCTGTCTGCTGTGCACATTTGATCAGATCGTGCCAACAACTTTACACCGTAAAAACCTTGATTCAGAGGCCCTGTAGAAATGCGTGCTCCATCTGCTGTAAATACCAAACCTTCGGTACTTGTCCACTGGAAGTCGTATGGACCTGATGCCTCTAGCTCGATGGATTCACCGTGGCAGATGATGGTTGTACCATTCAAGGATATGACAGGCCGAGGGTGGATAATGACTTCCGTTGTCAGAGTATCAAAATTTCCATCTTTCCATCTGACAAGTCTATAGATTCCTGCATTCAAACTGGTGGTATTGACAATGCTTATCCTGGCATTGGTTGAAGTGAAATCATTGGGCCCTGACCAGAAGTAGGAATCGCCACCGCTGGCCTCCAATTCCAGCGTGTCAGCAACACATATTGGGGAATTGCTGGATACGCCAATGCTGTCAACACCAGATTGACCTGCCAGCGCCCAATGAGCGCATAACAAATAAATGACTGTAAAAGGTCTGATCATGTGTTATGGTATCATTTGTACTATGACGTAAATTAGGGTCCATGAAGTTGGTAATTGTCAGAGTAATGATCAATGGTGGCATGATTTGGGAGATGTCCTGGCCAGATCAATAGACAAAACATGTCGATGATATTCATTTTTCTCATCAAATTATCAAACTATAAAACGATATTTTCACAAGAAATGGAACATGCCCAGCATTCAACTGAACTATCAATAAATAGGAGGTATCCCACTAAATACCCATCGTTGTAACCATGCACCGTCTCCTCACTAAGAGATCAGCTTGCCGGTCTCATCCCATTCTGCTACAATATCCCGATTTGATTGGTCCACACATTTGGCCAACCACTCCTCCTCATAGGCAAAGCCATGTTCTTTGAGGATGTCTTCCGGCACGCCATCCCATATGTTCGGGCGATTGCCGACGTATCCCAGGTCGTCCAGTCCCATTTTACTGGTGTAATAACCTGTCAAGGTCAATCCGCGCATACGGTCAAAGAAGTTGATGCCCTGAGAAAAAATGGCCTTGCTGCCATCTTTATCGGGATAAGCAATGTCTTCGACGATGGATATCTGCTCTTCTTTAGTGAGGGAAATGAACTCTTTATTGTACCTCTTATTGGATTCTCCATCGAGCCACATCAGACCTCCGCGCATGGGCAGCTGGTGGTTGGGCATGTCTTTGACTATGAATTCAATAAAATCGGGAACTCCGGCATCTGTAGCGCTGCCTGCTTCTCCCTGAGATGGCAGGATGATGTCACAAAGCACGGCAATCGTTGAAAGTTCGTGCTCATTAAGGTAGATTTCCTCACGCAATCTGGCATCACGAGCTGCCTCTTCCGGAGTTCTTCCATACAAACCGTTTTCTCCTGTTCCTTTGGCTGGAGTTTCTGCCGGTTTTTCACCTGGCTTACAGCCTATGAAGCTGGTGAGGTTGGCACCAGCTACACCGCTGATGAGCAAAGTCCTCAAAGTATCTCTTCTATCCATGGTTTACAGGTTTTGTTTTTTCAATTGGTCAACAATATATTCTGATGTTCTCATCGACAATGCGAGAATGGTCCAGGTACAGTTTTTATCTGCCTGAGATACGAACGGCCCTGCGTCTACCACAAAGACATTGTCGGAGTCGTGGAGGGCGCAGTATTTATTGGTCACCGAGGTTTTTGGATCGTTGCCCATCCTGGTGGTACCTACTTCGTGGATGATCTGCCCAGGTGCCAAAAGTCCATAGTCTTTGTCTTTACCCGGCTTGTCTCCAAGCACAATGCCACCCATGTTATGGGTGATTTCATCGAAGGTTTCAATCATATGTTTGGCCTGGAGTCTCTCGTAATCCGACCAGCGATAATCAAAACGCAATACAGGAATACCGAACTGATCGACCACATTGGGGTCAATTTCACACCTGTTTTCATATCGGGCTATAGCTTCGCCCCGTCCGGCAAATCCGAAAATGGCTCCGTAAAATCGCTTGACATCGTCGCGCAACTTGTTGCCATAACCGCCCACCTCTTCACCGATGTATTTGTTCATCGCGTGTGAATCATAAGCAAATCCATAAGATGGCATGCCCATACCTCCGGAGATCTCGATGTGGTAGCCACGTGGGAAATCCAGTTTTTTATTGTCGCCCCACCATGGAGAATAGACGTGAGCACCTCCTACACCATCTTCGTTGTAGCCCGTTTTACGGTTCATCAATGATGGTATCAGAACAGTGCGTCCTGCACCTGTTGAATCATGAAGGTATCGTCCGACATGATCGCTCGAGTTGCCAAGTCCATTCGGGTGTTGGGTGCTTTTTGAATTGAGTAGAATTCTCGCGGAAGAGCAGGCTGACGCACCAAGTACGACGACCCGGCCTTTCATGGTATATTCCTTTCGGTCTTCTTTATTGATATAGGAAACACCCGTTGCACGACCATTTTCGTCAGTCGTCACACTGCGGACCATACAATTGTTGAACAAATCCACCTGGCCACCATTGAGGGTTGGAATGATGAGGCAGGAAGATGAAGAGAAATCTCCATAGACAGAACAACCTCTGTTACATTGTTTGCAGTAGAAACATACACCACGGCTGTCGTTGAGCTTTTTGGTGAGAATGCTCAGACGGTTGGGTATAGCAGGCACACCTGTTTTTCTGGCACCGTTGATGTAATACATCTCATGAAGCCTGGGCTTCGGTGCCGGTAAAAAGAAACCGTCCGGATCATTGTATCGACCTTCGTTGCTGCCAAACACACCAATCATTTTGTCGAGCTTGTCATAATATGGCTTGATATCCTCATAGCCAATAGGCCAATTCTCACCAAGCCCGTCTACGTCCTTATGCTTGAAATCGATGGGGCCAAAACGAAGGGAAATCCTTCCCCAGTGGTTGGTTCGTCCGCCCAGCATACGAGAACGCCACCACATGAATTTTGTATCATCCTTGGTGGTATAAGGCTCACCTTCAACTTGCCAGTCGCCCCAGGATTGGTCAAAATCCCCGAAAGCTCTGGTGCTGCTGGCGCCACGACGAGGTGATTCCCACGGCCACTTGAGCTGCGTACTCGTTTCAGGATCTTTTGGGTCGTAAAATGGTCCAGCCTCCAGTAAGGCGACCTTCAGGCCTGCATTGGCCAGGATGTTGGTGGCCATGCCGCCACCGGCTCCGGACCCCACGATGATGGCATCATAGACCTTCGCCTGCTCTTTGATTTGCATATTCCAATGGTTTGAGCAGGTAAGTTAAAAAAAGGGTGGGGGATGGCAAAAAGTTTTTTTTTGGTGTGGTGTTAGCGTTTTATATTCAAGACGAAAAAACTTTTGTAAAATCCTATTAAGGAATATTCAACGATTCATCCTAAACAAACAAAATACTATTTGAATGTTTTAATCCTTAAATTAGATTGAAAGTGAAGTTTACTTTTTGACTGATAATAAAGCTTTCTGAAAAAACTTTTGTCAATTGCATGCTAAATCATTATTTTATTATATGACCAAGCCCCGTATTTTTCCGGTGTTCAGTTTTAAATTAAGAAGTCCTACTATGCCTAGCGATAATGCCAATATTATCAAACTCCACTGTCCGAGAGTCGGTACTGGAAGGTCATCAGCGATCATTTCTATTCCGGCGATGGTGGTAATTGGAGTTGGTGAAAACTTCCTCGCTCTAAGCCAATCCACTTGCATGAAATTGCCTGATCCACTCGAGATTCCGCCGATTCCAACTGCAAGATCACTGTCAAGGGCATATAAATTATCTGTGCTGCTAAAATCAGCTACAGTTGGAAACTTGGCCCTAAGATCACCAGTTGCAACCCATGTAAGTGACCATAAGCCATTTGAATTTGTATACCCAAATAAAGGAGACGCCCAATTATGACCTTGACACAATCCTGCGGTTGATCCCTGCACAGAGATTCGTATGTCTGGTATGCTAACATTAGCCATAAGGCCATATGTTCTATAGTCTGTTTTGTAGAGATATATGGCTGGCCAGTTTCCAGAAACGCCCATGACCATTGCTTCAATTGTATATGAACTTCCTTGTGTCAAAAGAAAGTCACTAAGATAAACTCCAGAATTGGTCCAATTGATAGTACCATAAGCACCATCAGTGGTAATACTTCCATTTCCACAACTATCTACAAAATTAAATTGACTATCATTAAAGTCTTCTAAAAAATCAAAAGTACAATTTCCATTTTCTGTGGAAGTTGCCGCAGGATTACCATATTGCAAGGTGATAGTAGTAGAAGCAGCTTGTGGGATAGATGAAACTTTTACCCAGATTGTTGTATTCGTTGTATTGAGACCTGATTCAATAGAGTGGCACAGTGGATTACAGGCATTGTCAAAAAATCTGATGTCACTTCCATCTGCATTCATTTTGCCCGCACTGATCAGATCCGAAGTATTCAACGTTATGCTGACCTGATGATTATTTAGATTTTGGCTACCAGCAGTGTTATCTACTGTATAATTTACATAATATTCAAAACCTGGTATACATTGCGCACTTAAATTAAACGCAACCAAAATGGATAAAATGACTGGGATTAACTTTGACATAAATTCTGATTTGAGGCAATAATAGAAAAATTTCACAAATAGAAAAAATTTTGCAAAGTTAAAATTCAAAGGTTTTTTCTGATTAAACTTTATATTCCTTTTATCAAGATAAACACAGACATTTGCCTTCATTCAAAAACAGCCTACCATGTCCAAAAACAAAAAATCCAAAGGTGCAGTCATACGTACATTGCCCATCAAGCCCAAAGATTACATCCTCAAGGTGAAGAATACTTTACCCATTCATGAGACATTACTAGTCAAAGATGCAGATGATTCTGGTATTGGTCAAGGCCTCATATCTCGTAAAAGACCAAATGGGGACCTGGTGATTGGGCTATTTCTTGTCGATAAATATTGTTTGGGGGTTAAGGATGCCCATTATTACATAATGGATCATGAGAGGTATGATTATTTTAAAGAAATGATTGAAGAGCGCAGTAATTTCCAATTCCAAAAAGTGCAACCGAATATACTGTACTCATTCGTCCATGGTGCCATTGATTTTGCCAAAAAAGCAGGATTCAAACCCTGTGAAGATTACGGGATAGCTGGACACTTACTCGATTTAAGAGGCACGTATAAAAAAGATTTGGAAGGATTAGAGTTTGGTCATGAAGGCCTTCATTTTTTCATAGAGGGTCCCTTTGATGACACTTTTACCATTTTGAGAACACTCAATGAAAATCTTGGCCTGGGTAATTATAAAGTCTTGTTGGATGGTATGCAGGATTATGAGGATGAGGATGATAAGGAAGAATACGAAAATGATGAATGGGGGCCTGACGATATTTATGATTATGGAGATGATTTTTACAAGGATCGTGATGATAAAATCCCTGAAAATCTGGGATTTGCTTTGGCCATGTTAAGCGAGCTGGTTTTTGCAAAATATCATGAAGAAACAGGCATGGACTTAGTCACAGCTTATAAACAGGATCGGGATGCTTTGTTGAATTTTTTCTTCTCTCAGAAAGGAGGATTTATAGCAGATTTGTTAGACCAGGACATAGTTGAAGATGAAATTGTAGATTTTTTCTTTGCTTATGCGGAATTGAGGATTGTTGTACCCAATCTGTGGGAGGATCCAATTTATACATATCTAGTGAGTCATGCCTTTTTGGACAATAATGCACTAGATTATGAATGGTACATGTCGTCTGGAAATGATAAAAGGATGAACCTGTGCGGCGAGATTGATTCCAGACTTTGTTTTTGGGATAAAGCTTTGCTGGACGATCCCGGTAAAACTTATGAAATTTTTGAAAAGTTTTGTCAGGATGAGATACCTATTGAATCGGTTCACGATGTCAACTTTATTATGAAATATGCTAAAAGATATTTTGAAATATTTGAACCAATCACCAAGGAGGAATATCTCGAATATGCGAATTTGTAGGTTTGGTATGGAGTTGTATGATTGGTCATTTGGCGACAAAGTAATTAGTTTGGCTTTTTGCTCAACTGTTTAAACTGCGAAATTGCTTTATTGCTGACCAAATCACGAATCAATCTGTGACAGCATTATAAAATCAGATCATTAGAAAATTATCTCATTAGATAATAAGATAATTAGATCATTATAACATTCCAATAATTTCTCCTACCGCGACCCACTCCTCTCAATGATCTCCTCCAATATCTTCACATCGACATCGGCCAACTTATTGATGTACAAACAACCAACACCGGTTTTGTGCTTGCCCAGTTTTTCGAGCAAATCTGTGAGGTCTTGCATGTACATAAGGTGGAGGGATAGGTTGGCTTTTCGGGGAGAAAAACCCATTTTAAACCAATCAACTTCACGTCCTGTAGCTGGGCTTTTATAGCGCACTTCTCCAAATCCTATCATAGATGTCCCCCACATCTTCGGCGACAGTCCCATGGCCTTCTTCATCATGTCCAGGATGATGATGCTGTCTTTCTGCTTTTGTTCGTCAGCTATCCCTTTGATAAATTCGTCGACGCTTGATTCCGTCACCTTGGTCTTTATAACTGCTACTTTTGCCATGGAAAACCCTCTTTGGTTCAATAAATACAAACAATTTAAGCCAATATTTTTAATTTATTTTCACCAGTTGGATCCATTCTTTTTCTTCAATGATTTGAAAGATCGATGTCAACAAAGTCTCGCCCTTTTCACTTTGTAAATCTTCAGCTTTTTGCCGAAAATATGCTGCTCTTTGACCTGTAAGGTTTTCTGCCCTTTGCAGATAGTATTTGATGCTGGGTTGCAATCCCAGATCAAGGGCACTTTTCTCAAAGTTTATCCATCGTATAATGATTTGTTCTTTGGGTTCGAATGCGCCAAATCCTCCATACAGAATGTCGTTGAATGCATCCAGATTGTGGGCCGGAGACCAGTCGAGGTCTTTGGTCAAGGTAGCATATGCGAGTTCATAAAACCCCTCAATGTCATTGAATTGTGCTCCGTCAAGTACAAATATTTTGCTTGTGGGTCTTTTGAGTTCCATGACGAGGCAGGGTAGTCCGTTGAATTCCCTTTCTTCAACAACTTCAAAGCCCATCCTTTTGTAGAAACGATGGGCTTTGGTATTGCTTTTGAGCGGGTCAATCAAAATTCCAGTTACCTGGTCATCACTAAAGCAGTGATCAATGGCGAGCTGCATCATGATGGTGCCATAACCTTTGCCCAGATCACTTTCTTCGCCGATCCATATGTCGATGGCTCTTTTGTGTGCCGATACATCTCCCCAGTAATGACTCTCTTCTTCCAGCGGGTCTATGATCTGCACAAAGCCGATGGGTCGCCCGTTCAATTCTGCCATCAGTTGCTGCCTCCATGGTACTTCCTTGGGCAGTTCTTCCTTCCAGTGCCATTCATCATCGGGGTCGCTTTCCAATACATGGGTTTTGGTGTCCCAATAGGAGAGTAAATCAGCATCAGCAATACTTGCTTTCCTAAGTCGGACCATATTTTGTTATTCTAGTTAATTCTGCTGTGTTAAAAATATATATTTAATCAGATAAATTAATTTTATGAACAACTTTTTGAAACCTGGTTAAGTGAAGCGTTATGGACCTGAAAACCTAATTTGGATATAAATCAGTCTATTTATGTAATCCGCAGTTTATCTATTCTATTTTTATAATCTTTTCAGTAGACAACATAGAATTTTTGTCAAATAATTGAACAAAATAAAGTCCACTTCTTAGATCTTCTAAAGAAAGATTAGACCTTAAATTATCTTTCTGAAGTACTAATTTACCTTCAATATTTAATATTCTAACACATAAATTCTGAGTTTCGGGAAAATCAAAAAGAAGATCATGCGTGACCACAGTATTCTTTATAAGTTTATGGTCAGATTTCAACATTTTGTAGCTTGTTGTTTTTAATATCCCTTCATAACTGATTGAATCTTCAGAAAATGCCATGATTTTATCATCAGTGTCTAATGCCAAGTCAACTATACTTCCTTGAACAAGACCACTCTTATAGTCATGATAGATGGTTTCACCATCGCTAACCTGAGCGAGTAAGCTATTGGCGTTATCGTTCGTTTTTCCAGCCACAAACACATCTTTTGAATCTTGCAAGGAGAGTATGGATGAAAGATATGAAAATCGTATAAATCGGATTTTAGAGTCAAGGTCTGTAAAAGATTTTCCATCATAAGAACAAAAGTATCCGGAGGGTCCAGAAAAGTATAATATGCTATCTGCACTTAAATGAAGAACATTTCTGTTTCCACTACAAAGACCTGAATTTTGCGAGTTCATTTCTTTCCAATTATCTCCGTCAAAAAGGAAACATGGATCTCCATTTGAAAAACATGCCCAAAGTTTATTATTTTTATCTATTTCCAACGATGCAGTTGAAATGCTGGTTGGTAAATTTATAAACCTCCATTTGTCGTTTTCAAACACATTGATTCCTCTAAAGCTGCTGAAAAACATTTTACCATTCCATTCTTTTACACCATGTGTGTAATACTGCGGAGCTTTTTCCCTATAAAATGTCCATGTACCTTTATCATAAAGGATTATACCCCCATCAGCTACCATCCAAATTCTAGATTGGCTGTCCTCGTAAAATTTATTCACGCAATCATAACTTCTACCAAGCTTGAGAAAATCCTTGTCATAATAATTCCATGTATTGCCGTCAAAATGAATTACTTCTGCTGAACATGTCCCAATCCATATGTTATTTTTTGAATCAATAAAGCCTGTATTAATTTTCCCGGATTCCTTGACAAAATCTTTAATGGCATAAGAGTTAAAAGATTTTTGTGAATATGCACTTATCGATGAGTGCAATAGAAACAAAAGAGCGATGTAGTAATTTTTCATAGTAATTTTTTAAAAGGTTAAAAAGAACTTAACAAATATATACATAAAAATTGAAAAACAAACTTATTACGCTTGGAGATTTTGTTTTTTATTCCTCCTAAGGTTCTTATGTGAAAATTTGTTTTAATGTACATAAAAAAACATTGTATATTTGGTTCGAGTTTATATTCAATTTCAAATTCATATCATGAAAACACTATTGAAAAATCTGCCTATGCACATTGGTATTAGTTTGTTAGCGCTCAGTTTTGTTTCTTGCGCCACATCTCACAAACCAATTCAACCCATTTCGATACCATACTTATCTTCAGACAAAGAGGGAAATGTCCTATTGGAATACAAATACGATGTGCTTGAAAAGAAATATGGTAAAAAAGCCGATAAAAAAGACATTCAGGTGATAGCCATAAAAATTACCAATAATGGCGATCGAGATCTCGTTTTTGGTAAAGATCTTATACTCACATACAGCAATGGAAAGGAGGTAATTATGATGCCTCAATCAGAGATGTACAAATCACTCAAACAGCAACCAGCTTGGTATTTGAGTTACTTATTGCTTACGCCAATGAATCTTTATATCACCACTAATACTTCCTCTTCAGTAATTCCAGTTGGCCTCGTAGTCGGACCATCGATATCACTGGGGAATATCGTGGTTGCCGCAAATGGAAATAAAAAATTCAAAACTGAATTAGACAAATACAATTTAATGGGTGTATTAATCCGGCCGGGAGAACAACATCATGGTATCATTGGCCTGCAGTCACCAAATTTTGAGACTCTTGAAATAAAAATCGTCGATTAATGCAGTCTTCAGATACTGTGAGCGCACTTTAGAAACTAGTGCAAATATCTCTCTGAATTCCTTTGTCAAATTATTCACTCCTGAATCCTATTTTCCGAAATCAATCCTCGCTTATTGCCTGAAACGAATCCAGTACAGATGGGTGTCTCAACATGAGCTGCATATATATTTTTACCGGTTTGCTCAGTACCCTGGATGTAGGTGGATTGATGACGCCCCAATCATTTTCGTAAGCCTGACTCTTTTTAAGGATTTGCCTGATCTGATCATTGCTTTCATTGATTTTAGCCATGACTATATCCATCATGGGGTGTTCTTTTCCAATCATATCTTCAACGTCTTCTTCTGTAAGATAGTAAGGCAGGTCGATGGGAATTACCTTATACTCGTTGCTATAATGCAGACCGATGGTCTCTTTCAAATAAACCGGCAGTCTTTCCAAATTAACAGCGGCAGAAAAAATGGCTTGAAATTCACTGGTTTTTGGCAATTTACCGGAGTGGAATATGCTGGTATCTTTGGATACTTCCTGAAGTAGTTTGATCAGATAATTGCTTTTGCTGTTTCTGACAGATATGATGCGCAATGTATCGGGAAAGAGGTCTGGATTTATTCTTTTCTCCAGATACTTTTTGAAAGAAACCAGGCTGAGTTGCCCGGAGTTTTCAAAATACCCACCATCAACAAAATAGCCTTTGCCTTCCACCTTAGCTGCAGGACTGATGAGAGGAAACCTGTTGCAAGTAGATGCAGCTTCCAAAAAGCCAAGGGTTTGCCCATTCGTTAAATCGAGTACATTTTCTGCTCCTGTGTAAATGCTGTCGTTGATGGGACTGGCAACTCCGTATCTGTAGTGGGTAGAAGTGCTGTTGAAAATGATGTTGGGGTAAAACCGATTTGCTTTAAATAAGTCGAAGTAAATCCTATACATACTGCTGTCTAAAAAAGCTTCTGATCCCAATTCTCCAGCATAATAAGTCATAGATCTAAAAGATCTGTCCTGCCCTAGTATGGCTGCACTCGGCAAAAACTCCCGGACCAAATCTCTGCCAAAGAGCCACGGCAATTCAAGACCGAGGATGCTGGAGGCACCAATTCTGTCGATGTATTCTTCTCTGCTGAATGATGGATCTTTGACGACATCTTCCATGTATTTTATACCTGTAAATGAAGCGATGCCCATGCCGCCGCCAGACACCCCGCTCATGGCTATGATTTCATCAAAATCTCCAGTTTTATCCAGGGTGTCCAGCAAGAGTAAATTCCAGTAGTGTGCCATCAAACCACCACCGTATGCAGCATAAAATGTAGGTTTGGTATGGGTCTGAAGCTGCTCACTCAGTACGCGAAGATATTCTCTGTTGGTAATTTTGTAATTTGCATTGGAATTCAATAACCTGAGGTCATGCAACTTATTACCCATGACAAATGGTAAAATCATGATGGATCCAACAACAATAGGCAGCACAACTTTGGGTATTTTTTGATTGCCGACATACAACATGTTCTCTTTTCCGTCGCAGTCGCTATTGTTGAGATATAACATCCATTTCAAAATCAAAACAATAATGGTATAAATCGTGATCAACGACATCAGGAGTACATTGAGTGCGTTGAAAGCCATTGCTGCTTGAGCATTAAAATTGACCACAAAAATTAAACCAAGAACAACAAAACCTATCCAGCGATGCACATTCAGATACCTGACAATATCACTCATCCACTTATATCTTGACGTAGTTCTGTGGTTTCTGAAATACAATGCATAAATGGCCAATAACCATGACAACAATAGCTGTAAACCAAAGGTTAGCCAACTCCAACCCATCACAGTTACGGAGATCAATAATAAAGCCAGAACAGAAAAAGATAATATCAATAAGTACCTACTGATCATACCACTTTCATCGTCAAAAATTTTCCTTTTAATATGTTGAAAGCTGATTTTATAATAAATGATCAGCACCAAAATGGTCATGAATGTATTGAAAACCTTCAGGCTGTGATATATGAAAGCATTGTGATGATAGACCTTGATCAGGGTAACCAAAACCCATGCCCAAATGATGAACAACATCATTCCTGCAAATTTTCTGAATGAGCTTTCTAGGTCTTTCAATTGGTTCTTTTCCTGAATTGATATTGCTTTTGCGGGTTCATGACAAGTGCATTTGAATTTCTCGGGTTCCGCCTCGAATTTTGCCCTGTCTTCCATCTTGCATTTACTGAAATAATAGATCAGGCCATATTGGGTTTTGGTCCAGTAATATTTAGTGTTTTCAAAAAAAACGGCAAAGATATAGGTAGGGTATAGCGAAAGAAGCATGGACAAAAAGAAAAGTAGTCCATGGAAAAGCACGATGTTGAATATGTTTTGGAATGGACCTGAAGTGTACATCGTCATAGGAATGACATGGCCTTGTTCCATATTCACAAATAGAACAATGATGATAAGGTATATGAAAATATTGACCGTATTGGTCAGGAACACTTTGATAAAGTTGATGAAAGTCACCTTGCTCAGGCCATATGCAACCAGAGCAACAATGGGAATCCATTGGTAGTTATTGATCAGGGTTTGCATGTCATTTCTGTTTCATTGATCCAAATGGGTTCTCCAAAAATGGCTTTCAGGTCATAAATGATCGGCTTTTCAGACCTTCGCTTATAGTTGATGTCTATGACAGCGTTGATGGCAATGTGATTGGCTTTTTTATCAGCAACGATGGCCAGCAGATGCTCACCCAATTTGCCCTCAGATTGTATTTTATCCCTTGATATCTTCCAAACCTGGTCAATGAATAGGAGAGTTTGAGATCTGACGTTACCTTCTAATGGGACCACAGGACCAACCTTGCCGCTGAATACATACATGAGTTTTCCTTCCTGGATCGTGTCCTGTGCATCTTTGAGATAGGCATACTTGTTCCTGCCTGCAATTGTCCTCAAAACGAAGTCACTTCCCTGAACGAAATTCATATCGATATCTTCAAAAAAAGCTTCCATTCTGAACCATGAATTGTTGAGGTAATTTTCCGGTTGGTCCAGATGATTTTTAGAACCATCAAGATGAAATAGAAGGTTGTTTTTCAAAAAAACACTTGTATCTGATAGCAGAGATGTGGTATGTCTGTTTTTTTTGAAATATTCATAAGGGACAAGTTTGAATTTGTACTTGGTGTAAGATTCAAAATTTTTTGCCGGCATCAGCACATTGAACATTTCGCAATCGTCTACGATTTCGAAGTATTTCGGTGAGCAAGAGGTCATGAAACCAAACATACTCACCGCGATAATCATTTTTAATATTGTCGATTCCATAGTCTGTTGTTGTAGTTAAATCCAAGGCTTAATCTGTTGGTGTCTTTGTTGGGATGGATGGGATTGCGCATGAGCACATGAATGATGTCCTGAAGTGCATAATATTTTTCTCGTTTGTAATCGCGCAACGACCCAATTACTCCGAGTGAGCCACCCACATTGGGCCCAAAATTGTAGCTGATTTTGTATTGAGATGCATTGAAGTCATATCCATCTCTTCCTGAAGGTCTGATGGTGTAAACCAGGCTGCTGGTATCGTTGCCAAAACTCTGGTAGAGGTCGTAGTCCTGAATGTCTGCGCCAAAGATGCCTGTCAGCTCGTACATTTGAGGATGGTATCCGGTGAATTGGTCAAAAGTGAATTCAACTCTATTGTAAGAGGCATTGATTCGTGAAGTGTCGCTCCCTGATGAAGTTTCCACATCATGTAGGTATAGCAAAAGGCCTCCCGTCCAATACCGGTCAAAGTTGTCGCCAAAGCCCAGGTTGAAGAAGGGACCTCCGTCATTGTAATAGGTCATTGAAAATCTGCCTGTTGTGAGGCTGAATGCACCATTGGTTTGGTTGCGCCGGTAATTGTTCATGATGAAATTGCAACTAAAGTTGACCGCGTATTCCTTTTGGTGCTGAAGGTTGTAAAATGGTACATTGTTGATGGTCTGCAACAATCGTACAGGTACAGTCTGACCCCAACCAACTCCAAGTCCCAAATTGCTGGTCCAATCGATCTGATTGTCTTGGAAACTCAGATTAAGGCTGTTGCCCAGCGATTTGTTGTACAAGCCGATGCTGGTCCCAATATTCAAAAGTCCGGTGGTTTTACCAAAGAGTTTGAGCTCATTGGAGGAATTGATTCCAAGAAATGCTTTTATGGATGGGAAGTTCTGCCTGAAAGCGTTTTTACCGGTATTGAAATTGAGACCTACCTGGACACCGAGTTGGGCCGACAGGGTATAATTCACCACCTGGCCCCGTAGACCTTGAAAAGCAAGAAAAAAGGACAATACAACAGCAAAAGATGATTTTCTCATGTTTGGCTTTTTGTGGTTAATGATCATTCAAATGATTTGGCTTTGAATGTATTTTACATCTTGATAATCATGTAGCCAAGGCTGCAAGCAAAATGTGTATTAATATATGGCTAAGATAAGAGGTATAAAAAAAAATTATTCCAATGAATCATCAATTTTATTTTGGAAAAATCATTTTTACGCAAAATTTATGCTTAAAATGAACGTCAATATAACTTTGGTTATAATTTTATTGTGTCAGAGTGCCTGCTCGCGGGCCATCGTTCTTTTGTTCAGATAACAGTTTCTCTCAAAATAAGCTGTGAGCAGTATCGTGCTTTCTTTTTGTTCTTTCAATTATTGAATGTGTATTTGTAGATTAGCCATAAATATTGCATTATGACAAAGTTCGGTCTGTTTATTCTGCTACTGACCATCATCGCTTGTAAGGAAAAGTCAGTACCTGCTATTCCCATCCTCATTGACACGGATGCCAACAATGAATTGGATGACCAGCACGCTTTGGCTTATGCATTTTTTAATGCTGAGACTTTTGACATCAAAGGCATAACGGTCAATGCTACTTTTGGAGGTGGAGATGCAGCCCAGCAAATGGTCGAAGCTGAGCGCGTTATGCAATTGTGTAATGTAAGTGGAAAATACCCTTTGATCAAAGGAGCCACACTGAATTTTGACACGCTGAGTACCCTGATCACCATGGATTCTTTTGATGGCAGCGAAGCTGTAGATTTTATCATCAGCGAAGTCATGAAAATGGCCGAACAGAATCAAAAACTTATCCTTGTTCCCATTGGTAAACTGACCAATATTGCTTTGGCACTGATGAAAAAACCTGAAATCAAAGAACATATAAGAATTGTATGGTTGGGTTCCAATTACCCGGATCCTGGGGAATACAACCTGGAAAACGACATTCCCGCGATGAATTATATCCTGAGTTTGAATGTGCCATTTGAGATGGTGACCGTCAGTTACGGTAAACTGACCGGATCTGATTTTGTGAAAGTCACGCCTGCTATAATGGAGGAAAAGATGAAGGGCAAAGGTCCGGTTGATGCTCCAGTAAACGGAAGGAATGGAGGTACATTCACCAGCTTTGGCGATTATTCAATTAATCTCTTTTCACACATCGATCTCTACGGCGATCCTCCCTCCAGAGCATTGTTTGACCTGGTAGCACTTGCCGTCACAAAAAACGGGAGCTGGGGACAAAAAAGAACAGTCAAATCACCGATAATGGCCGACAGCATTTGGGTAACCAATGATAAAATCAATAGAGATGTCATTGTTTGGGAAAACTTTGACAGAGATGCAATCCTGGAGGATTTCTTTAAATCTGTGGATGAGGCCTCGAAGCAATAATATCAAAAATCTTTCATATCTCGGCTGAAATTTGGATGTTTTGGTGGGGTGCTTTTGAGGGGATTTTGATGCTAAGCGTTTATAAACGTTTATAAACGCTTAAAAACGGTTATATATCTAATAATCAGTTAGTTGTGCCTATGCTTGTTGAAAAGTGGTCAGACGACCGTCTGACCACTTTTTGATTTTTACGGCCTCAACTCCTTCAGAGCAGACTTCGGCGTGATCACCTTATGCACCTTCTGCGTTACCAAATCCTTTGGCAATTTGAAAGCGGCAGACTTGATGTTTTTTTCAGCGTCGCCTACAGAGATTTTGTAATCTCCGGCGTGTGCTACCCACGAACTGGTGGAGGCGTCGAATGAAGCAAGATCGCTTGCATTCAGTTTGAAAGTAATGTCTTGTGATTCTCCCGGTTTTAAGGCGTTGGTTTTTGCAAATGCTTTTAACTCTTTGGTTGGCTTATCCAATTTTGTGGATGGTGCAGAAACATAAAGCTGGACAACCTCTTTGCCAGGAACTTTGCCTTTGTTGGTAATGGTAACTTTTGCCTGTACTGATCCGTCAGCGGATACCTGACCAAGTTGAATGTCAGAATAATCAAAGCTGGAATAGGACAAGCCGTAACCAAATGGATAGGCAGTTTTTACTCCATTTGTGGTATAATATCGGTATCCAACGTAGATGCCTTCTTCATAAATGACTTCCGCATCCGCTTGTTTTTGACCAAATAGTCCTGGCTTTTCTGTCCCGGGTATTTCACGTCCGGGGAAGTTTTTGGCAGTGATCTCATCTTCATAACTCATGGGAAAAGTTGTCGCAAGTTTGCCTGAAGGATTGACCGATCCTGAAATGACATCTGCCATCGCATTGCCACCTTCCAAACCCGGCTGCCACGCCAGAAGAATGGCGTCGACATCGTCTCTCCACTGGGCTACATCGATTACGCCACCAATGTTGAGCGTCACGACGACTTTCTTTTTTTCCGCATGGAAGGCCTTGCTTACTGCGCTGATCAGCTCCCTTTCCTGGCTGGTAAGATTGTAATCATCCACGACTTTTCGATCATTTCCTTCTCCGGCGTTTCTGCCAATGGCAATGAGGGCTATTGCAGACGTTTTTGCAGCCTTCTCAATTGTTTTTTGATCTACCTTCATCTCGGCAATGGGAATAGGCGGGCTCATCAGTTCTTCAAGCAAACTCCTTTGAGGTCTTTTGGATTTCTCATCAGACAGGTAAGAGGAATAGCTTAGATATAAGTCAGGCTGCAGAGCATAACCTGCCTTAAAAAGACCTTCGGCAAGTGGTACGGTGTACATTTTGTTTACATCACCACTTCCGGTGCCACCGGCCACAAGATCGAGTTGATTGTTGCCAAAAACAGCAAGCGAGGTGCCCCTGGTCAACGGTAAAGTGTTGTCATTGTTTTTCAGCAATACCATGCTTTCAGCTGCAGCCATTCTGGATACTTTGGCATTTTCAGCCAAGGGCGGACTATCACTGAATTTGTACTTGTTGAAAATTGGAGATTTCAATATGATGTTGAGTATCTCTTCACAGTTTTGGTCCAGCGTTTTTTCACTGAGCATTACATTGTTGACTGCATCAACGATGGCCTTGGAGTGCATTGGTGAACCCGGCATGATGAGGTTGTTGCCTGCATTCTGTTGAGCCACAGGATCTTTTCCACCAAACCAGTCAGTCATCACAAACCCTTTGAAACCCCATTCATCTCTTAATATGGTTCTCAATAATTCCGGATTTTCAGAAGTATATGGTCCGTTGACCAGATTATAAGAGGTCATGATGGCCCACGGATCTGAATTTTTGACCATGATTTCCCAGCCTCTGAGGTAAATTTCCCGCATGGACCTCTCGCTCATGATGGTATTGACCGAACTTCTGTTCGTTTCCTGGTTGTTGGCAAAAAAGTGTTTGGCTGATACGCCGACTCCATTGCTCTGTATGCCCTGAATGGCTGCAGCAGCGATGTGACCGGTCAATACAGGGTCTTCAGAATAGTATTCGAAGTTTCTTGCACCAAGCGGATTTCTGTGGATATTCATGCCCGGCCCCAAAATGATGTCAATGCCGTATTCTTTTGCTTCTTTGCCATAAGCCATGCCTACTTTTTTGACCAGGGCTGTATCCCAGCTCGAAGCCAGTAAACTGCCGATGGGCCATGCTGTTGCATAGTACAAGCGACTTTGCCCACCATTGAATGCGTGGACACCTGCTGGACCATCACATACGACCATGTCCGGAATTCCGAGCCTCGGTATGGCTTGAGTCGTACCGGCTGCTCCCGTTACCCTTTTTTGGGCATCAGAGGGTGTAGCAGGCGAACCAGGTAATGGCATACCCGGCACATACATTCCTCCACCTACGACGAGTTTTGCTTTTTCTTCCAGCGTCATTGAGGCTACTACTTCTTTAACAGAAGCTTTTCCCAGTTGTGGTGCTTCCTGTGCATTTATCTTGCCCGCAAAAATGAGGAAAAGCATGCCAGTAATTGAAAACAATATTTTTTGATTCATAGCTTAACGATTTTATAATGAGTCATTTTGACACAATAATAAGATGATTCCTATTCTCAGTCAAGTTTTTTATCTATTTTTCACATAAGTGTGATGGAAATCATTGGTTTTATACCGTAAAGGCATCTGCAATACTCCTATTGTTTTGAAAGCTCATTTAGAAGGATCAAATAAATTGTTTTTATTTGCCTGATGAATCATTCCTCGAAAGATATAGACCATTCTTTAGACCCCACAGTCAATGACTTTATGCCCGGAATTTCTGTGGACAATGTCATATTTGGCTTCCATGATCAGCAATTGAAAGTACTGCTGCTCGAATGCGCTGACCAGGAACATTGGATGCTGCCCGGGGGCTACATCATCAAAACAGAGTCGGTCAATGATGCTGCCAAAAAAGTGCTCACAGCCAGGACAGGATTATCTGAGGTTTATCTGCAACAGTTTGGTGTATTTGGCGGATTGGAAAGGTCCACTCCTGAGGTTGTCAATGATTTCCTGAAGGCAATGAAAGTGGATGCGGAAAAGTTCAGCTGGCATTTGGAACGTTTTATTACCATTGGTTTTTTTGCACTGGTAGAATTCCAGAAAGTGAATCCGAAGCCTGACGCCATGTCTTTGTCTTGTCAATGGTTTGATTTCCACAATCTTCCCAAGATGATATTTGATCACTCGGATTTGGTGGATGAAGCTTTGAAAACGATGCGGGTGCAATTGAGACATCAGCCTATAGGATACAATCTTTTGCCCGAAGAGTTTACTTTAAAAGATCTTAGAACGATTTACGAAACCATTTTGGACAGGAAAATTGACAGGGCTAATTTCAACCGAAAAATGTTGTCATTGGGCATTTTGCACAAAAAAGAAAAACTATTTACAGGCGGTGCTCATAAAGCACCATACCTGTATAGTTTTGATAAATCAGCTTATTTCGCCATGTTGAAAGAAGGATTCGGACTCGGTTTTTAATGTCTGAAATGGGGCGAAATGTTGATTGAATTTTTGGAAGGTGATACTGAAAATTCCCAGTATTCAGGATAAAAAACGGCATCAGTTGTTTCCATCTGCTTCCCGAAATAAATGACCATTTTCGAGGTCACTTCCAGGTTGGTAAAACTGGTCATTGGTCCTGAAGGCATTTCCATCTCTATCTATGAAAATCCTTCCATCTCCGGCACTTACCTCCATTTGAGATCCCGACCAAGGATTGGTAATATGCTCTGTTTCCCTGATGCCTTCCAGTATTTGGGTATTCATCCTGTCAAAACTTCTGGCATTGGTCTGGCCTATTGAAGAGATAGCCTGGTTGGCTGCCTGGTAATTTTGATTAATTATCTTTTGAGAACTCAACATATTTTTAGCACTATTATTCATAGCAATGGTCTGTTGTTGAATATTTTCAGGGGTGTAGTGCCAGGTGGCGCATGTGTTGATGACCTCTGCCAAAGTTTGATCGATTTGATTCGCATCAGATGCGATTTGTACGTATTCGATCATTTGAAAATTAGAATAAGGTGAAGCGAAGGCTTGTAGATTGCAAATCAATGCAACAGGTTTGTTTTGTATGCTGCACTTAATGATGTATGATGCTGCATAATCATGCCTTTCCATGGCTTTAGGCAATCTGTTCATTTGGGTCAATAAGTTTTGGCTTATGGCCGCATTATACGAAACATCATGCAATACGCAACCCATGGACTGAAGTTTGGGGAAAACATGATACTGAAGCATCTGTTCAAAACTTGCAAAATTCCTCACTTCTTCCGTAGACCATATCGCTGAAGCATGGTGTGGTCCGGATAATTTACCGCCTGAAGTAAAGTTCCAATTTGCTGGAAATGTGATGACAACTCCATTATTGACAATGCGCTTATATCTGTCGTTGTTGGTTGGTTGATTCATGGGATGGTCATATTTTCCTGTAGATGCTGTTAAATGGTTTTGGCCAACCTCATCGTCCAAATCCTTATCATCCATTTCATTTGAAACAAACTCATCTTCGTTTTCGTAATTTTTGTAATCATTATTTTGGCAACTTGCCATTAAACTCATCAATAATAAAGCCGTTGGAATCAAATTCATTTTAATAAAAATTTATATTTAACCATTATTAAACAATTATAGATCCCGCCTGAAAAAAGTCATCACACAGCACTCGATTTTTTTAAAATATTACATAACACCATAGATCAATTGTAAAAATGAAAGAGGAAAATATCTTAAAACAGATACTTATTTGTATTGAGACCCAAGATGTCGAAGGCATAAAAGCTTGTTTTCAAGCAGGGCTTTCTCCCAATGTTTTGAATAAAGAGAAGCCATTGATCGAAGAGCTTACCTCCAACTATCTCAGATCTTCCAGATTCAAATCATGCGTACAACAATTTGTGGACAATGGATTGCAATACCACGATGATGTTTTATTGACTATTTTATTGGATGACGGAACCACATTGAGGAACACCTTAATAGAAAATGGTGATGTGATTCATCAAAAAATCACAATGAGGTCCGCTTTTACACCAATTTATGATGCTTCGCTACTGCACGTTTGTGCTGAATTTGGCAGTTTAACCTGCGCAAAAATGTTGCTTGAAAACGGAATGGACGCCAACTGTAAAGCAGGCCTGGATGCTTTTGGTTTTGGAGGTCAAACTCCCATATTTCATACGGTCAACCAGCATCAGAACTTTGGACTACCTATGTTGGAATTATTGTTGGAATATGGTGCGGACCCCATTCATAACATCAAAGGATTGATCTGGGGTCAGGGATACGAGTGGGAAACCTTTATACCTTCGGTGAATCCCATTTCCTATGCCATGATGGGTTTGCTCAGACAGTTTCAGCGCACTGAAAAGGACATTTATCATGTGGTGAAAGTGTTGATGCAACACGCATATGGTATTGATTATGATCCGGTAAATATTCCCAATAAATATCTTTATTCAAACACATAATTATTTGAGTTTTTAACATATCCACTTCGGAAGAGAACCTGATCTTGAACAAATTTTTTCTTGTCAGAATGGCAATCTAGGAGGTCGATTTCAGCCTCCATTTTTAGATTCCATGTCCCCTTCAGAAAAATAATTTGGCTGCTCACATAAGAAAGTAAAATTCCTCTCCTAACTTTGATTTTTAATGCCTCCTAACCAAGGCTTTTTTATTTAGCTTATTTTCAAATCTGACACATAAATAGTAAGTTACATATTGTAAATATATTATATGTAATGTTTGCTGTTTTGTCGATTGTAAATAAGTTTTCAGAAGCATATTATAAGACCATACATCCGAAACCAAATGGATTCTATCAGCATATTTGAAATTTTTAAGATAGGGGTAGGACCTTCCAGTTCACATACACTCGGTCCCTGGAACGCCGCAAGAATGTTTGTGCATGATCTTGACATAGCTCAGACCATCAGAGTTGAAGTGCATTTGTATGGATCTTTGTCCAGGACAGGAAAGGGCCACGCCACAGACAAAGCTGTTTTGCTGGGTCTGATGGACCTGGATCCTGTCACCATCGACACGTCAAAAATTGATGAAATTATTGGTAAAATTCAAGATGGCAAAGCCCTTCAACTGCCTGGAAAAGCGATTGATTTCGATTTCAATAAAGACCTGATTTTTGAAAATGCCATGCACCCGCTCCATCCCAATACCCTTATTTTTAGGGCTTTCGGTGAAAATGGAATGATTGATGAAGAAACCTATGCTTCTACTGGAGGAGGATTTATTCACGCTCTTGCAAAAGACGGAGACCTGAAAAAACCTCGGATTCTGCCACATCCTATTGTAGAGGGCATTGATTTGCTCAAGTACACCAGGAGCAACCAATGCAGTATTTCCGACGTGGTCTTAAAAAATGAATTGTCCATTGCAGATGAAGCACAAATCGATGAACAAATCCAAAAGCTTTATGATACCATGCTGGACTGCATTTACATTGGCAGCCATACGGAAGGCATCCTTCCCGGTGGTTTGAACGTAAGCCGGAGGGCAAGTGCGATTTCCAAAAAACTATTGCATGGTGTGAGCTACTCTGGCAAAGAAGAATGGCTTGCGGCCATCAGATCCAGTGCGCGTGATTTTACCACAGTCAATAAGTGGGTGAGCTGTTTTGCCCTGGCAGTCAATGAACAAAATGCCTCCATGGGTAGGGTAGTGACCTCTCCGACCAATGGAGCAGCCGGAGTGATCCCGGCGGTACTGATGTACTATCTCCTCTTTTGTGAAGCTGGTCCTACAGATGCCATTCGCAGGTTTTTATTTACAGCCGGTGAAATTGCATGCATCTTTGTCAAAAATGCTACCATATCTGCCGCAGTTGGTGGATGTCAGGCTGAGATCGGAGTTTCATCAGCCATGGCTGCGGGCGCTTTGACGGAATTGCTTGGAGGCAGTCCTGAACAATGTCTCATGGCCGCAGAGATAGCCATGGAGCACCACCTTGGTCTGACATGTGACCCCATCAAAGGTTTGGTCCAGGTGCCGTGCATCGAGCGAAATACCATGGGGGCAATGAAGGCCATTACAGCCGCAAATCTCGCACTGGAGAGTGATGCTTCAAGAGCTATCGTCAATCTGGACACCGTAGTAAAGACCATGTGGGAAGTGGCTCAGGACATGAACCATAAATACAAAGAGACTTCAGAAGGTGGACTTGCTATATTACTGCCGGTGGTCAATCCTTATTGCTGATTTATGTACAGAATTCTAGCCTTAGAATTTAGGCAGAAAATCATGTAAACCCCCTATTTAATCTGGGTGAATTTGGCATTATATTTGATCTTTTTTTAATATAAAAAGATCTTATGAAAAATTGTTTAACCTCCCTTTTCATCATATTTAGCGCGATTGCCCTTCATTCCCAAGACGTCATCAAGCTCAAATCAGGCAAGGTCATCGAATGCAAAATTGATGATGAAGACTCTACCAAATATTATCTTACTGTTATTACAAAAGGAAGTAAACAATCCACATTCATTGATAAGTCAAAAGTAGCAAATGTTCAGTATGCCAATACAAACTCTACACAATCCGGTGAAAATGCTTCTCAAATCGGACAGGTAATCCAATCTGATTTATACAAATACGAGGATGGATATTTAAGACCCAAAGATTTGCAAAAATTGCTTTTAACCGAACCCTCATCATATCCATATCTGCAGCGGCACCGAAGTGCGAGGTTTTTCTCATACATGTTTGGCATATCAGGCGGAATATTGATTGGTAGTGAAGCCAGTAATCTGATCCTCAGACGACCCGTACGCTGGGGGACTTTTGGCATTGCAACCGGACTTATGGGCGTGGGTTTGTTGTTTGAAAATTTAGCTACAAATAACCTGAAGCAGGCAATAAATGCTTTCAATGAAAGTAAATTGAACAAAGAAAATCTAGGTCATGAAAGCGGATTGCCTTACCCTTCCGGAGTGGGCGTTGCTTTCCGATTTTAAGGTCTGAGAATATGGGTTTCAACCTAACAGTTCATCCTATAGGAACTCAAAAATGTCGTGACGTATATGTCACATTTACTACACCGCCCTAAACAATTAACAATTGACCATTAACCAATAATAATTATCATGACGTATATGTCACATTTACTACACCGCCTAAACAATTAACAATTGACCATTAACCCTTAATAATTATCATGACGTATATGTCACATTTACTCCACCTCCCGACAATTGACTATTTACCATTCATCATTATCGTGACGTATATGTCAAATTTACTCCACCTCCCGACAATTGACTATTTACCATTCATCATTATCGTGACGTATATGTCACATATACTACGCCTCTTAACAATTGACCATTAACCATTAATCATTATCGTGACGTATATGTCACATTTACTACACCCCTTAACAATTAACAATTAACAATTAACCATTAATCATTATCGTGACGTATATGTCACATTTACTACACCCCGCAACAATTAACAATTGACCATTAACCATTAATCATTGCCCATTATCATGATGTATATGTCACATTTACTACACAAATATCAATTTTAGCCCACTTCGTTTACTTTAGACTTTAACAATACTTTCATACATCTCCATTTCACTATTTCACAATCAAAACAGACATTTACCCAAACATTCAAAACGTATTTACATGAAGCGCATTCTGACCACATTCTTATCATTGCTTACCATCGCCTTGTGTGCTCAAACCGGCCTGAAGGACTACGCAGATTTTCCAATAGGATCGGCCATTTCTACATGGGGATATAGCCGCGATACCTTGAGCAGGGACATTCATGTGAGAGAGTTCAACAGTGTGACTGCCAACAACCAAATGAAAATGCAGAGCATCGCCAGAGAAAAAGGTAAATACAATTTTGAACCTGCTGATCAAATGTTGGCTTTTGCAGAAAAATACAATCAAAGGCTTTTTGGCCACGCTTTGATTTGGCACAGTTCAACTCCGAACTGGCTTCCTGAACTTGAGGGCAATGCCACAGCCCTGGATTCTTTTATGAAAGATTACATACATGCATACGTTGGCCGATACAAAGGCAAAGTGGCGGGCTGGGACGTTGTCAATGAAGCCATGAATACTTCAGGTCCGGGATGGAGAGAAACGTTGTGGTATAAAACCCTGGGCAAAGAATATGTAGCCAAAGCCTTGCGATATGCACATGAGGCTGATCCCAACGCGGTGCTTTTTGTCAATGATTTCAATATCGAACGAGATACAGCAAAATTGCATGAAACGCTAAAGATGATCAAATGGCTTCAGGATGAGAAAGTGCCAATTTCAGGATTGGGTTTCCAGATGCACATCAGAATGGACATCCCCAACGAAACCATAGAATATGCACTGAAAAAAGGAGCTGAAACCGGATTGCAGATACACCTTTCTGAAGTAGATATCATCTTCAATACGCATGATGACAACCAGGGCGGGGGAGTGCAGATTTACCCGGATATTACGCCTGAGATGCTGGAAGCACAAGGCAAAAAATATGAAGATATCGTCCGCATTTACAAAAAAGTAGTGCCAAAATCTCAGCAATTCGGCATCACTTTCTGGGGTTTCAGCGACAGGAGCACGTGGATCAATGGCTTTTTCAGACTGAAAGACTGGCCCACCATCTATGACTCAAACATGCAGCCAAAACCTGCTTACGAAGGATTTAAAAGGGCACTACAGAGCAAGTAAACACCAGATATTTTCTTACTTTTTTTCGCTTCCAAAAGGTGATGTGCTTCTTTTGGGAAAAATTCCTATTTCCGTAAGTTCATTTTGCTGACAGCAGTCCAGGCAACATTTTATTCCATCACAAATTCTTAACACCACTGTTAATTTCAAATTAATTGTAATCTGTCTTGGTAACTCGATGAAGATTTTTTGTGTCTTTTACTAAAGCAATGTGTTGATAAAAGCGCTTTAATGGAAAATCTTTAATGGGTATTTAAATTTTGAAAAATGAAAAAGATTCTTTTTACATGGTTGTTGAGCGTGGTGGTTTTTGCTGTGTTAAATGCGCAGTATGCATATGACAGAAGCAGTTACGACAGGAGTGGTTACTATGGCGACAACTTTAGTCTGGAAGGCGCGCTGGATTTATTTAAACATTCCTATTCACTCGAAGACTTTGAGCGTAGACTCAATCGGGAAGACACCTGGATCAACAACCTTGATCTGGACAATGACGGAAGAATTGACTATATCAGGGTTGAACATCGAAGGTACGACAGAGACTTCCACGTCATAGTGCTGCAGGTTCCGCTCGGCAGGTATGATGTACAGGATGTGGCGGTCATAGAGATGGAGCAGGAAGGTAGCAGAAGAGTCGACCTTCAAATGGTAGGTGATGAGGATATTTACGGAAACGAAATTTACATAGAACCTTATGGCGATAGCGAAAGGGATGTGTATAGATGGCCGGTAGTACAATCATTATTGGACAATCGTTACGACCTGTATGTATCTCCTTACAGGTATGCATATTATCCCAATTGGTGGTCCCCATGGAGAGTAGTTTCCTGGAATGTTTACAGACCAAGAATAGTGGTTTACCATCAGCATTATCGCGTGGTAAGAACCCCAAGACTCATCCATGTGCACAATTATTACCGTCCACACAGAGCTTATTGTTCCCCGGTAGTCGTGTACAGCAATAATGTGCGCGTAAAACATGGACATCAGCCCATTAACAGACCTGCCTATTCCAACAATGACAGAAGAGACAATAATTATTATGGAAGCCGCAGGACACAAAGTGCCCCGGATAATGGCAGAAACTATGGGGGAAGCCGTAGCAATGGAAACGATGATTATAGAGAAAGGTCTTCAAACGACAGAAACAACGGCAATTCTACTAGATCTGATTCACCACGAAGTGAAGGCAAGGTAAGAGATCAGGGTAGGTCAAATACAGAGAGAAGAAACAGTGATACATATTCTTCAGACCGTCAAAAAACTTACAGAGGGGCTGAGGAGACTTCTCCGACACCTACACCCAGAAGAAATGTTGAACCTAGAACCCAACCTTCGGAAGACAGGAACAGAGAATATCGCAAACCTGAAAAACAGGAGCATCGTCCTGAAACCAGAGATAAAAGCCCACAGGTGAGAAATAAATCAACGCCACCTTCAACACCAAAGGGAAGTTCTCCGGGCAAAAGTTCGAAAGCCCCGTCAAGTAAAGAAAGAAGCCCTCAGCGTGACTCAGGCAGAGGCAGAGGATAAATGTGTTAGAGAAGGATTTAAAGAATGTATTTGGAGGAGAAGCCGGTCGATGGATCGGCTTCTTTTTATTTGGTGCGCCCGGCATGTCGCACATACTTGAGGGTTAAAGTCCCTTATGCGCCCGACAAGGGGAAGCATTAGCTAAACGGCAAGGTGGATATCGTGAGGTATTAGCTGAAGGAAGCCGAAGGCAAAACATTGGCCCGACGAACAGGAATCGTATATGAGGCTACAATACTGGGTAAGGAGGCCAATATCTTCAAAGCCCGAAACTTGTACGGAAAGTATTGGAGTATATACGGCGGGCATAAATGGGGAGGTGTGAGCGAATTACCCGGGGAGATCTCAGGTTTTTTTTCTGAGAAGTCAGCAGCGGCCATAGTAAGCTCCTTGACTAGGGGTAGAAG
>JAGQWX010000150.1 GCA_020436935.1 Saprospiraceae bacterium
GGTATGTTCGTCATCGCCTTCCTGCTTCTGACCGTCGCCGTAGCTGTAGTATTGGGACAGCAGGGGGCCGTGGTTGCGGATGATCTCGTCACCCATGAACTTTCCTTCAAAAAGGAAATGCTGTGTTTCGGGTACGGCGCGCTTCCAGGGATAGGCAAAACACCAGAACTGATTCGAATTGTAAAAGATCCGGATACCGGGCCAGTTGGGCGCGATATACTTCCGGTAGGTGGCGTCCTGGTCGAGAATAGCGTAAATGATTGCCTTGTCGCAGACTTTTTTGTAAACGGCATCCCAATCCGCCGTTCCCTTGAATTCGGCTTCAATGGCCTTCAATGCCCTGGCAATGGTATTGGTGCCGCCCCAGACCTGCAGGTACAGGGGTTCCATGTTGTCGTCCAGCAATTTGGCTTTGATGAAATCCGAGCCATCCGTATCCTGGTCCATTTCCCCTTCAAAATCGATATTGCCCACCCGTACCACGCTTTTCAGGTAATCGGCGGTCGGGTAGCCTTCGGCGTGTTTGATCAGGTTGGGGTAAATTTCCCCATAAGCATCCAGCAGGGGGTTCATCCACGCTGTACCCGGCCAGCGGAGGTCCGTTCTGGCGCCGTAGATCCTTTGCGTCATTTCCATTTCCGAAGTGAATTCGGTGCCTTTGCCG
>JAGQWX010000151.1 GCA_020436935.1 Saprospiraceae bacterium
GTCCGTAGGGCGTTGCTTTTGAGTTTTGGATTGATAAGGTTTTGATTTTGTATTCGTTGCTTCTTGACTTGTTGGTTAAATGCAAAATGTAAAAGAAAATATGCGAAATGTAAAAGCGGAGCCGACCGCCATTTGAAAAGAAACCTGCCCCATGCCTGGTCATACACAAACAGAGCCATCGCAAACCTTTTTCTTTGATACAGCATTGATTATCAGAGCCCTGGCGTGTAAGTGTTAAAAAAAGTGATAGTATTGCTTGTTTATTTGGCAGAAAGGAACTTATCTTTGCAGCGCTTTTTTAAAAAGGGATGATTCGGTAGCTCAGCTGGTAGAGCAATACACTTTTAATGTATGGGCCCTGGGTTCGAATCCCAGCCGAATCACACTAAAGCTCACTACGGGCTGGAAAAAACAAAAGCCTTCGGCATTGCTGCTGAGGGCTTTTTTCATTTGTACCGGTTGGGTTTTTGTATTATTTTTCGTGCTATTGCAACTTTCGGATCCTTTGAAATAGCGAAAAATGAAACATTTTACTGCGACCACGTTCATTTTATTGGTCTTCGGCTGTCTGGGCCTGGGTTGCCGGGAACAAAAAACGGCCATGCCCCAAGACAATGCCGTCAACGCTTACCCGATCGAGCCGGTCAACATCCGAAACGTAAA
>JAGQWX010000152.1 GCA_020436935.1 Saprospiraceae bacterium
AATGCAGGATCATAATGGCGCTTAAGGACGTCTACCGCTTTTTTCCCGATGGGGATAATGCGGATGGATTTGCTTTGAACGGCCTGAGCGTATTTGGTATCGATGTGATGAATCGCCTCTTTGACAATGTTGCTGTTGTAAGCACCACAAAGTCCGCGGTTGGAGGTAATGATAATAACTGCCGGGCGAAAGCCTTCGGTTGCCCGGTTGTAGACCAACTGGTCACCATTATCCACGTATCGCATCACATTGCGCAACATAGCGGTAAGCTTGTTGGAATAGGGCCGGGCTTGCTGGATGGCCATTTGTGCTTTCCGCAATTTCGCGGCGGAAACCATCTTCATGGCCTTGGTGATCTGCTGGGTATTGATCACCGATTTGATCCGCTCCCTGACTTCTTTAAGTTGTCCACTCATGGCAAATTCGGATTACTTCCGGTTACTTTTTGTATTGTTTGCTGAGATTTGCAGCTATCGTTTTTACAACTTCCAAATCATCCTCGTTTAGTTTTCCCTTACGGAAATTGTCCAGAATCGATTGGTGTTGCTTTTCCATTTCAGTGAGGAACATTTCTTCGAACTCACTTACTTTGTCAACCGGTACATCCCGCAATAATCCATTGGTTCCCAGGTAGATGATGGCTACCTGCTTTTCTACGGATA
>JAGQWX010000153.1 GCA_020436935.1 Saprospiraceae bacterium
GAATGCATTCTCATTAGACCTATTCAGTAATACTTGCTTGTCCAACAAAAAACCGGTATTGTCTAAAATCCAGCCTGGTGCTAACTTTTTTTCATTCGCCAAAAAAAGTTACAAAAAAGGCTTGGTTCAGATTAAGGTGATTCCCAAAATGGAGACATTGATTGCATCAAATGTCTCCACTTTGGGACCGTTCGCTCTCGCAACTCCAGCCTTTGTCTTTTGACCATAATTCTTTCTTGGATTTCTGTGCACAAGTTTTTACTCATTAGCTTTAGTTTTATTATCTACGATGTCAAAAGCCGGCATTCCGTTGCTTCGCTCACTATCACTGAAATCTGAACCCTCTTTTTTTACATAGTCTTTAAGTTTGGCTAGATGAGTTTATAAATGCATTCTTTTTGGCACTGTCGGCAAATCCCGCGCTTTGTTTTTTTCATTGAGAGGTTTCGCGCTTTTTTGCTTTGGTGGTTGAGCGGAGTCGAAACCAATGGCTAAGGTGTGAGCCAAATGCTTTTCCTTTTGGAATGCATTCTCATTAGACCTATTCAGTAATACTTGCTTGTCCAACAAAAAACTGGCATTGCCTTAAATCATGCATGTGGCTAACTTTTTTTCATTCGCCAAAAAAAGTTACAAAAAAGGCTTGGTTCAGATTAAGG
>JAGQWX010000154.1 GCA_020436935.1 Saprospiraceae bacterium
TGGTCCAAAAAGGGAAAGAGCATTGCCAGCGAGGAGATGTTTTTCAAGTGGTATTTTCCAGGCAATTCAAACAAGCCTTTTCGGGTGATGAATTTAATGTCTATCGTGCCCTGCGGTCCATCAACCCTTCCCCCTATCTATTTTATTTCGACTTCGAAGACTACCGACTTTTTGGATCATCGCCTGAAGCGCAGCTGGTTGTTAAAGGTAAAACAGCTTCCATTTTCCCCATTGCCGGCACTTACAAAAGAACAGGCGATGACCAGGCAGATGCAGAAAATGCCCTGGAACTGGCCAAAGACCCCAAGGAGAATGCAGAACACATCATGCTGGTAGACCTGGCAAGAAATGACCTAAGCAAACATGGAAATGCAGTACAAGTGGCTGAATTGAAGAAAATTGAATTCTATTCACATGTCATTCATCTGGTTTCAAAAGTGGAGGGACAATTGAAAAATGGCACTTCTCCCCTATCGGTTTTTGCCGACACTTTTCCGGCAGGTACACTCAGCGGAGCTCCCAAATACAAAGCGATTGAACTGATCAAATCCTACGAAAATCAACCCCGGGGATTTTATGGCGGTGCCATTGGATTACTGCACCTGAATGGAGATATCAATCATGCCATCCTTATCCGCTCTTTTATGAGCAAAG
>JAGQWX010000155.1 GCA_020436935.1 Saprospiraceae bacterium
TAATTCTTAAAATTTTGATCAAGTTACCAACATTTTTTTTTTTTTTTTATGTCAACCTATATCATGAGACCACATTGGGTATTTGGTCTTTGGGGGTTGGTCTTTGGTGAAATTTGAAATTTGAGAATTGAAAATTGAAAGCTTTTGATTTCTTTGTTGTGTATTGAGGTGGCTAAGCGGAGTCGAAGCCGGGTCTTTGGGAAAAGGTATTTGGTTTTAGGGATTAGGTTTTATGAAGACTTCCCATTTGTGACACAAGTCTAAAATTAAATAATTTCATTTAAATAATCATGTAGCGTCCAGCAAATTGAAGGTGGAGAATCTGTCAAGGCTGGCGACGTAGGAGCCATTCATTTTAGCCTTTACTGATTCGTAAACTTCAATAACTTTGCGCCTTGAATATTTAAATGTTGCCGGGGTCATTCCTTCCAGGGATTGATGTGGATGTGTCTCGTTGTATTGATCCTGCCACTTTTCACTAACAATATTCAGTTGATTTACCGTTTCAAAGATGTATGCATCTAATACATCTTCCCTGAATGTTCGGTTAAATCTTTCAATATATCCATTTTGTGACGGCTTACCTGGTTGAATGTGTTTTGCTACTATTCCGCGCTCTTGGCACCACATTTTGTAATGGTGGGATATGAATT
>JAGQWX010000156.1 GCA_020436935.1 Saprospiraceae bacterium
GAAATGCTTTTTACCGCATCGTAAAGTCGAGCGTCTTCACCCGGATTTTTACAAGGCCACATCCAGTTGGCAGATAGAGAAACAGAAGACAGTCCATCTTTGATGGGTGCCCAAACCAGGTTTGTCAAAGCCTCGGCAACAGAGTTTCGTGCTCCGGCTGCAGAATTAATTAGACCAGCAACAGAAGCATGGCCAATACTGGTAGCGACTCCCTCTGCTGAATCAAAGTCCAATGCCATGACTCCGACGTTATTTAAGGGTAATTGCAATGGTCCTACACACTGTTGTTTTGCCACACGCCCCCCCACACAACGGTCTACTTTGTTGGTCAGCCAATCCTTACAGGCTACAGATTCCAATCTTAGCACATTTTCGAGATACTTGTCAATATGAGCAACATTGTAGCGCAAGGGTTCATATACCCTGTCAATATGTTGATCTTCCAGGATGGTTTTTGGTGAACTACCAAACATGTCCGAAAGTGCCAAATCCAGAGGAGTTTGTCCAGTGGATGCAGACCGGAAAGAAAACCGTTGGTCTCCCGTGATTACTCCCACATCATAGATTGGCGCTCTTTCTCTCCTGGCTATTTTCTTGAGGTCTTCCAGGTGTTCAGGCCTTATAAGTAGTCCCATTCGTTCCTGGGATTCG
>JAGQWX010000157.1 GCA_020436935.1 Saprospiraceae bacterium
TGTTCCTTGTCTTCACCATTGTATGTTTCAATAAACTGATTGTAAAGATTAGGAGATGATTGCAGCAACCTCGCACCCAAACCGCCTAAAACATAAATTTTATCGTATTGGTTTATCAGGTCAACTACTATTTTGATTTCATCTTTTATCCAGTTGAAATATCTTTCCCTATCTGCTCTTGCTTGGTCAAAAGCATAAAGCCACTGTTTTTTAAATTCTTCGTCAAAATAAATTGGCTCACTCATCTGCACTGTCTTTTGATGTTTGCACTGTCGTTATAGAATGACGCACAACGTTTAGTACATGCGGCGTGCGACGTTAGGAGCATGATCGTCATGTACATTGTTGTAGCCAGTTATTCTATTTTATTACGAACCATTGTGTATTGGAAAGTAGTGAAAAGTTTGCCACATTTACAAATTGCCTTAAGTAACTTGAACGAATTCTATCACTTGAGTATCTGTATCTTCTATATATTTCCCTTGCGAAAATATTGTCATCCTGTAATTCCTGACAAATTTCATTTATTGCATTTGAGATAAGCCTCAAATTATCGGAAGGATTGTCATTTTCTACTTCAAAATTTTCAGCAACTGACTCTATTTCTCTGAACAAGGGTGTTTCCTCTATTAATTCTGGATCAG
>JAGQWX010000158.1 GCA_020436935.1 Saprospiraceae bacterium
GGTAGCACCTTTCAGGTTAATTTCAAAAACGTATTTCTTTCCTTCTGTTACGCCAGGACCTTCAGAGTCTCTTTCCAACACAAGGAACTTACCTTCACCCATGTACACTGCATCTCCAATTTTATCAACTCTTGAAGCTGCCAACCCCGGATAACGGTTGTTTTCCAACAAATAAACATACTCCTCTACCGGCGTTCCGTCATCAGCGCTAACACCCAGAATTCTGATTACATCTGAGTTGTTACGAACACTGCTGTTTGGATTTTCGATTGGAGACTGGATGAAAGCATATACTACATGCTTTTCAGCATCGTATGCAATGGCTTCAAATCCTCTGTTTGCTCTTCTTTTTGAATAAACCGAAGGCAAAGTTTCAGCACCGTAAGTTCCGGCAGGCAGAGGAGTTGAACCTAGCTGTGATGTTCCTTCCGGTACATATCTTTCGATCAATGTACCATTTGGAGCAAATTTGTAAATAGAAGGGCGATTTTCATCACACATCCAGAAATTACCATCTCTGTCAATAACGATTCCTTCAAAATCGCCCCCGTATGGATCATATGGAAGGGCTGTATATTCTTCACCGCTAGCATCGGTATAATCTACACTACTATAAGGTGTATTTGCATCA
>JAGQWX010000159.1 GCA_020436935.1 Saprospiraceae bacterium
AGCGAGGTTTCCGGACAGCGCCAAAATACCCCCTCCCGCCCGATCGGTGAGAGCGTTTTTTCTTTGCGCCCACCGCCCGCCAGAGGCTGCGCCTCGCCGCGAATACCGCCAAGTCTGCGACTTGGGAAATAAATAAGGTTTACCATTGCAATTCATTTAGAAATACAGGCCCCAATGTCTTAAACGGCAATAGTTGTAGGGCCGTAACCAAAATAGAGCCTCTTATGACTTACTACCAGCAAATAACAATATTTGCACGTATTCCGATTTTCCCTTATCTTTGAAAACGCCCCAACCTTTAACCTTTAACCTTTAACCTTTAACCTTTAACCTTTAACCTTTAACCTTTAACCTTAAAACCCCATGATCCCCTACGCGCTCAAGAACGGAGAGCCGGTCAGCATTGCCAAAGCCCGGCGAGGGTTGGCCTGCGGTTGCGTCTGCCCGGCTTGCGGAAACCGGGTGATGGCCAAGAAAGGCGCCGCCCGCGTCCATCATTTTTCCCATTACAAGATGGAGGAATGCCCGCATGCATTGGAATCCAGCCTTCACCTGGCCGCCAAGGCCATCCTGCTGCGGTCGGGTAAAATCCGGTTGCCGGCCCTCGAACTGCATGGCTTTGAACGACTGC
>JAGQWX010000015.1 GCA_020436935.1 Saprospiraceae bacterium
TAATCAATTTATTATGATACCTTTTTCAAAAAGTCGTGCAAAGGTACAACTTTTCTCAGAATTTATTATCTTTTTCTTCTTTTACCTTGCTGGTTGCCTCTCTGGTTGTTGTTGCTGTTTCCACCGCCTGCGCTCTTCAACTCTACACCAACATTTGGAGACAAATCTCTCTTACCAAGAACTTCACCTTTACAGATCCATACCTTGATACCAATCAATCCATAAACTGTCAAAGCCTCACTCAATGCATAATCAATATCAGCTCTGAAAGTGTGCAACGGAGTTCTTCCATCCTTGTACTCTTCAGTTCTAGCCATATCAGCACCATTCAAACGGCCGCTGATTCTGACTTTGATACCTTCAGCACCAGCTCTCATTGAAGACTGGATTGCCATTTTGATTGCTCTTCTGTAATTGATACGAGATTCAATCTGCTTGGCAACTGTTTCTCCGACAATAGCTGCATCCAATTCAGGCTTACGGATCTCGACGATATTGATTTGTACATCTTTACCAGTCAATTTCTTGAGCTCTTCCTTGATCTTATCTACTTCCTGACCACCCTTACCAATGATGATACCAGGTCTTGAAGTATTGATCGTGACGGTAACTCTTTTGAGGGTTCTTTCTATAATGATTTTAGAAATTCCGCCCTTGGAGATCCTAAGATTCAAATAGTTTCTGATTTTTTCATCTTCAACTACCTTCTCAGCAAAGTCCTTACCACCGTACCAGTTAGAGTCCCATCCTTTGATGATCCCAAGTCTGTTGCCTATTGGATTTGTCTTTTGACCCATGGATTTATACTTTATAAAATTTTTCTAAATTATTTGCTGTCAACAACAATAGTGATGTGATTCATTCTCTTTCTGATTCTGTGAGCTCTACCGTGCGGAGCAGGTTGAAATCTCTTCAACATCTGACCACCGTCAACAAATACAGTCTTCACTACCAAACCATTGGATTCAGGACTCTCACCTTCATTCTTGTTTTCCCAGTTTGAGATAGCAGAACGCAAAACCTTCTCTACCCAAATTGATCCTTCTCCTTTAGAGAACTTAAGAATATTGAGTGCCTGATACACATCCTTGCCTCTAATATTATCTACCACAAGTCTCATCTTTCTAGGAGACATCGGGCAGTTTTTTAACTTAGCAACAGCTTCCATATCTTACTTTTTGTCTAAGATTTAATACTAAATTATCTATTACCTGAGTGGCCTTTAAACGTTCTCGTTGGTGCGAATTCACCCAACTTATGACCAACCATATTCTCTGTAACATACACGGGGATAAATGCTTTACCGTTGTGTACTGCTATCGTAAGTCCTACCATGTCAGGAATAATCATTGAAGATCTTGACCATGTCTTGATCACTGCGTTTTTTCCTGATTCTTTGGTCTTAGCTACTTTTTCAAGTAGTTTGTGGAATACGTATGGACCCTTTTTTATTGATCTAGCCATTGCGTAACAGATTATTTATTTTTTGATTTTCTTCTACTAATAATGTGCTTGTTAGAAGCCTTGTTGACATTTCTTGTCTTTTGACCCTTAGCCATGATACCTGTTCTTGACACTGGGTGACCTCCTGAAGCTCTACCTTCACCACCTCCCATTGGGTGATCTACAGGGTTCATCGCAACACCTCTTGTACGAGGTCTCTTGCCAACCCATCTCTTTCTACCTGCCTTACCAAAAACAGTTTGTCCGTGGTCAGGGTTAGATACAACACCAATGGTAGCCTTACAAGTCAACAATATTCTCCTTACCTCACTTGAAGGCAATTTGATTACAGCATATTTTTCTTCTCTACCAGTGAGGATACCATAGTTACCGGCACTTCTGGCCAACTGAGCACCTCTTCCAGGAGTCATTTCTATCGCGTGGATTGAAGAACCCAGAGGAATTTCACTGAGGTACAATGAATTTCCAATATCCGGAGTTGCACCTTTACCACTCATTACAGTGGCACCAACTTTGATTTTGTCAGGAGCAAGAATATATCTCTTCTCTCCATCAGTGTACTCAATCAAAGCGATAAATGCAGATCTGTTTGGATCGTATTCAATTGTCGCAACAGTACCCTTTACACCTTCTTTGTTTCTCTTAAAGTCGATGATTCTGTACTTTCTTTTGTGACCACCACCAATCTGTCTCATTGAACGACGGCCCTGGTTGTTTCTACCACCAGATTTTGATATACCTACAACCAATGACTTCTCAGGCTTATCAGTAGTAATTTCTTCAAAAGCATTACCTACTCTGAATCTTGTGCCCGGTGTAACTGGTTTAAATTTCTTAATTGCCATAACTATATTGTTAAATGTTATTAAGCTTCTGAACCATAAATATCAAGCTGATCTCCTTCTGCAAGGGTAACAATCGCCTTTTTGAAAGGGCTGATTCTACCTTTGGACATGCCTGATCTTGTATTTCTAACTTTGACTTTACCCGGCATTACCGCAGTGTTCACATCAACGATGGTTACACTAGGGAAAAGCTTAGCCAAAGCCTTCTCAATTTCTATCTTGTTGGCTTTTTTGTCCACAACGAAAGTGTACTTGCCACTCTTTGTAGAGAGTTTGTCTGCTTTTTCAGACAATACCGGCTTAATGATAATTTCTCTTGCCATCTCTATATTAGTTTAACTTTCCCAATGAACTCTCAAAAAAGAGAATTGTGTTGGTCTTCAACAATTCATATGTATTCAGGTCTTTCACGTTGACCGCACCTGTACCCGGGATGTTTCTTGCTGACAAGTAAACATTGTTGTCATAATCTGGCAATACTACCAATGACTTACCCTGGATGCCCAAGCTGTTGATAACTTCAACGAACTTCTTGGTCTTAGGAGCGTCGAATGTAAAATCCTCAACTACTTTTATACTACCATTGGCAGCTTTGCTAGAAAGTGCTGACAATCTGGCCAATCTTTTAACCTTCTTATTCAAGAAGATCTCATAAGTTCTCGGTCTTGGACCGAAAACGGTACCACCACCTTTAAACAATGGAGACTTCAATGAACCAGCTCTGGCGCCACCTGTACCCTTTTGTCTTTTGAACTTCTTGGTAGTTCTTGCAACTTCCCACTTTTCCTTAGTCTTGTGCGTACCTTGTCTTTGAGCAGCCTGATATTGCTTTACAGCAAGGTATACTGCGTGCTCATTGGGTGTAATTCCGAAGATGTCCTCAGGTAGTTCAACAAATCTACCGGTAGATCCTCCACTAATATTCAATACTTCTAATTTCATGGTACCGACTATTTTTCAATGATTACAAAAGATCCATTGTGACCTGGTACGGCACCTTTGACAAGAATCAGATTCTTTTCAGGTAATACCTTCACAATCTTTAGGTTTTTAACTTTCACAGCGTCGCCACCCATTCTACCAGCCATTCTGAGACCTTTCGCTACTTTTGAAGGCCATGCAGACGCACCGATAGAACCCGGAGCTCTCAATCTGTTGTGCTGACCGTGAGTAGCATCTCCAACACCGCTAAAGCCGTGTCTTTTAACAACACCCTGGAAGCCTTTTCCTTTAGAAATACCAACAGCGCTGATTTTATCACCTACGTTGAATACTTCTTCAATAGAAATAGAATCTCCCAATTGCTTCTCGATGCCAAAGTTTCTGAACTCAACTACTTTCTTTTTAGGAGAAGTAGAAGCCTTTTCGAAATGGCCTTTCAAAGACTGTGTAGTACTTTTTTCTCTTTTTTCAAAAGCTGCAACCTGAAGGGCATTGTACCCGTCGGTGTCAACAGTTTTTACTTGAGTCACTACATTTGGCTGAGCCTCAATAACTGTGCAGGCGATATTAACACCAGCTTCGTTAAATATGCTGGTCATGCCTACCTTTCTACCAATTAAACCATTCATTAGTTTAGTGTTATGGCGTAATATTTTGGAGTGGAAACACCTGGTCTCCGCCCTAAAACAAAATTCTTAAATAATAAAATTCTTAACTAAGTTTGACCTGGATGTCAACGCCACTAGGAAGCTCTAGTTTAGACAAAGCGTCCACCGTCTTCTGTGTTGGCGTGAAAATCTCGATCAACCTTTTGTGGGTTCGTAGTTGAAACTGCTCACGAGATTTTTTATTTACGTGCGGAGAACGCAAGACTGTAAATGTGTCTTTCTCTGTGGGCAGCGGAATCGGACCGGATACTACGGCCCCACTATTTTTAACCGTCTTAACGATCTTCTCGGTACTTTTATCAACGAGATTGTGATCGTAAGAACAAAGTTTAATTCTAATTTTTTGATTCATGCTCCTGTTATCTTAAAAGAGGCCGCAAAGGTACCTCATAGTTTTTTAATTACCAAATAATTTATCCTAAACTTTTAAAGAACCTTTAGATTTTGCAATCACTTCGTCAGCAACACCTTTAGGTGCCGGTGCGTAGTGTGAGAATTCCATTGAACTGCTCGCCCTACCTGAAGTCAAAGTTCTCAATTGAGTTACATAACCAAACATTTCTGCCAAAGGAACCTCAGCTGAGATTACAATTGCACCTCCTGTTTTGGTTTCCTGATTTTTAGGAAGACCTCTTCTTCTGTTCAAGTCACCAATTACAGAACCAGTATACTCTTCAGGAGTTACGATCTCTAACTTCATGATTGGTTCCATCAAAACTGGACCAGCCTTAACAGCAGCCTCTCTAAAACCTTCCTTAGCACAAAGTTCGAATGCCAATGGCTTAGAGTCCACTGCGTGGGTCTGACCATCATAGATTCTTACTTTCATACTGTCGATGTTGTAACCTGCAAGGATACCGTTATCCATCATTGAATTGAATCCTTTGATGATCGCAGGATGGTATTCTTTTGGAATAGATCCTCCGAAGATATCGTTTACAAACTGCATCTTGGTCTTACCTGACTTGAAGTCTTCGCTTTCGAGGAAAGCCTCATCAGCAGGTCCGATTTCGAATGACATCTGAGCGAACAAACCTGAACCACCCGACTGCTTTTTCAATCTTTCGGTGTGATCAACAGTTTTGGTCAAAGCTTCTTTATAGTTTACCTGAGGAGCACCTTCTGTCACCTCAACTTTAAATTCTCTTCTCAAACGATCGACAATGATTTCCAGGTGAAGCTCTCCCATTCCTGAGATAACTGTCTGGTTGGTGTCTTCGTCGTATTTTACTTTGAAAGTTGGATCTTCCTCTGCAAGTTTTGCAAGGGCCATACCCAACTTATCCAAATCTTTCTGACTCTTAGGCTCAACAGCAACACCGATCACTGGATCTGGGAATACCATTGACTCAAGAATGATTGGATTCGCTTCATCACAAAGTGTATCACCTGTTCTGATGTCCTTAAAACCAACACCTGCAGCAATATCACCCGCCTCAACTCTGTCGATTGGGTTTTGCTTGTTGGCGTGCATCTGGTACAAACGTGAAATCCTTTCTTTGCTGTCTGATCTTGTGTTCAATACATATGAACCTGCGTCAAGAGCACCAGAATATACCCTCATAAATGCAAGTCTACCTACATAAGGGTCAGTTGCAATTTTGAAAGCCAAAGCTGCGAAAGGTTCTTTGTTGTCCGCTTTTCTGACTACTTCCTGATCATTCTTAGGGTTGGTACCTTTAACTGGTGGAACGTCAACCGGGCTTGGCAAATATGCACAAACTGCATCAAGAACTGCCTGAACACCTTTGTTTTTGAAAGCAGAACCACACATCATAGGAACAAATTTGCTGTCGCAAACTGCACCCCTTACTGCTGCTCTGATTTCTTCCGCGTCGATGCTTTCTGGATCTTCGAAATATTTTTCCAACAAAGACTCGTCATATTCTGCTACTGCTTCGAGCAATTTTTCTCTCCACTCAGCAACTGTATCAACAAGATCGCCAGGAATAGGAACTTCAGTAAAGGTCATACCTTTATCATCCTCGTTCCATACCATACCCTTACCTGTGATAAGGTCAACGACACCTTTGAATCTTTCTTCTTCACCAATTGGAATCTGCAAAGGAATAGCCTTTGAACCCAATTTCTCTTCAACGTCTTTTACAACTTCATAGAAGTTAGCACCTGAACGGTCCATTTTGTTGACGAAACCGATTCTAGGAACTTTATAGTTGTCTGCAAGTCTCCAGTTGGTCTCAGACTGAGGCTCAACACCAGATACCGCGCAGAAAAGGAATACAAGACCATCCAATACCCTCAAAGATCTGTTTACCTCAACAGTGAAGTCAACGTGACCCGGAGTATCGATGATGTTGAGTGCATAGTCCTGCTCTTTATAGTTCCATGCTGCTTTAGTAGCTGCAGAAGTGATGGTAATACCTCTCTCCTGCTCCTGCTCCATCCAGTCCATGGTAGCTGCACCATCGTGTACCTCACCAATTTTGTGGCTGATACCCGTATAATATAGAATACGCTCAGTGGTAGTTGTCTTACCCGCATCAATGTGGGCAGCAATACCTATGTTTCTGGTAAACTTTAAGTCTTTTGCCATTATAATTTATAATTAAGCTTGATTTGAAAAATTATCTGAAGTGAGCAAATGCTCTGTTGGCCTCAGCCATTCTGTGCGTGTCTTCCTTCCTTTTTACAGAAGCGCCTTCGCCCTTGCTAGCTGCGATCAACTCAGCGGTAAGCTTTTCTGCCATACCTTTACCACTTCTCTCTCTTGCAAATCTGATCAGCCATTTCATACCGATAGAAACCCTTCTTTCAGCTCTGATTTCTGTTGGTATCTGGAATGTTGCTCCACCAATTCTTCTACTTCTTACCTCTACATTTGGCATTGCATTTTCTAGAGCTCTTGCCCAAATGTCGTGTGGATTGTCGCCTGTTCTTTCCTGAATTCTATCCATGGCTGTGTAGAAAATTTCAAAAGCAGTGCTTTTTTTACCTTCCCACATCATGTTGTTCACAAACTGCGTTACCATTGGATCACTAAATCTTGGATCCGGTTGAAGAACTCGCTTTTTTGGCTTCCTTTTCCTCATTTTATCGCTTATTAATTATATTATATCTTAAATAATGAATATGTCTTATTTCGGTCTCTTAGTACCGTATCTTGACCTTGACTGCTTTCTGTTGTTCACTCCTGCAGTATCAAGTGCTCCCCTCACTATGGTGTATCTTACACCGGGAAGATCTTTTACCCTACCACCTCTTACGAGTACAATAGAGTGCTCCTGAAGATTGTGACCTTCACCAGGGATGTAGGCAATTACCTCAATCTGATTGGTCAATCTAACCTTAGCAACCTTTCTCAATGCTGAGTTTGGTTTCTTAGGAGTAGTTGTGTAAACTCTCGTACATACACCTCTTTTCTGAGGACATGCATCGAGTGCTCTTGATTTTGATTTAGCTACAACCTGAGCTCTTCCTTTTCTTACTAATTGATTGATAGTTGGCATTTATCTATCTTTTTATTCCTTAATATTCAATGATTTAGATACCCTTTGAAAAAAGAGAACGCAAAGGTAATACTATTTTTCAAATATTCAACAATTTAGTATTGATTTTGAATGAAATATGTTGAACAGCCAAAGGATCAGAAGCCATTTACTGAGCTCAAAATTTAATGCCAAGACCAATTGTTTTACAACTGTCTGAATATCAATTTTTTAAATATATTTGGAAGTTCTATTGGCCTTGTTTTCAATCTTTTATTGCACAAATTTTCTGTATCATTGCCCCAACTTTTTAACAAATATTTTATGATCTAAGCTGTTGTTAAAAATCTGTATATTTTCACATTTGGAGTATTATTTAAACAAAAGCATGTTTTAAATAACTATTAAAGATAGATTTGCACATTATTCAAAAAATCTAGATATGCAATCATTTGTCATCAGAAAAGCAGAAATCGTAGACATTCCAGGCATCATGTCTCTGGTAAGAGAATTGGCCATCCATGTCAATCACGAAGATGAATTTACAGCTAAGGAAAAGGATTACGAAGAGGCTTTTGAGTCCGGCATGATCAAAGCACTTGTCGCTATAGATCCTGAGACCAATAAATGTGCAGGAATGTGTTTTGGCTTTCTCAACTTTTCTACATGGAAAGGAAAGATAATGTACCTCGAAGATTTTGTGGTGAGTAAGGAATATCGAAGATCAGGATTGGGACAACAACTGTTCGACAGCTTTATCGCATACTCAAAGACTTTTGACTGCAAATTACTCAAGTGGCAATTGTATGAATGGAATGAGGTAGCGCATGCCTTTTACGTCAAGAATAATGCGATATTTGAGGGTGAATTGCTCAATGCCCGTATATATCTTTAAATACAAGTAATGGATCCCATTGTTTTAAGACTGCTTTCTGCCCTAAAATACCTCTTACTGCTCGTTATTTGTGGGGGCTTTCTGGGAATAGGCATGCAGGAATTGGTGGGGGTTCCCTGGATTGTAGAGCAGTTTGAATACTGGAAATTCCCGATCTGGACCATGTATGTGGTGGGCTTTATACAAGTGGTTGCTGCGATTCTAACCTTTTATCAACCTACAAGGATTTGGGGTTGTCTGATTCTATTGGCGAACATGCTGGGTGCAATCGGAACACACATCTATGCTCAACAATATGACAGACTGAGTCCGCCCATCGTCCTGGCTTTGTTGATATTGTCTCTGATTTTTATCGAAAAAGTGCAAACATCTGAAAAAGAAAAGGGCTGATCGGTCAGATGTTTAATTCCAATTCTGTCCTTGAATCTCTGCTTTACAAGCTATCTCTATATAGGAAGTAAAGTTGGGGTACTACAGAAATACTTTCGAATACAAAATCAAACATCTAAATGGTTAAAAGTTGAAAACCATGTTTCTATTTCTTGTATACGCCTGAAAATGAAATACTTAGTTGTAGGTCTGAGATAAACAATGACTTTATCTGTGCCAAGAAATCAAAAAGGCGCTCAGCAAATTGTGTAAACGATTCAAAAAAAGTTTTACAAATGGAAACTTTTACTTCATTTACACAATTCTATGATTGAATTTGTATGAAGAAAGGAAGCAAAGTAATCCCATGACTCACAGAAAATTAAGCTTTTATCTTGCATGATTGCTTTAAAAAATTACTTTTGCAACAATTTTCTACCAGCTTTTTAAGGACAAAAAAATAACAAAGAAGTTAATATGTACTGGACGCTAGAATTGGCCCACCACCTCGAAGATGCACCATGGCCTGCAACTCGTGATGAGCTTATCGATTATGCCATCAGATCCGGAGCTCCGATTGAGGTAATTGAAAACCTCAATGAACTTGAGGATGAAGGTGAAATTTATGAAACGATGGAGGACATCTGGCCGGATTACCCGCGCAAAGACGACTTCCTGTTCAATGAGGACGAATATTGACGCTTACGTCTGGAATGTAAAAAGAACGAAGGCCTCAGCAGTACGGCTGGGGCTTTTTTATTGATCAACTGAGCAATCGCATGTCACCACAAATCCTGCGTATAATGCGATCGTGACTTTAACTCTTGTACAACGATGGTGATAGCAATAGACGGCTATTCTTCGAGCGGAAAATCAACGCTGGCCAAAGATCTGGCCAAAGCCCTGGGTTTTATATATGTGGATACCGGAGCCATGTACAGGGCCATCACTTACTATTTTATCAAGGATTCCCTGAATTTTGAGGACAACCATATTCTTCGGGAGCATCTTCCAAAAATTGAACTGACTTTCAGGAACGAAGGCGGGGATAACAAAATCTTTCTCAATGGAGAGGATGTTTCTGTCATCATAAGAACGCTGGAGGTGAGCAGCAAGGTAAGTGAAGTAGCAGCCCTTCCTTCTGTGAGGAAAAAACTTGTCGCTATCCAACAAAGTATGGCTTCTCAAAACCTCGTAATGGATGGTAGAGACATTGGCACAGTGGTCTTCCCTGCTGCAGAAGTCAAATTTTTTGTGAATGCAGATGTCAATGAGCGGAGTAAAAGAAGGCATCTTGAATTGACCAAAAAAGGAGACAATGTGAGCCTTGATGAAATCCTCAGCAACCTGATACACCGCGACCTCATTGATACCACAAGAGCTACCTCTCCTTTGAAACAAGCTGAGGATGCTATTGCCATTGATACGACTCACCTGAGTCGTAAAGCCCAGCTGGAATTTGCACTTGATGTGGTAAAAAATAAACTAGCCTGATATTTTATTGCTTTTTCAGCCATTGTTTGTACCCTGCTCTTCGTCTGTCGAGTGTATTCTCCTCACTCTGACTTTTTCAATGCGTGTATCGCTCACAGATTCCAACAAAAACAAATATTCACCAATGGCTATTTCATCGCCTTCGGTCGGGATGTTTTGCTCTGATAGGATGATATATCCCGACAATGTTTGATAGTCGCCTTCCGGTATCTGTAAGTCGTATTTGTCATTCAGAAAATCTATTTCCATTCGTCCTGCAAAAACAAACTCATCATCGCTGATTTTTTGATCAATGAGTCCTTCATCATCGTGCTCATCTTCTATTTCCCCGAAAATTTCTTCCAGAATATCTTCAAGTGTGATCAATCCTGTGATGCCACCAAATTCGTCAACAACTATAGCAATATTGGTTCTTTCCAAAATGAATTTCCTCATCAAATCCTGCACCCCCATAGCGTCCGGGACAAAGTTGATCGGAATGATGAGTTTGTCAAATTTTTTTGGGTTGCTGAGCAATTGCTGGTGGTGAACATATCCCACTACATTTTCTATATCTCCGTCCACAACAATGACCCTGGAAATTTTGTGTTCTTTGAACAAGGCTATCAAGTCTTCAACAGTATCAGTTTTGTCGATATAGACAATCTCATTTCTTGGAATCAGGCAGTCTCTCACTCTCAATGATCCCAGGTTGAGTGCATTGGTCAGAATCTCCTTGTCGATGTCCTGCTCTTCGTGAACACTTTCGTTGATGTAATCCTCTAGGTCAATCTTCGAAAGCACATTTTCGGCGACACTGTTTTCTGCTCTGAATATATACTTGAGCACAAAATTCGAGAGAGAGGTCATGAACCAGGTAGGTATAAACAGTATGACCATAAATAGTCTCAATAGCGGCGCTAACTTGAACAAGAGCTCATTGGAAAACAGCCTGAAAAATGTTTTGGGCATGTATTCTCCGAAAATGAGGACCACAATGGTAATGATGAGCGTGACAATAAGAATGAGTGACAGACTTCCCTCAGGAAAAAAGGGCATGAAAAGTGGTTCAAGCAATTCCGAAGCGAAGATGGTCAGCAAAACCAGGACAATGTTGTTTCCTACGAGCAGGCTGCTCATAAACTCCCTTGGTCTTTCGTAAAAACCTGCCAACAATTTCCCCTTTTTATTGCCCTTGTTCTTTAATACTTCGATGCCAAGTTTGTTGGCTGAGACAAAAGCAATTTCAGACCCTGAGAATAAAGCGGACAGCAATAACAACAGGAGAATGATGAGTATGAGATTTATCAAATGTTATATTATGATTGATCAGCTGCAAAGTTATATACTTTCCCAGACTTTACAGCCCTCTGTACAATTCTTACAAATCTCTATTTGATCCCTGCCCTTTAAAATGAGTCCTCGGAAATGGTCGTAGTCAGCCCCTTTCCAAATTTTCTGAAAATTGGCAGCTTTGAGATCGCCCAAACGATACTCGGCATCTTTGTCAAAACAACATGGCACTACCAGTCCATCCCAGGTAATGACACAGGAATGCCACATGCGCCAACACTGGTTGAGCAGTGCATTTTTAACCCTGTAAGTACCATCGGGCATTTTTCGGTACCGGGAATATTTGTCTTTGGTAGGAATTAATTCATTGCCATTAACAAAATCGTAGACCTGGGCCGTTTTGAGTCTTACTTCGTCCACACCGATTTCTTCGCCAAGCCGATAAACGTCTTCTATCTGATGTTCGTTGGGTTTTACTACCAGGAACTGAAAGATGGTTTTGGGAAATTTTGAGTTGAGTTGTTTTTTCCATTTGACAAGGTTTTTGGTTCCCTGGATGACGTTGGCCAACTTCCCTTCCTTGCGGTATTGCTCATAGGTCTCCTGAGTGGTGCCATCAATGGAAATAATGATGCGGTCCAGTCCACTTTCAACTGTTTTCCTGGCATTGGCATCATTGAGAAAGTGCGCATTGGTCGAAGTGTAGGTGATGATACCCTTTGATTGGGCGTATTTTACCATGTCCAGAAATTCGGGATTGATGTATGGTTCACCCTGAAAGTAGAAAATGAGGTAAATGAGGTCCTTGTGCAGTTGGTCGATGGTTGCTCTGAAAAAATCAGATTTAAGGTTTCCTGTTTCTCTGGTGAAAGAGCGAAGTCCGCTGGGGCACTCCGGACATCTGAGGTTACAAGCGGTTGTGGGTTCAAATGATATGGTCACCGGCCTTCCCCAGTGGATGTTTTTGCCAGAAATGCGAGAGATCTGATATGAAAGATAAACGATGGAAAGATTCCATAGCTTTCTGATCGTCAATCTATTCAAAATCAATAAAACATCCCACATATTGTCCTCAATTATTTACTTTTGCCTGCTATGATGCGATAAAGTCCTCTTATTTTAACAGTTATTTATAACAAAAGTAGAATAAGAATCCAACTGCACCATAGTAAATTTCGTTCTTACTAATAAAAGAAACCGAAATGCGGATTCGCCAAATACTGATTTTACCCTTATTTCTTTCTATTGCCACAATGATTCCAGCCATCATGGAAGCGCAGGACATATCATGGAATGACGAGTGCCAATATGCATACTATCTAACTGACGTATCAGATTTTTGCTCAGACAGTCTGAATTTTTCAAATTTTGAGGCAACTCCATCCCCTGAGCCAACTGATGATTGTTGGCCAGTTGAAGCGGTAAACCGCAATAAAGATGTCTGGATTAGTTTCATACCAGACAATACTGGTCTTCTAGTCAGACTATTCGGACTTGGGTCTTTTCAAGGGAAATCTTTAGAAAAGCCTCAAATTCAAATTTTAAACGGAAATTGTAAAAACCTTACGGAAGTTGCTTGTGGCTCGGTATTATTCAATGAAAATTATATTGAAATAAATTTATCAGACATTAAGGTCGGAACAAGATACTTTTTAAGAGTTTCAGCCAGGGAAGGTAATGTAGGTTCTTTCAGAATTTGTACCAATACCTACCCTGCTATCCGATCGCCTCAGTCGGATTGCCCTCAGGGCACCTTACTTTGTGACAAAAGTCCTTATTCCTTGGACTTGCTCTCCGGAGTAGGCACCCTAAGAAACGAAGTTCAAGGATCATGTATTCAGGAAGAATTTGCTTCAATATGGCTTAAATGGATAATCAAAGATCCAGGCAGTTTGGTATTCACTATATTCCCGAATAATAACGTCGATGATTTGGATTTTGCATTATACAGACTTCCAAATGGAATTGATGATTGTAATAACAAGGTTTTGGTACGATGTATGGCAGCAGGTGAAACAGGACAATCTCCGGCATACAATGCTCCGTGTTATGGGCCAACCGGCTTAAGGGAAGGAGAGAGAGGAGAAACAGAACAACCTGGTTGTGATAATGGAAACAACAATTTTGTTTCTGCGGTAGACGCAAAGGAAGGTGAAGCATATGCCTTGATTGTAAATAATTTTAGCCAATCAGGACGTGGTTTTACCCTAAGGTTTGGTGGAAGTGCTACCTTTCAGGGACCAGATTTTGAAATATCAGCGGATGCGGTTCAGGCCTTTGAATGCGATAAAAGCATAGTACTGGACAGTAAAGTTACAGCAGGGGCAGACCCTATTACCAGATATACTTGGTCATTCGGTGAAGGAGCAGATATAGAAACTGCCAGTACTCCCGGTCCTCATAATGTCATCTACCAAAACTATGGCGATAAATTGGCGGCATTGAATGTGGAAAGTTCCAGAGGATGTACGGTAACAAAAATTCTCAAGTTTTTTGTTGAGCCCTGTTGCACAGACTTCAAACAAGTGGATTTTGATTTGATTCAAACTCAGGATATACAGTGTGTGGGTGAAGAAAATGGTGCCTTTATGGCTACGAATATCATTGGTCGGGAAAGAATCAAGTTTTTCATGGATGATCCCGATGATTTCAGATTCAATCCAACTTATCAAAATCTGGGGGCAGGAACTTATACGGTTTATCTGGAAGATGGAAAGGGATGTCTGGATACTGCCGTTATCACGCTGCTGGACCCTCCTCCAGTCGAAGTCAATGCCGGTGAAGACAGAGATGTTTTGGCTGGTCAGCCTTTCCAATTGGAGGGCCAGCTTACTCCCCCGGGCATAGAATTCAGCTGGATTGCCATCAACGGTTGTCGACTCGAAGATTTTGACTCCACCATGCTGAATCAAACCATCACCGCTTATGGCATTACCGACTTCATATTGCAGGGCATAACTGAAAGCGGATGCATGGATATCGACACTGTGAGGATATCTGCCCTGTCTCCTAAAAGTCTTCATTCACCCAATGTCATTTCTGCGAATGGTGATGGTTACAATGATATTTTTTCTTTGTCCAATGAGCAGGATGAAACTAAAGTGCTGGAATTGCTCATTTTCGATCGCTGGGGCAATAAGGTCTATGAATCCAATGAATTGATCATCAACAATCAGGAAATTGGCTGGGATGGGCGATTTGGGCAAAATGTGGTCCCGGGTGTATACGCATGGGTTGCCAGAATTGAGTTCATAGATTGCAGCGTTCAGACCTATCATGGGGATCTAACAGTGATCAGATGATACTGACGCAGGCAAAAATCGCCATGACCACCCGATATTTTACATATGCATGGCTGTCGATCATTCTTTCTATGATGATTGCTTGTTCCAATGACATCAATGAAGTCAACAAGCTGACTTCATCTGACCTAAATACCAAGGTAGATGTTGGCAATGACATTACCATCACGTATAGCGATTCAGGTGTTATACAGGTGATCTGCGAAAGTCCAGTCATGGAAAGGCATAGCGATCAGGAGATCAAGGACGTATTCCCAAACGGGCTGAAAATTACCTTTCTTGACGCCAATCGTCAGCCTGCTGCATGGCTTGAGGCCGATTATGCGGAGCGCCTGCCCAACAAATATCTCATGACAGCTAAAGGTAACGTGAGATTGTACAATAGTCAGAACGATAAGCTACAGACAAGTGAACTCAACTGGGATGAGACCCGAAAGATCATTTATACAGAGAAGTTTGTGAGAATCACCAGACCTAGCCAAAGAGACACTACTTATGGCCTCGGTTTTGAAGCCGATCAGGGATTCAAACAAATTACCATTAAAAGAAGAATCCAAAGTAAGTTGAATGCTGATGCCATCAACAGGTTGTCAAACTAGACTCCGCTTAATAATCTCAGGAAAGATTTAGCTTAAAAAAGTCGGATATTATTGGCCAGTGCCCATTCATCAAAATCCAACCCGTCCCAGGGCATATTGGTGCTGTAATGGTAAGGCCAGGGGTAATGTCTTTTCCCCTCTTTGTTGAAGAAAGGCATTTTTGAGAGTTTGCCCATCCTTCTTCCGGGATTACCCTCGATATAACTGTCGTCTTCAAAAATACCACCCACTTTGCTGGATGCACCTACCAGCGAAAACCTGCCGATATCTGCTCCTCCCAACAAAATAGAGCCTGATGCAATCTGCGAAAAATCACCTATACAAACACCTTCTTTAACCTTGGATGGTGGCAAAGGATCATTGGTCAATACACACAACGGATAAATGAAAACGAACTTTCCAATTTCTGCCTGCTGACCCACTGTAACATAGGATTGAATCCTGGTGTAAGCGCCAACAGAACAGTTACCCTGAAGCTCACTGCCCAAACCGATAACTGCATGATGATCAACAAAGCTTTCTTCACGTATTGTAGCTCTATTGCCAGTCTGGACAAAATCACCCAAATGGGCACCGGCATACAAAATGCTGTGACTTCTGATGATACAATGTTGACCAATGAAAGTTGATGCACCTGTTGGCCCTTCACCAATAATGCAAAAGTCACCAATCACAGTACCATCACCTATGCTTACGTTGTCATAAATGATGACATAATGGCCAAAACTTACATTTTCGCCAATCTTGATGTTGGTGCCCTGGAATATTGGGATTGAGGATGACATGGATGGGATAAGATAAAGGGCAGAAAGTTTTATCCATCCGCCCTTCTATTTGTTTTTTTTAGCAATAATGCTCAAAGGCAGCCACCAGGTTGTCTGAAATGGCTTGCGCAGAATTTCCTTCGATATGTCTTCTCTCAAGCATGTGCACCAGTTCTCCATTTTTGAAGAGTGCAATGGCAGGTGAAGATGGAGGATAAGGAAGCAAAAATTCTCTTGCCCTCTCTGTAGCATCTTTGTCAACGCCGGCGAATACGGTTACCAGTTTATCAGGCCTTTTACCTTGCTTGATTGCATGTTTTGCTGCAGGTCTTGCATTGGCTGCGGCACATCCGCAAACTGAGTTTACCACCAATAAAATGGTGCCTTCGTTTTCATTTAATACTGCATCTACTTCAGCTGGAGAAGATAGTGCTTCGAAACCAAAATCTGTTAAATCTTTGGACAATGGTGTCACTAATTCAATCGGATACATTTATAATAATTTTTATCACTGTACATTAATAATAACAATCAAAGCGTTAATGTTGCATCTTAAATGAGATTTCGGGTGAAAAGATTCAACTTATTACCGATTTTAACAGCAGTTTTTTTCATCCTGATTGGTTGTAGTGCTGATAAAATCGTCGAGCAACCTCTTGAATGCGACACAAATGTAACCTATATAGGACATATAAAGCCAATTTTAGACAATAGTTGTGCGTATGCTGGTTGCCATGTGGTTTCATTCAGGAATGGTGATTATACCAAATACAGCTCAATGCAAAGAGATTTACTGAGTGGCAAATTTGAACGTTGGGTTGTCAAAGATCGTGACATGCCACCACTTATTGTTCCTGAAGGAAAACCGACTGAATTAACAGACGAACAACTTAATCTATTAAAATGCTGGAAAGAGAACGGCTATGCTGAGAAATAATTTAACCCTTACATTGATCATGTTTTGTGGACTGGCGCTCCAAGCACAAAGCAAAAGAGCATATCAAACATTTAAAGATACAAGAGTTATCAACTCTCACAGCACTGAAGTTCTACCGGGAGGAAAGCTCGACTTCAGGGTTGGACACAGGTTTGGAGATATCGGTGGAGCTTCAGGCGGATGGCAATCCTTTTATGGTCTTGAGAATTCTACAGACATTCTTACCGGCTTTGAGTACGGGATCAGCAATGGCTTCACGGTGGGTATCAATCGATGCAAGGGAAGCGGTCCTCTGAAGCAAAACATCAATGGGCTGGCAAAAGTGCGGGTGTTCCAGCAAGAAGAGGGAAAGACATCGTTTACATTTACTGTTCTTGGAGTTGCGTCCTACTCTACAATGAAAAAAAGCGAAAATGAGGGCAACCTCAACTTTTTTGCAAAACCACAGCACAGACTATCTTACCATGTTGAGATCATAGGCGGCAGAAAATTTGCTGATCGGTTTTCTTTGCAACTTTCTGCGGGTGTCACTCATAGAAATATAGTTGCCTCCAATGATGAAAACAGCATTCTAAGTGTTGGAGCAGCGACGAGAATCCAATTGACCAAATCAATGGGACTTATCCTGGAAGCCAAGAAGCCATTGTCTTCCATACGTCAGGGCTTACAATATATGCCGGCTGGTGTTGGTTTTGAATGGGAGACAGGCGGTGGCCACGTTTTCCAGATGAACCTGACCAATGCAACAGGAATATCAGAAACAGACTATATACCATATACAGATTCAGATTGGGCAAAAGGTGAATTTCGACTAGGATTTACCATATCAAGATTATTTACATTATGATCAGACACATCATTTTGTTTTTTGTATTTTTTGTGTCTATTTATATGCCGTGGACACAACTTCCTTCTTCAACTTCAGATAGAGAGGTAAGTCTTAATGATTTTCAAAAGGTCACTGATCTTGAGATTGCGCTTGGGAAAGACCTGTCCGCAAAAAAACCAAACTTAGCCTTAAAGAACGTCTCTATTGCCAATGGAGAATCTTTGGTAAAAAATGGGTTTGCTACACGGGTGAATGGGAAAGAAACAAGGATACAGAGCAAACACTTTGTGTGTACCTCTTGTCATAATGTTGAAAGAGAGGACCCAAGCCTTGCTGTCAATGATGCTCAGGCCAGGCTGGACTATACCAACGAAAAAGGTTTGCCTTATTTGCAGGGTACTGCACTATACGGCGCAATAAATCGTTCTCAATATTACAACGGAGACTATTTCAAAAAGTACGGTGATTTGGTTTTCAAAGCAAGAAACGATGTTAGAGAAGCGATACAACTTTGTGCGCAGGAATGTGCCCAGGGAAGAAAGCTTGCAGACTGGGAATTGGAGTCTATCCTTGCATATCTGTGGTCGATAGGATTACAGACCAAGGATTTACAAATGTCTGATGCAGACGAAGCCATAGTCAACAAGGCACTAACCGGAAATGAGGAAAAGAGCACTGCTATGATGATTGTTGGGAGTAAGTACCTTGACTATTCGGCGGCGACTTTTGTCTATCCTCCGGATGACAGAGACAAGGGCAATGGTTTGACGGGCAATAAGGAAAATGGAGGACTGATTTATAAAAATTCATGCCTGCATTGCCATGAAAACGGTAAATATTCCTACCTCAGTCTCGATGAGACAACGATGAGTAAAAACTACCTGAAAAGGAATATTGGAACCTACCACAGACAGAGTATCTACCAGGTGGTGAGGTGGGGAGTTCCGGTACGAAACGGAAAAAAATCGTACATGCCTCAATATCCTGTTGAAAAACTTTCTGAGCAACAACTTGCTGATTTGGTTGCTTTTATAAATGACTAAAAAAAATTTGTGAGATTCACCAGGGTTTTTCCTGATATTTGGGTGTGTCGTATCACTTTATTGGTATAAATATTGTGCCTTAGTAAAGGTAATGTGTTAATATTGCATTCTTAACAAACTAGAATCTAAGCTGATGCTTAAACGACTTTCTCTATTGTGCGCGCTGTTTATTGGTATGGCGGGAAGTATTATTGCCCAGGACATACACTTTTCACAATTTTATATGTCACCGCTGAACCTCAATCCGGCGATGACTGGCGTGCTCAATTGTAAAAATCGGTTTGTTGCCAACTACCGCAATCAATGGGCTGGTGTACTTGGTGCGGGTGCATACAATACGTATTCATTCTCATATGATCAAAAGAACGCTGTTGGTAGAGACGACTATTTCGGTCTTGGAGGTACGCTTTGGGGTGACGTTGCCGGAGAAACCAGATATGGTATGTTGCAAGCAAGAGTGAGTGGTTCTTATAGTAAAAAGATGTTTGGCCGCAGAAAATCTGCATCCTACGCAGTAATTGGAGCTGACCTGGGTGTGACACAAAGGAAAATAAGCCAGAACGACCTCAGATGGCCTAGCCAAATCACAAATACAGGTTTTGACCCTACCCTTCCGGGAGAAGTTTTACAAGATTATACAAGATATTACCCAGACCTGGCATTGGGTTTGTTGTGGTTCTCTATCATGGATGAAAACAATTATTGGTATGCGGGAGGAGCTGCTCATCACATCAATGCTCCAAACGTTTCATTTTCAGGTGGCTCAGCTCCTTTATACAGAAGATTTACAGCTCATGCAGGAGGTGAATTTTTATTTGCTCCTAAAATGGCTTTGATGCCTTTCGCGTTGTTTATGTCTCAGGGACCACACAAAGAATTTAATGGCGGAGCATCTTTGAGGTTTTTATTGGGGAACGCCAGATCAAGTGACCAATCCTTTGAGGCAGGTCTCTATTACAGATTGGGCGTGCAAAGTAAAAACAACAATCAGGATGTCGGTGTACATCAGGATGCTGTTATCTTCCAGACGAGATTTAATTCAGGAGGAGCTTCCTATGGCTTTACTTATGATTTGAATATCTCAAAACTTTCAAGCGGCAAAACCGGAAATGGGGCATTTGAGTTTTCCATCATCTACCAAATCTGCGGACCAGAGCGCAGAGGCGTTTATTGTCCGAGATTTTAAGATTCCTGTCAACTGGAAAGTTTAATCCTTTATACTTTGTCGTAATAAGAAGGCAAATTATATCTTTGCGCCCTAAATCAAATTCTTGGGCGTGTCCAAGGCATATAAAAAATTAAGATCTCAGTTTAAAAATGAAAATTAAAAACATCATAGCTGTCAGCGGTGAATCAGGACTATTTGAATTGGTAAGTTCTAAAAACAATGGTTTGATCCTATCAAATCCGAAGACCGGAAAATCCAATTTTTATTCCATGAGGATTCATCAGTTTACACCCTTGGAGACCATAGGCATATATACTATGGATGATACTGTTGACATCAAAGACATTTTTAACACGATGACTGCTAAAAAAGCAGAGTTGCCTTTGCCTTCTGTCAAAGATGACAACAAGAAACTCATGTCTTATTTCGTTCAGATATTGCCAGACTATGATCCGGATAAGGTTTATCCGAGCGATGTAAAGAAAGTCATCAAGTGGTACAATGCCATGGAAGATTGTGGCTTCCTTACCGCACAGGAAGAAACTGGCGACGAAGAAGAATAAATTTTTCTCAAATGATTTAATTGATCAGCATGCATTCAGTAATTAAAAACTCCTTCATACTTGTTATGGCACTTTTGATCAGCGCCTGCAACAAAGATGAAGGAAGCCAAACTACTGAATTCAAGTTGTCTTTTTCTTCCAATACCGGGGCGGAAAAAACGATTAAGCCCCTGGAGGTTTTCCGAACAATTGTTGCTGCTAGTGCAGGAGCTTCCAGCTTGAAAGGCTTCCTCATTTCAGAAAATGGGCTTCCAGTTGATGTCTCCAGGATCAAGATCAATGGCAAAAACATTGAAGGCAATCCGCTGATTTTGTATGCGCCTGAAGACAAGAGTCTCCGTTTTACCATAGAGATCACAGGTCCTTCCCAGACTGGTGTATACAATTTTAGCTTTAAAGCATTTGACTACGACAACAATACACTAGCCATAGACCGATCCATTACTGTTGAAGCTGAGGCACCAAGCCTCAAGTACAATGGTCCTGCATTGAACATTGTCAGGAAGGGTGTGCAACACCGTTATAAACTCAATGGACTGAAAGCAGATGGTAAATTGTTGACTCTCGCTGTAGAAATTGGTGGTCAGCCTGTAGACTTAAGTGTTATAAAGTCTTTCGCCGGAAGACCCGTTACAGCAAATCCTATTGTTCTGGAAATTACAGAGCAGGACAATTTTGATGATGACATCATTATCGTTGCACCAGCAATTGCCGGAGAACTTACTTACTCCTTTATTTTGAAGGATGAATATGGAGAAATTGGCCGTGATTCGGCCAAGGTGCTGGTTGGGGAACCTGCAGAGGAAAAAGTAAGCATAGATTTGTACAATGTCGTCAGAGACAGTGGTACGGTTGCCATGTCCCTGGTCACCGGAATTGTGAGCAGTGCAGCATTCAGCGATCCTTTCATCATCGATACAGGTGTTGACTCCACACTGGTTGGCATGCCAGGCAACTGGAAAAGACAAATAAGACCGTCCAATAATCTTGAATTAAGGTATCTGAGAAATGGAGAGAAAAACCTCCCTCAATCCTTCTCTTATCAGTTCGTGGAAACCAAAGAACAGATAGGCCTCTTGTATGAAAACAACGGCATCCCATTCACACTGAAGGATGTCCAGGGAAGGTTGATCTCAGATCCTTTGCAGCCAGGCATGATCCTTGTGGCCAAATCAGGGAGCCAATATTTCTTGTTGGAAACAGTCCTTGTCATTGAAAACCTGGGCAACAACAACGACTATTACCGATTCAATCTGAAACGTTAATCAAATTTCCCACAGGATTGCTTTTGGCATAACTCCTGATTTTACTGTAGAATTATATCAAATTTTGTCTTTATTAAACAAAACTGAATTATTATATTTGGATCATTAACTAACAAATATAATAGCTGAGGTATGTTTAAAGAATTTAAGAACTTCATCATGAAGGGCAATGTGATTGATCTCGCCGTTGCCGTAATCATTGGAGGAGCCTTTGGAAAAATCATTAATTCTCTTGTAGAAGACATCATCACCCCATTGTTGCTCAACCCAACTTTGGAAGCAGCAGGCGTGTCCTCTATTGAAGAATGGGCTCCCGGAGGGGTATTGCTCGGAAAGTTTATCGCTGCAATACTATCTTTTCTGGTCATTGCTTTTTGTTTATTTTTGATCATCAAATCTGTCAATAAACTCAATAAGCCAGAACCAGCACCACCAGCACCACCGGCAGGTCCAACAGAAACTGAACTCCTTATTGAAATCAGAGATCTGCTCAAAAAATAAACATACACGATTATGTCATTCTATAGTACAAGCTGTGCTTTATGGAATGGCCCAACCAACGATGACAAAAGCCCGGAATACTTCGGGCTTTTGTTTTATCCGACATGTCAATGCATTTATGGCCTCAATTCCACATTACATGCTTTAAAAGACATAGATTTGAAGCCATGTAATGACTTATATAAGAAAAATGGCAATCAAAAAATACCTCGTCGTACTCTCATTCATTATGTGTTGTAATACAATTTCATTTTCTCAGGGTGTTATGTCGATCACTGACCTCATCTATGCAAGAACACCTGAGGGAGAGTTGCAGCTTGACTTGTACCTGCCGGACGATAACAGAAAAGACGTCTTGGTAATCTGGATACACGGAGGGGCCTGGAGGAGCGGAAGCAAGGAAGATCCACCAAAATTACTGCTCAAACACGGCTATCCCTTGGCAAGTATCAACTACAGGCTGAGCACGGAGGCCCCGTTTCCTGCTCAAATTCACGACATCAAAGCAGCAATCAAATTTTTGAGATCAAAATCAAAAGGCTTTAAATTTAATGCAGACAAAATTGTGCTTTGGGGTTCATCAGCGGGTGGGCATTTGGCGGCGCTTGCAGGTTTGTCCAATAATGATGCTTATCTGGAAGGGAATATCGGACAATTGACCAATGAAACTTCCTCGGTCCAGGGCGTCATCGATTTTTTTGGCCCTACCAACCTCACAACCATCCTCAAACAATCGACTCCTCATGGGCTTGATGTCAGGATCCCGGCATTGGACTTGTTGTTGGGCAACCACGAAGATGAAGGTATGCAAAAGAAAGCGTCCCCTGTATTCTACGTTGATGAAAATGACCCACCAGTCTTCATAGCACATGGAGAGCAAGATCCGCAAGTACCCATCAACCAATCCGTTGAACTCTACACGCGATGTATTCGTTTTGGAGTGAAAGCTGACATCCACTACGTAGAAGGAAACGGTCACGGAGGATATGGTTTTGAAAACCATGTGATGGAAAAACTGTTATTGGATTGGATGGCGCAATTTTAAGTAAATTATGGAACCACAGACTTTAGCAAAAAATAAGACGCTCGTGATTGGAGCAAGCACCAATCCGTCAAGATATTCCAATATGGCCATCAATCGGCTTTTATTGTTCAAGAAGGGTGTCAGAGCGCTGGGATTGAGAAAAGGTGAGGTCAATGGCATCGAAATTGAAACTGAAAAAGTTGAGTTTGATGACATAGACACTGTGACTTTGTACATAGGACCGCAAAATCAGCCCGAATACTATGACTATGTAGTTTCACTCCATCCCAAGAGAGTAATTTTCAACCCAGGGACAGAAAATACAACTTTCTATCAGATTCTTGACCAAGCAGGTATTGAGCATTTTGAAGCCTGTACTCTTGTATTATTAAACACTGGCCAGTATTAAAGCGTTTTGGGATCAAAACCAAAATAATTTTAAAGATGGGCCTTTCGTTTTCTAATTTTGTGACATCATCATTATCCTTTTGAGTTTTATGAAACATTGCATTTCTATTCTACTGCTATGCTTGATAGCAACCACCTATCAATCATGTAAAACGAAGTCTTTACCACCGGTCGCAGCGACCAATACGATTGATTACGATTACAATAAAGTAATCACAGAAAAATCACTCATCACGATCAATTACAGTCTTTACAATAAGGGAATCAGAGACACCTTTGAAGTGATTATCGACACCATTTTTGCAGAAGAATGGGACTTCCCTGAATATGATATCAAGGCAAATCTCAAAAGGTCGGGACAAATGAAGGTAGAGTTGGTGAACAATCAGATTTTAGTTGATCTACCCGCAGAAATCACCTTGACCAAAGACTCCTTTTTGGGGAGGCTTAAGGCAAACGGGACAGCAACACTGCAATTTGTGAGCACCCTCAACATTGGAAGCGACTGGACCATGCGCACCACCACCAAACTGGTTGGCAATCAATGGACCAAAAAACCAAAGCTCACCATTGGCATTGCCAACCTACCCATTGAAACCATTTCGAATGCGGCCATTGACAAAGTCAAGCCTCTTATTGAAGAAGGCATTGATCAAAGCATCGCGGACAACTTTGACTTAAAGAGCACCATGATGGATGTGACCAAAAAAATGAATACGCCCATAAAATTGCACGACCTGTATGGCGGCTGGATGTATATGGTTCCTGACACTGCGTACATGACCGGGATCAAAAACAAACAAGGCATCTCTGCTGGTCAAATTGCCATTCAGGCAAAAACAGTGGTATCTTCTGCCAAACCGGATGTGACCAAGTTTCCTAAACTCCCCTATCTCATCTGGAAAAACACTCTGGCTGATACCAGCAGGCTAAGTCTGCAAATGGATTTCAATTATAGTTTCCTGGACAGTATAGCAAGAGAAAAAATTGTGGGGCAAACCATCACTGAAAGTGGTAAAACCATAACTGTGACCAACGTAAAAACCGGACCACTTGGCCAGGATCTTGCCATTACAGTGACCACAACGGGTTCATATAAGGGTGATATCATCATCAGTGGGCGTCCCAAATACGACAAACAATTGCAGATACTATCCGTACCCAATGCTTCAGTGAGTGTGCGTACAGGCAATGTGCTTCACCAGGCAGCTGCGTGGTTGTTGCAGGGCAAAATCAAAAGTGAACTTCAAAAAGCGCTTGAGTTTCCTTTACACGATAAGTTGCAACTTGCTCAGGCTTCTATTGATCAATTTATAGACGACTATTATAATCCTTACAATATGACCGTGACTGCAAAGATCAACAAGATAGACTTGAGCGATCTTTCTCCCCGAGCAGAAAAGGTAACCACAACCATTTCATCAGGAATGTATATCAATGTATTGTTTAAAGACCTGAGCTTTTTCAGATAATGCGCTTTCCCAGGTAGATCTTTGGTGATCAGTTAAGCTCTTTGCTCAAATTATTGATCAAAAGCTCTAATCTGCTCTTCTCAGCCGGGTCTAGGTCGTCCATCTTTTTAGCAGCCTTTTCTGCTTCTTTCAAGGCTTCCTTTTTATTGGATGAAAGGATCAGGGTGTTGCAGTATAAGAGTAAGTTGTCAAAATTGCTATTTTCCTTGTAAAGATCCTTTGCTGCTTTGGAGGCTCTTTCGAGAATTTTTTGATTCTCGGGAAATGTTCCACACATCTCCTGTATGGTCGACTTCACCTTAGCTGCATCATCAGTTCCGATGGCTTTGAGATAATCTGACACAGCTTCGAGGTAGTGATCTGATTCGTTGAATGCTCTGAAATAATTCATCTGAGCCTGTGCTACAAAATCACTTTTTTCATCCGTCAAGGCAAGTTCAGCCTTTCCAACAGCCTCATCCAGCAACATTTTTAGTTCAAATTCAATGGCTTTATCAGTTGTCGCCATGCAGGCCTTTTTCACTCTTGCATTGTAAGCTTCTTCTCCTACCAAAGAAATAAGGTAGGCCTTATCTGCAACCATAGTTTCAAACAATTTGCTGTCAGCTTCTGAAGCTGCTTCAAACAAAAATCTGGCCTTTTGTTCCTTGGTGATGTCGGGAGAAGAAGACAAATATGTGTTCGATACTTTTATGGTAGATTCTCCGGCTCTGTTGAGGGCTTTGACATATTTCATCATGAATTCATAGCTCCGCTCTCCCTCGCTGAACTTCATGGCCAGTTCATCGATGTTGTCACCTTTTGCGAGTGCGTCATTTGCTATAGCCAATAAGTTTTCAAGTTTTTGACCTCCAACAACACGGAGCACCATTTTGCCATCACCGTCAATGAAAAATAGCGTTGGATAGGCCCTCACCGGATATTTGTCACCAAAAGTGCGGCCATCCATTTCTTCCATGTCCAATTTGAGATTGATGAAGTTGGCGTTGAAAAAATCACCGGCCTCCTTTTGAGTAAACACATTTGCAGCCATCGCTTTACAAGGTCCGCACCATTTGGCATATGCATCTACAAACAAGAGTTTATTTTCTTCTTTTGCTTTCTTCATGGCTTCTTCCCAACCTACATGCAGGAATTCTATTCCCTGTCCCATAAGTTGAACGCCTCCAACAAAAACACAAACCAGTAATAAAAGCTTCTTCATACCTTTTTGATTGAAAATTTACAGAAGATCAATGTGGGTTACCCCCTCAAAGTCTTACAAATATAATGCTAAAACCATGCCTTAGAATTAATTAACAATATTATAATTTCACATTTATCAGCCCATCTTGAGCTGTAGACTTAAGGCTAATACCTTCAACCGACCGCATATATTCTCAAATTTTCAACATAGTAAATTATCCATTATCTTGGTCCGGGAATAAGCATATAGATGAAACTCAATTTTAAAACCTTCGGCGAGGGCCAACCCATTGTTTTTTTACATGGTCTTTTTGGGATGCTTGACAACTGGAATACCTTTGGTAAAGCAGTTGCAGACGCCGGATATATGGTCTATCTGGTAGATCAGAGAGATCATGGTAGGTCTCCACATACTCAGGCTTTTAATTACACTCTTTTGGCCGAAGATCTCCACCAATTTCTTGAAGAACAGTGGTTGCACAGATCGATCATCGTAGGACATTCTATGGGAGGGAAAGCTGCCATGAAGTTTACGGACATGTATGAAGACATGGTCGAAAAACTTGTCATTATAGATATAGCTCCAAGGAAATACGACGGTGGACATGAATACATCTTCGATGCGCTTCGCAAAATAGATCCAAATGTCTATGAAGATAGAAATGAGATTCAGGAGCAACTTGCTATGACCATCAAAGAGCCGGCAGTTCTTCACTTTTTAATGAAAAATATTTCCAGGAAAAAGGAAGGGGGGTATGAATACAAAATGAATCTTGAGTTGCTGTATCATAATTACCGGGACCTAATGAATGAGTTGCATTTTGACCATGTAATAGAAACTCCTTCCCTCTTTGTTGCCGGTGAGTCATCAGACTATATCCGTCAGGAAGACATAATAGGCATTCAAAAATTATTTACAAATGCTGAATTTGCGAGCATAGCTGGGGCAGGTCACTGGGTACATGCCGATCAGGGAGAAGCATTGCTTAAGGTTTTACTGGATTTTGTTGAAGCTTAGAGCATATAACCCATCAAATTGGCTATGACATTGCAATGCTTTATGAAAATTGGCTGTGAGAAAGAATCCTGAATTTCCATTCACGCAGTATATTTGTCAGCTTACAATACATATCAATTTGGATGGCAAAAAAGAAATCCCCTAAAATTCCGGCAAGTACAGCTGTGACAAAACCAGAGAAAGCTACTATTTCTACTCCTGTAGTTGCAGAACCATTGGCAGGGTTTTTCGGGTTTATAAAGACCAACTGGATCAAGGCACTGTCTATTGTGGTACTTACTTTTGGAATATATTTTGCCAGCATCAACTATGGTTACCTCCTGGATGATGCCATTGTCATTGAGGACAACAATTACACCAAAAAGGGATTCGGTGGGATTTGGGATATCATGACCTCTGAGAGTATGGAAGGATACTTTGGTCAGCAAATGAATCTCGTCCAGGGCAACAGATACAGACCCTTGTCCCTTGTAAGTTTTGCCATTGAATATGGCATCACCGGTGGATTAAACCCCGGGCTTTCACATTTCATCAATGTTTTGCTCTATGCCTTTTCAGGGGTATTATTGTTTTTTACTTTTCATTTCATAATGAAAAATGGGCCCGCCTGGAGTACGCGATTCAATGATATTGAAAAAGGACTTATTGCCTTCATCACAGCGCTCATTTTTACTGCACACCCTCTACATGTTGAGGCAGTAGCCAATATCAAAGGAAGAGACGAAATCATGGCAGTACTTTTTGCGGTCTGGAGCTTGTATTTTGTTTATAAAGATGTTGTACAGACTTCTAAAAAAAGCTTGATCCTGGCTTCAGTGCTCTTCCTTTTGGGCTTGTTGTCCAAGGAAAATACGATCACCTTTTTGGCTATCATTCCTATGACTGTGTGGTTTTTCAACGGCAAAAAGAGCCTTCGGTCCATTCCTTATCTGGGAGCTACAACTATTTTGTATCTCATCTGGAGGTTTAACGTCAGCGGTGTGCCAGATCTGAATGCCAAGATTACAGACATCATGAACAATCCGTTTCTCGACATGGATTCTGGTGAAAAGTTCGCAACCATCATGTATACACTCGGTCAATACATCAAACTATTGATCTTTCCACACCCCTTGACCCATGATTACTATCCTTATGCCATTCCCATCATGAATCTTGCTAAACCGGGAGCATTTTTGTCATTGTTATTATATCTTGGTCTTGCAGTTTTTGGAGTGATCAGTTTGCGAAAAAGACAAATGCCCGGTTACACGATCTGGTTTTATCTGATCACCCTGAGCATTGTTTCCAACCTGGTGATCAATTTGGGTACATTTATGAACGATCGATTTGTTTATATGCCTTCCATTGCCTACTGTTTATTGTTGGCATATGGCGTGGTGTGGGCTCAAAAGCGCTGGCTAAAATCAGAAAATAATATATTGATCTACAGCATAGCCCTTCTCCCTGTGTTGGCATATAGTATAAGATCTGTAATACGTGTTCCGGCCTGGGAAAATGCTGTGACACTCAACCGCTCAGCTTTCCCTGCTTCAGAAGGAAGTGCCAGAGCCAATTCTTTTTTGGCTACTGCTTTATTTGAAGAAGCCAGGGCAGAGGAAGATTCTGACAAAAAACTAGCCTTACTCAATGATGCCTTCCCATATGCTTTGAAGGCACATCAGATTCTACCCAAATACAGAAATGGTAATATTATGTTAGCGGGCATTGCAGCAGAAAAGTATGGCATAGACAGAAATCTCCAACCATTGCTGGATGTTTTTTATGAAGTCTGTATCCATCGCCCGGACATTCAAACCAAAACAGATGCTTCTGGTAAATTATCATCCTTTATTACGGAGTATCTGGAGTATCTCAATGCAAGGGAGCAAAACAATCCCGCATATCTTGCATTCTATAAAAAAACACTGAAGGCCATGACTGAGTCCAGAGAAATGCCTGTAAGAACTTACGGACCAAGAATAGCTGAACTTGCATCCGTTATAGCACCAAATGACCCAGAAATACTCCAATATAAAAATGCCTTCCGCTGATGAAGTAAAAACTTAACCCATGAAAAATTTGAAAAACCATGAAAAATATAAGTGAAGAGCTCATCCATCTGATGGCTCTGTCTATGACTCCCAATGTTGGGCCCGTATTGGGCAGGACGCTGATCAATCATTGTGGTACTGCTGCTGATGTCTTCAAAACCCAGGCAAAAGACCTGGCAAGGATCCAAAATGTCGGTGAAATGAGGGCTAGACTCATTGACCCTAAATATATTGACTTGGCCTTGGAAGAAATCCGCTACGCGGAGAAAAACGATATCAATATCCTTGACTACAGAAGCCCATTGTATCCTAAGCGGCTTCGGCATTTTGATTATTCTCCAATGGTTTTATACCACCGAGGTCAGGCTTCACTCAACCCGCAACGAACGGTCGGAATTGTTGGCACGCGCACCCCAACAGAAGCCGGGAGGTTGACCACTGAGCGCATTGTAAATGACCTGGCCAACATTGGTGTCACCATAGTGAGTGGCCTGGCGCATGGGGTTGACGGTATTGCTCATAAAAAAAGCATCGAGAGGGGCATTCCGACCTTAGGTATCATGGGCAGTGGTATGGCTACAATTTATCCTGCCGAACACAAAGATTTATACAAAAAGATGATCCAAGGTGACGGAGGAGTTCTCACTGAGTTTGCACACAAAACCGGTCCCGACAAGGTCAACTTCCCATTGAGAAACAGAATTATAGCAGCCCTTAGCGATGCCATCATTGTCGTAGAATCTAAATCAAAAGGCGGATCAATCATAACTGCAGAATTTGCAAACGAGTACAACAAAGACGTCTTCGCCATTCCCGGCAGGATAGATGACGAATATGCACAGGGCTGCAATGGCTTAATCAAAAAGCACAAGGCTTCGCTGATGGAATCTGTAGAAGACTTGTGTTATATCATGAGATGGGATTCCGGAAAGGAAGGAGCAAAGGCTGTCCAGACGGCACTTTTTGCAAATCTGACAGAATCTGAACAATTACTTTTCGACCTTTTAAGGCAAGAAAAAGGCTGTACCTTGGATACACTTTGTTACCATTTTTCCAAAACACCTTCAGAGATGTCCACCATGTTACTTGAAATGGAATTCAAAGGCATAGTGAGAAGTCTGCCCGGTAAAAAGTATGTAGTTATTTAAGAAGTAATAATGCTTAAGCTCTTAAAAAAAAATCTTTTAAGGTTTAAGCTCTTTCTTGTACTGATTCAAAATCGGGCATCCATCAACTATTGGATCCACCTTGACGAAAATTTCTTTCTTGTGCTCTTCCATCCATTCAGCAAAGTATTTTGCCTTTTTGGTCTCCTTGGCATAGTTGGCAATTTTATCATAGTCTGTTTCGATAGAAACCCTGTGGGGCTTAGACTTTGATTGCAATTGCAGCACTCTGTACATGGTATTGCCCCTCATGTCTTTTATCTCCATGACTGGAGTAATGCCCCCAATAGCCAGGTCTTCAATGGCAAAATAGGTATCGTAGTCAAGGTCTTTGGTTTCAAAGAAAGAATTTCCTGTATTAGGATTTCTCAATTTACCGCCGTTATTGAAGGATGGAACGTTCTTTTCGCCAAATCTTTTTACAGCAACCGTAAAGCTAAGACTGTCTTCCAAAACAAGGTTTCTGATGGAATCTAGCTTTGCCTTGGCAAGAACCTCGTCAGCGCTGGTGATTTCGGGAGATATCAATATGTGCCTCACGTGTACCAGGTTACCCCTTCTTTCGTCAAGCTTCAAAATGTGAAAGCCAAAATCAGTTTCGATGATATCACTAACTTCATTGGGTTTTAGAGAAAATGCTGTTGATTCAAATTCCGGGACAAATGTGCCTCTTCTTGCGAATCCCAAATCTCCACCTCGTTTTGCTGATTCAACATCAGCACTGTATTTGGTAGCCAGCTCAGAAAAATCTTCTCCATTTTTAATTCTTTGGGCCAGATCCTGGATGAGCGTCAAAGCCTCCGATCTACTCACTTGATTGACCGTAGGTTTGATGATCATTTCAGCAATTTCCACTTCGGCATTCAGGAATGGAAGGCTGTCTCTTGGTATACTGTTGTAAAAATCCATTACTTCCTTTGGGGTAATGTCAACCTCATTGATGAGGTTTCTTTGCATCATCTGGGCCAACATTTGTTGCTTCTGGTCATCTCTGTACCTATCCTTCATTTCAGCAACCGTTGCTCCATAATATTCTTCAAAGAATTTTTCGTCACCGTTCATTTGCATCAATATCCTTTCGAATCTGGTGTCGAGCTCCAGATTTACCTGCTCGTCACTGACAATGATACTGTCCAGTTTAGCCTGGTAGATGATGATTTTTTGTGAGATGATATTGTCAAGAATCTGGCATTTGGCAGACTCATCCAAAGTTGGATCGCTTTTCTTCATATAAGAGAACTCCTCTTCTACATCAGACAACAGGATGTTTTCACTACCTACTCTGCAAATGACTTTGTCTACCAAAACAGGGCTCTGTGCAATAACACTTGCGCTACTTGCCAAAAAAGTAAAACAGATCAAAATAGCCTTAAAAGAATTGTTCTTATACATAGTTATTTGTTATTCGCTCCCGTCGGATCTTCCACAAAAGAATTGACGGTACTTGTATTGTAATATTTATCAAACAAAACCTGCTTTTTTCTTTTGAGCAGTTCTTGTTTTCTGTTGTTAAGTATGACACTTACTATCTTACTCTCAATAAATTGTAACGGAGGAACATCGCCTTTGCCAACATAATCCTGCACTTTAACAAAATATTTGAAGTCATCGTCAGATTTGATGAAAGATGCATTTTTTTTGAGCTCTACATCCGATAAAATTTTAGCAGGAACTATTGAAATCAATTCATTGTCCGGAGACCATATTTTGTCATCAATTTGCACAAACTCACAATTGGCCCCATTGCAAAAATTGGTGATGTCTTCCTCTGAAATATTTTTCCACTTCTTTTCCAGGTCCTGAATGCCTTTCTTATCCTTCGCGACTTTTACAAAGTAGTACTTCAGGATGGGTTCAAGTAAGGTATATTGGCGCTTATTTTCTTCGTAATAGTCATTGATTTGTTGAGCTGTAACACTTGTATCCAGTTCTCCTTCGATGACTTTTTCTATGTAATTGGCAAGAATGAGTGATGATCTGTAATCGCGGACCAACTTCTCGATGTTGAAGTCTTCTGGCATATTTTTTTCAGCCTCCCTGATCAGCAGTTGGTCTTTGATCCAGTTTTGCACATAGGCACGAAGCATAAAAACACTATCCTCAGGACTCTCTGTACCCTCCGCAAAACCTTCTATATCACTGTAGGTCAAATGGTTGTCATCAACAATAGCAATATACTCGCCTTCATGCGCTGAGCTTTTTGAACAAGACTGCACCAACATCAGCTGTCCAATAAGAAATAATAATGCTATCCTTGATCTTGTCATTTCTATTTGATGAGCTTTTGAAGCACATCGTTGTTCACTTCTACTTTGTATTTTTTTCTAAGGCTTTCCACCCAGTCCTTTTCCAACTGGTCCTGGTAATCAGCAACCACATATCCTCTTGATTCCTTGAGCGACTTAGGGCTAGCCGGAATTACCTTTTCAACCTTGTAGATGGTGTAGTTTCCCTCAGTTTGATTCATTGGAGAAATGGCCTTGGCTTTGAAGGCCAAATTTTTTGCTGCCTCATCGCTTTTGGCAATTTCTACTTGTTCGAATTTAAGGAACTCTTCTTTTTTGTTGTATTTTTTGGTCAAAGCTTTTGTTGATTTTTTTGCCTGGGCAAAGACTTCATTGGCGATGCTTGCATTGTCCGTAGAGAAAGAGATTTTTGTCGCAAGGACTTTCTCATCGTTCATATAAGCATTCCGATGGCTTTCAAAAAATTGAGCAAGGCCTACACTATCCTGATTTGCTCTATCCCAAACTGCATTTTTAGTCACCTCAAACAGCAATATACCTTCTTCATATTCTCTCATGAGAGATCTGAAATCGTCATACTTTTTTACCAGATTGCCTTGTTCAAAATCGATGGTCTTTTCTTCTTTGAATGCTTCAAACAAGGCATCAATGGCTTCCTGATAAGTGTTGACACTTTTGTCGTATCTCAGCCTTATTCTGGTGTTCTTTTGCGCAAACTCAACAAAATCAGCCAGGCTGTATTTCTTTTCACCTCCAAAATCTATCAATGATTTTGACCAGGCATCAGTTGGGGAAGGCTGCCACTTGAACGTATAAAAATCCTCTGTAAGACCACTTGCAAAATTGGAAAGCAGATCAAGGTTTTCCTTATATCCTGAGTTTGTTCTAATCGTCTCAAGCAGGTGTAACTTCGTTATATTATACCTCTCGTCTGCTTTTATTCTTGGTTCGAATACCTTGTTGAATGTTTCATCGTCCAGGGCTTCATTCTTATTGATTAGCTTCACGATGTGCCAGCCTGCACTGGTTTCAAAAGGCTCTGAAATTTGCCCTTTCTCCTTCAGGGCGAAACTGGCAGTTTCAAATGCTCTTTCGTAGGTATTGATGCCAAATGCCGGAAGCATTCCATTTGCCTTAGAAGATTTCTCATCTTCTGAATTCGAAAGGACCATCGCGTTCCAATCACTTCCTGATTTCAATTTTTTGTACACCTCATCAATTTTGGATTTTGCATCCTGTCCTTCTTTTCTGATCAGGATGTGGGCTACTTCGATTTCTCCGTAGGCAGGTCTTGTATCTGTTACTTTGATGATGTGCCATCCAATACGCGATTTTACAGGTCTTGAATAAGATCCAACCGGTGTGTTGTACATGGCATTTTCCAATTCATAAAACCCATTGGGCATCATTGCAGAATAGAAGCCCAGGTCCCCGCCACTTTGATTGGTGATTTTATCTTCTGAAAAAAAGCCGACTACGTTTTCAAACGGAGCACCTGTCTGAAGTCTTTCGTAGGCCTGATCGATTTCAGCCTTTTTGTTGTCCTTGAGCTCTTGGGCAGCATTGGCAGGCACAGCAATAAAAATATGTGAGAACTTGATGTCTTTTTTTACCCTTTCTTTGAGTTCTTTCAACAAATAATCGTTGACTCCCTTATCCATGATATAAGAATTGGAAAGCTGTCTTTTATAGCCGTCCAGTTCTTCTTTCAGACTGGATATGGTATCAATTTTATTGGTTTTGGCTTCGTTGACCTTGAGTTTGAATTTCGTGTAGAGATCAAGATATTCCTCAATACTTTCCTTTGAATACGTTGCCTTGGCACCGTTGTTTTTTTCATAGATGTATTTGAACTCACTAACAGTGACAGGAATATCGCCAACTTTCATCAGGACATCATTGGCTTGTTGTGCTGTCAGGCTTTGAGAAACGACCAACACCATAATGGTCCTAAAAAAATATTTCTTTGTCATAATATTGTTTACTTGCTGTAATACTTAGAAACAGATATTTAAAAAACGCTGCAAATTTAAGCTTTTCAATTAGATGAGCCAATTATCATGGGGCCTCATTCCATTGCCATGATTTAATTATTTGATCGATGTCTTCCCTGACGAAATCATAAATGACTTGAGTTGAATCAGGGTTTACTTTAGCATTGAAGTACAACGAAGCGCGCACAAAGTTTCGTGTAGAGTCTGTTAAAAAAAATTGTAATGGAGAAGCAACTTCGCCTTCAATTTCAAATTCTAGACCAAAGGCATCTTGTTTCTCATTTTTAATAGGTTCCTCAGCTCTGTACGATGCCCTGATATTGTGCTCACCCACCATTTTAAAAACATCATTTACGAGCTTATCAAATGAAGCCCTGTTGGTGATTGGATAGTATGAAAAATGAATGGTGGTGTTTAATTCTTTTGAATCAAGGTCAAACCAACAAGGGTGTAAAGGTGCACTTTCAAAAAATGATGTATCTCTGACATATTCGAGATAATCAGGGTAGATAAATGTCATATTGCATAAGTCCTCGTCAAATTTGATGTTTCTTTTCTCCGGAAAATCAATTTTCGGATACATACGGGGAAGCGGCCTTTGATCTGGCGGCTGGGTGCAGCCGGTGGCAAAAACGGAGACTAGAAGGATATAAAATATTTTATATGAAGCTTTACTCATTGTCTTTCTTTCTATCCACTTTAAGGCTAATCTTTTCAATCCTCCTGTCATTTGCACTAACAATTTTCAAGGTTGTGCTTTTTACGACTATTTCTCTTTCCACCCTTGGGATTGAACCAACCTGTTCGATAATCAAACCTGCCAAAGAATCAGCGTTTTGTTTGATGTCATCAAAGTATCCACTCTTCTCTCCTATGATCCTGCAAACGTCATTGAGCAGGGTTTTTCCCTCAAAGATAAAATTGTCTTCATCCAACCTGATGTAGTCAACATCTTCTTCTTCATCAAACTCATCTTTGATGTCACCAATGACTTCTTCCATGATGTCTTCAAGTGTAATAATGCCAAGTGTACCACCAAACTCATCCACGACAATTGCCATGTGCATGCGCTTGAGTTGGAAGTCTCGCAATAAGTCGTCTATCCTTCTGGAGTCAGGAACGTAAAATACGGTCTCCCTGATCAGCTCCTGCCAAAAAAACTGTTTATTTTCATGGGTATGCCCCAGCAAATCTTTGACGTACAACATGCCTTTGACATGATCAAGATCTTCCTCATATACCGGCAGTCGTGAATAACCTGAATCCCTGACCACTTTGAGTATTTCAGAAAAATCTTCGGTGATATCAAGCCCAACTACATCAATCCTGGGTTTCATCACCTGCCTGGCCGAAAGATCACCAAACTTGATGATTCCCTTGAGAATGTCCGCTTCCTGGTTTTCCCCTTCTTCATTCTGAACGGTGAGGTCAATGGCGGCATCCAGGTCTTCTTTTGAGGTCCCTGTCTGATAATTCCTGTTCTTATTAATGCGTTGTTCAAGTCCGGTACTCCACCCAACCAAAACCGACGAAACAGGGCTGAAAACAAAGTTGAGTACTTTGAGCGGTCCAGACATCATTTTGGCAACACTCAGATGTGCATTCCCTGCGTAAAATTTTGGTACGATCTCGCCAAATAGCAAGAGTATAATGGTCACCAATACTGTTGTGATCAGGAATTGTATGAAGGTGGAAATAGCACTGATCTCAATCAAACCATGCAACATATATGCATCGACAAATGCAGAAGTATTGTACAAGGCGTCCTTTGTCAATAATTGACTGACCACGATTTCTGATACGATAACCAGGGCAATATTCACAAAATTGTTGCTGATGAGTATGGTTGCGAGGAGTCTTCTTGGCTTTTCACGCAATTCGAGAATCCGCCTTGAAACCATGGAATTTTCTTCCTCCAGGATTCTTACCTGGTGAGGAGTCAAGCCAAAAAATGCAACCTCAGATGCTGAAATCAATCCTGAACAGCAAATGAGCACCACCATGAGCAGGATGAATATAAATATTCCTTGCGGCATTATTTGCAATAGTGCAAGTGCAATCAGGGGCACAAAAGCAAAATAAATCTTTGAGGGAGGTTCGGATTCCAAACTATATCATTTAGTTAAACAATATGTGCTGCTGAAGATTAAAAAGGAAGGTCATCATCAGCACCTCCGTCATTATCATTTTTTGGAGGATCAACCGGCCTTTGGTTATATGAAGTGAAGCTGGTATCAGATTCTCCCGGAAGTGGCGGATCAGATTTTTCTCTTTTGTCAAGAGACTTCAAAACATTGGCTTCTACCTCGGTAATGTACCTTTCAATACCATTATTGTCCTTGTACTGTCGTGACCTCAGCTTGCCTTCAACATAGACCATGCTGCCCTTTTTGAGCTGTCTTTCAGCTGTATCGGCAAGGGCTCTCCATGCAATGACTGTATGCCATTCCGTTAGAGTCTGCCAGTTTCCATCCTTATCTCTATAGTTTTCATTGGTTGCCAGAACCAATCGGGCAACGGAAGAACCGCTTTCAAGATGTTTTACCTCCGGGTCTTTTCCAAGATTCCCGATCAAGGTTACTTTATTAATCATTTCGATTTATTTGGTGATCCAAGGATCAAATTTATTCTACTGCCAACTTATGCAAAAATTCGCATCGGATCAATGTTGAATGTGCATCAATTCCTGAACGATACTGTGCAAAAGTTTTGGAAATGCAAAGTTGCCTAGATTTTCATTAGGCACAAAGAAATAAGTCCCTGATTTTGAATTTAGTTCAAATTTCTCCTCAAATTTATAAACAAAGGCATGGATTTCACGGTGAGTGAGCAAATGTTTCTTCAATTCTGTCTTTATATATGGAGCCCCTATTGCAGTATTGATGCCAAATTCATCCTTCAAAAACATAAATATGGTTGTTTTATCCAGGTCCGGACCTTGGCTTTCTATCATTGGAAATTCAAATAAGCCCTTCCAAATGTCTTGTTTTTCTCTTCTTCCAAGTAAAACAGCACCTGCATTTTCAATGATAAAATAGTGAAAGAAGCGACTCTTTTTGGTCAATGTTTTGGCCTTAAATGGAAGTTGTTCTATCATATCATTTTTGTAAGCGAAGCAAGATTTGACAAAAGGGCAGTCAAGGCAAATTGGGTTCTTTGGTAAACATTGGATGGCACCAAAATCCATGATGGCCTGATTGTATCTACCCGGGTCTTGTCGGTCGATCAATTGCGATGCCAGTTGGTTGATCTGCTTTATTCCGCCAGTGGTATCAACTGCCTCAGTAATACCAAATATCCTGGAAAGGACTCTGATGACATTGCCATCTACCACAGCATGTACTCCTCCAAATGCGAAGCTGGCTATAGCTGCAGCGGTGTATGGCCCGATGCCTTTTAATGATAAAATAAGCCGATGATCCGAAGGTATTTCTCCACTGAACTGGTCTACGATTTGTTTTGCTGCCGCGTGTAAATTTCTTGCTCGGGAGTAGTACCCAAGTCCTTCCCAAAGTTTCAGCACTTCCTGTTCCTCCGCAGCCGCCAGACTGTTTACATCAGGGAAGCGCTCAATAAATCTTAAATAATATGGAGTTCCCTGCTCTACCCTGGTTTGCTGTAAAATGATTTCTGAAATCCAAATTTTATAAGGATTGGTATCAACTTTCCACGGTAAGTGACGTTCTATAGCCGCGTGCCATTGATATAAAAGTTCAATAAATTGGCTTGAATGCAAGCTGAGGTATTTTGTACCTGCAAATATTGATATATTGGCCCACTTTTTTAAAATTTTCAACAAACTTAATCCATGCGCAAAGCAACCTTAAGTCGCTTCTTTTTATTCTTAATCAGCTTGAGCTTTATTTATTCATGCCAGGATGAAGAAGTTGGTGAAACGCCAAATTGTGAAACCAATAGATACAAGCAGGCATTTTTCACTGAATTTGAAAAGACTCCGGACGTTGAATATGGCAAAGCCCTCAACGGAAATGGCATCTTACAATCTCTTTACATGGATATATTCCAGCCAAAAAATGACCCAAACAGTGAACCAAGACCACTCTTATTATGGGTACATGGAGGGCATTTTATCAGCGGTTCTAAGGCAGATCTTGAAGGCCTGGCCTCAGTCACGGCATTGCGCGGCTTTGTTTCTGCCAGCATCAATTACCGGTTATACAACATTTTATCAGGCATTCCGGACACTGCAGATGTTTATGACATTGTGGTGAAGTCAACTCAGGACATCAGCAATGCAGTCACTTATTTTTTGAAGGACGCCAGAGGACCTAATTTATATAATATCGATACTACCAAAATTTTCCTTGGAGGAGTATCTGCAGGAGCAATTGCAGTTATACACACCACTTACCTGGATCCAAATGATGTGCTGACTCCATTGACAAAAACAGCTATTGATGCCAATGGAGGCTTTGAAGCATTTCCCAATATCAGGAACTATATCCGAGGGGTAATCAACCTCTCCGGTGCCATCATAGATCCGGCAATTATGGAGTCAGGAGATCCTGCCATCTACAGTTACCATGGCAACAAAGACAATACCGTACCTATAGGTAAGGGGTTTGTGGGAAGTGAAGAACTGAAACTGGTAGAAATGTATGGGAGCAAAGCCATTCACGATCGTGCAAAACAAGTTGGAGTCTCCTCCATTTTTGTTGAAGTTGATGGTGGAGGTCATTCTGACATTTATCTTGAAAATAGATTTCTGGAAGCGAGGACTGCTTTTGATGTCGTTTTGTACGATGGATTGAAGCAACAGATTTGTCAATAAGGATTATATCTTTGACTTCATTTGAATTCAATTTTTTCTCATTTTGATCAAATTGTCTCATTCACTCCTAAAAACAATAAGGGCATTGGGATACTGTTTTCTTTAGACTTTCAGACCATCGTATTTGCTTAAGCTAGGAAAATGGATATTCCTTACAGTATATATTATTTATTCTGGTAATATTTATACTTTTGGCCGATAAACCACTGACAATATGGTTTGACCAGATTAACTGTTAAGGAAATTTAGAGCAAATAAAGGGTCAAATCATGGTCCGGGTGGTATCAATCATCTGAAGCACATTTTTTTCAAATAAAATAATATACATCCATGTCTGCTACAGCTTTTAGAGTTCAGGGAAACACTACCTTAAAGGGAGACATTTATCCACAAGGGGCAAAAAACGAAGCCTTACAAATTGTGAGTGCCGTTTTGCTTACTTCAGAAAAAGTGACCATCCATAATGTTCCTGATATTGTCGATGTCAATCTCCTGATCAATCTGCTGAAGGGCTTGGGTGTAAAAGTAACGAAAGATGGTGCTGACACATTTACATTTCAAGCAGACGACATCGATCTTGAATACTTTGCATCAGATGCCTATCAGCAAGATGCCAAAAAAATCAGAGGTAGTGTGATGTTGCTCGGACCGTTATTGGCCAGATTTGGCAAAGCGTTTTTACCAAAACCCGGTGGCGATAAAATAGGTCGCAGAAGGCTGGATACCCACTTCCACGGATTTCAGGAACTCGGGGCAGAATTTAAATACGAGGAGGCAACGGATAAGTTTTTCCTGGAGGCCAAAAGGCTGAAAGGAAAGTACATCTTGATGGATGAAATTTCTGTAACCGGAACAGCCAACATTGTCATGGCTGCTGTTTTGGCTGAAGGCACAACGACCATCTACAACGCAGCCTGCGAACCCTATCTTCAGCAAATCTGTAAGATGCTGGTGAGAATGGGGGCCAAAATTCAGGGCATTGGCTCTAACTTGCTGACCATAGAAGGAGAAGAAAAACTTGGAGGAACTGAACACCGTGTGCTCCCCGATATGATTGAAATAGGCAGTTTTATCGGTCTGGCTGCCATGACTCAAAGCGAGCTTACCATCAAAAACGTTTCTTTGCCAGATCTTGGCAATATACCTTCTGTGTTCCAAAAGCTGGGCATACAGATGGATTTCAGAGGTGACGATATACATATTCCGGCACAGGACCTGTATGAAATTCAGACCTTCATTGACGGGTCGATTCTTACCATCTATGATGCACCGTGGCCGGGATTCACTCCTGATCTTATGAGTATTGTACTTGTTGTAGCAACTCAGGCAAGAGGATCCATCCTCATCCACCAGAAAATGTTTGAAAGCCGCCTTTTCTTCGTGGACAAGCTGATCGATATGGGCGCTCAAATCATCCTGTGCGATCCACACAGAGCAACCGTCATTGGACTGGAAAGAAAATACAAGCTGAGGGGAATAGAAATGTCATCGCCTGACATCAGGGCTGGTGTTGCTTTGCTGATTGCTGCCCTCTCCGCCAATACACCAAGTATCATCCACAACATCAATCAGATCGACAGGGGTTATCAAAATATTGATGGGAGACTCAATGCCCTTGGTGCACAGATCGAGCGCATCACCTTGTAGTTCGTATTTCAGGGCAACATGATGGTAATACAAGCTTGAAGTGATAACAACATGCAATCTTATGTAATCATTTCCTTGCTTGCATGAGAAATAGTATGAATTTCCAGAAGGAGAATTTAAACATTTTTGATTTACTATCAACTACTTAACATTGGCCATGCCTATTCTTATGTAAACATCCCAATGAATTTTGGAATGCTTTGATATGGCTTATCCCAAAAAATTATGCCCTGTTACCATGCATTCACAACATGATTTATCTCATAAAATCCTTTCATTTTTGATAATAGTTGCTATTTTGCAAAGGAAAGTTTGGGATCAAAGCCACAAGTCAAAATTTTGTACCTGTGTTGAATTAAAACTACTATTGTTAAAAAATTTAATTCTTTGTGATATTTTGCAAAAAATAAACACAGTACCTCCATTGTTAGCTTCGATATCCTTAGATTTGAGCCACCAAATTCCGTTTTTAATACAAAACCAATAATATGATAGGTGTTTTAAATGAGACTTGCAGAAGGGTTGCCCTGAGTCCGGCGGTTTGTAAAAAAATCAAAGACCAGCTGGGCATGGACGTTCTCATAGAAAAAGGTGCAGGTAAGACAGCGGGCTACATTGATGCAGCATATCAGGATGTTGCCAGAGTGGTGGAAAGAAATACTGTACTTGAGGAAAGCAACATCTTGGTAAGTGTAAATCCTTTGTCATCACACGACTATGCGCTTGCAAAAAAGGGAGTTATAGCCTTGTCTATGTTTGAGCCATACAACAGTACCGGCATTGCCTCAGGTCTTAAAGAAGCGCAAGTTCAGGCTTTCAGTCTGGACATGATTCCAAGAAGTACGCTTGCACAAGCCGTTGACATATTGTCTTCTATGGCGTCCCTTGCGGGGTACAAGGCCGTACTTTTGGGAGCATCAGAAAACAGCAGATGTTTACCCATGATGATGACTGCTGCAGGTACCATTAAACCTGCCAATGTACTGATCATAGGTGCGGGTGTTGCAGGATTGCAAGCCATAGCCACGGCAAAAAGACTTGGTGCAAAGGTCAGTGCATTTGATGTAAGGTCTTCATCAAAAGAAGAAGTACAGTCCCTGGGTGCAAAGTTCGTTGAGGTTGAAGGTGCGAAAGACGACTCAGCAGCAGGCGGTTATGCCATCCAGCAAAGTGAAGAATTTTTGCAAAGACAAAAGGAAGAAATACACAAATATGCTTCCAAGTCAGACATCATCATCACAACGGCACAATTGAGAGGCAAAAAAGCGCCTATCCTTGTAGAAGACAGGACCATAGCTGCCATGACTCCTGGTTCGGTCATTGTTGACCTTGCAGCCAAAACGGGAGGAAATACAGCATTCACCAAAGAAGGCAAGGTGGTGACAGACAATGGTATCATCATTATCGGTGACAGTGATCTCGCGGATTCTATTCCGGAGCATTCCAGCGACCTGATAGCCAGTAACTATTTCAACTTTTTAAAATTATTCGTCAAAGACGGGCAAATCAATATTGACATGAGCAACCCCATCCTTGACGCATCTTTGATCACAAAATAACAATCAGCTATGATAGAATTCATCCAGGAAAACCTGATCATGGTTTACCTTTTGGTATTTACCGTGGTATTGGGTTTCGAATTGATATCAAAAGTACCAACGGTTCTCCATACCCCTCTGATGTCAGGTGCAAATGCCATAAGTGGGATCGTAGTTATTGGAGCCATCTTCCTTTTGAGGACCAATGACAGCGGAGATACCGTAAAAATGCTCATTGGATCAGCGGCCATCATCCTTGCGACCATCAATATTGCAGGAGGTTTTGCCGTGACCAATAGAATGTTATCCATGTTTAACAAGAAAAAGAAAGACTGATGTTAAAAGCTTTACTTGATATAGGATTTTTGATTGCTTCTGTCGGTCTGATCTTCGGTCTGAAAAGACAAAGTGATCCTGCTACGGCGCGCTCTGGAAATATGCTCGCTGCATATTCCATGATAGCCGGTATAATTATGGCCCTTGTCTATCCACTCGATGTAGAAGGAAGCCTGGACCCTGTTGGCTTTGGATATATTCTGGTTTCTTTGGCCATTGGTACTTTTATAGGAATCAGATCTGCCAACAAGGTCGAAATGACAGGAATGCCTCAGCTGGTGTCCCTGTTCAATGGTCTCGGAGGTTTGTCTGCCGTATTGGTGGGATATGTAGAGTTGCTCAACCTCAACAAAGATGCAGAGAGTTATTATTCCCAGGCAGGTTCAACTATATTTGCGCTTGTGGTTGGGGCAATTGCGTTCTCAGGAAGTTTGCTTGCCTACCTTAAACTCGACGGAAAATTAAAGGACAGTCAGGTCGCAGTAAAAGGCCATCAATACATCAACTATGCACTATTGGCCATAACTCTGGTCATGATAGCCGTAGTGGTCATGTCGGGTGCCAATAATGTGATGGTAAGCATTTTGCTGGTTATCTCACTCATTTATGGATGGTCATTTGTTGCGCCTATTGGCGGTGCTGATATGCCAGTGGTTATATCGCTGCTCAATTCATTTACTGGTTTGACGGCAGCAGCGGCAGGCCTTATTTACGGCAATCAATTCATGTTGCTCGGTGGTATTCTTGTAGGTGCATCGGGTACAATTCTTACAGTTTTGATGTGTAACGCGATGAACAGATCGCTTTGGAATGTTATCGCGGGCAATTTTGCAGGATCAGGAAGCAGTGCCGCAGCCGGAGGACCACAGGGCTCAGTAAGAGAAGCATCGGCTGCAGATACGGGAGTAATGATGTATTATGCCCAGAAAGTGGTCATCGTTCCCGGGTATGGACTTGCAGTAGCTCAGGCACAGCAATATGTAAAACAAATCTATCAAATCCTTTCAGACAATGATGTTAAGGTGGTATTTGGTATCCACCCTGTAGCAGGCAGGATGCCCGGACACATGAATGTACTTCTTGCTGAAGTGGACATACCTTATGATGCATTGCTCGACCTTGAGGAGGCCAACGAAGAATTGGCAACTTCAGACGTAGCCCTCATCATTGGTGCCAATGACGTTGTCAACCCATCAGCTGTTGAAGATCAGGGATCCAGCATTTACGGTATGCCTGTTCTTGAAGTGTGGAAATCTAAAAATGTGGTGGTCATGAAGCGATCTATGGCCAGCGGATATGCGGGTATAGAAAACCCCTTGTTTTTCAAACCGAATACACAGATGTTGTTTGGTGATGCGAAAAAGACACTTGCTGACCTGGTCTCTGAACTGAAAAATTTATAATACAGACAATCATAAGATTCTCCCCGGAAATAGATTAGTCCATTTTTCGAGGGGTATAAAAGCCGCCCAATTCATATTGTGCGGCTTTTTTTTTGCCTGGAGCATTTTGACAAGTGATTCCCGTGGAGAACATTTGACTTATTTACTGAGTTTAGAATATCTTTATTGGAAATGAAGATCCGATGAATTTAAAACACAGTCCATGAATTCAAAAAAATTAGCTGCTATTGGTCTGAGCATTCTTTTGCTCGTGACAGTTTTTGTATTTGGTGCAGACATAAAGTCTTCTCTTCTGGGAGAAAATCCCAATAAAATCGATAAAGCATTTCAAAAATACTGGTACGATGGCAATGCAGAACTGGCTTCATATAAGCTGACACAATCAAGATACGGCGAGATGCACGAAGGACACGCCGTCCTTATATTCGTCACCGAGGACTTTTCCAAGAGCAAACAAGTCAAATTGGACGATCCCCAAAAAGCCGGTAAGGATGCATTACCCATTCTGAAATGCAACTTCACCAAAAAATTCAATACCGGCATTTATCCATACAGTCTAATGGCTTCGATATATACACCCGTGGATCTTTCCGGCACTTTAAAAACCACAGCAAGCGTACAGGAATGGTGTGGACAGTCCTTCACCCAACTCAATGCTACGAAAAACAAGACCTTTTCAATACATCAATTTTCCTATTTCGAAAGCGAAGGCGATCAAGTCACCGAACTCCCTCTTGCGCTTCTCGAGGACGAGATCTGGAACATCATCAGGTTAGACCCCAAGGCTTTACCTATAGGAAAAGTCGAGGTAATTCCGGGCAGTTTCAGTTCGCGTCTCAGACACAAACCTCTTCAGGTGGAACAGGCTACGATATCTGTAAAAGATCTCGAAGATCGCATGGAAGCCGAGGTCGTATGGGAGGATCGATCACTTGTCATAAAGTTCGACAAGGCCTTCCCCCACAAAATCCTGGGTTGGGAAGAAACCTATTCAGAGTTTGGTGGAAAGAAAATGACAACGAAAGCTGAGCTCATCAAAGACATGAGACTTCCTTACTGGAAGTTGCACAACAACGAGCACCTCATATACAGAGACTCACTTGGCATCATGTAAACTTCTTTTTGACCTTATTCAAAAAGACTTAAAGGGTCCAATAGACGCATTTATGATGATTTTCAAACCTTTCACATCAATTGTGAAACCGTCGGCCTTTTATGGTAAGCTAGATTTGCATTTGAATTCATTTCAATATGCCGAATCTACATCGACTGATCGTTTTGCTCTTACTGACTTTTTCATTCCAAAAAAGCCAGGCTCACTCAGATTTGATTCCTGCTAATACAGCGAGTCACATTGCCATTCAAAATGGCAGTTGGTTCAGCCCTTCAACATGGAACACTGGCAGTGTACCGGGAGAATCAGCCATCGTCCACATACAGGAAATTCATCGGTGCATATTTTCGCTATACGGGTAGATGGAACTTTTGATTGCTATAACCAGACCAACAACACCACAGTAAAGCTGGTGGTAGATACCTATTTTGGGACAGCCAACTCCTATACCAGGTTTGTTTCCAATGTCAATGAGAACAGAAAAATTGAAGTAATATTTAAAGCTTTTGATATTGAAGCCTATAAATCGGGCAGCTTACCCAATCCTACGCTGTGGAATGCAATTGCCCGATCCTACTATGCAGACAATGCTCCAGTCTTTCAGGTGGAAAGAACAGTGACCGGGGACAGAAGGTACAATACTTATCAGCAGGCCATCAATGGAAATACTCAGGTCGTAACCGGAACTTCAACACCAGTAAGTGATGGGGCAGGTGTATTGGGAAGATACAGCTGGGACCACGAGCAAATGTCGCTCGGTCTGGTGACCATGGGAAGAATTGAAGTGCTCGGCATGGCGAAAACCACCATGGCTAAGCTTACTGCAGACGCTTTAAAAAATGCAACATCTATTGCGGTAAATAAGACCCTGGTCAATTGGAGAGCGGGCGATTCAATTGTCATCAGTCTAAGCGGCAATCACGATGCCAGTAACAATGGTAATGATGAGGGCAGAATCAGCAGCATTTCAGGCAATACGATCAACCTGTCTTCGGGTTTGAAAAAAAATCATCAGGGAAGACTCAGCGACAATCTTCATTGTTATGTAGGCAACCTGAGTCGAAACATTGTTTTCAAATCTTTCAGTAAAGTAATCTCTCATCGCGGCCATTTGATGATCATGCACAATGACAGTCATATTGTGATCAGCAATGCGGTATTCAGGGACATGGGACGAACTGACAAGAGCCGGCTGCTGGATGACTTCATATGGAAGCAATGGTTGGAGCCACCCACATTCAAATCAAAAATATCTCCTCTGGGTCAGGAATGTGCCTTATTGGAGAGAAATCCCAACAATGAAATAGTAAATTCAAGGGGCAGGTACAGCATACACATCCATAGAACAGGAGTCACCCCTACCACCAATAAAGCCATCATCAGTGGCAATGTGATTTGGGGCAATCCGGGATGGGGCATCACTCAGCACCATTCTTACGCTGATGTTTTAGATAATGTAGTGTATGATGTGACAGGTTCAGGCATTGTCTCAGAATCGGGTTCTGAGCTTGGCAATTGGGACAACAATTTCATCATTGGTATTTCCAAAGGGCATCTCACAGACGACTATGATGCGGCCGTATTTTATGACGACTATTTGTATGATGGTTCAGGGCTTGGCTTGAAGGGAAGAGGTGTTGTGTGCAACCACAATGTAATTGCCGATGCCAATATTGGTTTGGATGTGGCCAATAAAAACCCCACGTTGACCAATCTGGACAGGGTCGATGCCAAGGCATTGGCCGTTTTCAGGCCTGGATTTCAATTTGACCAATTCCCCCTCAGCACCAATGGATACAGCAGTGAAGGCGATGGCGTTTTACCGCAGGAAGTTGCCCTCCTGTCCAATGACAATACCATCATCAACGTTTACATCGGGCTCAGATCAATTGAAAGAGACATGGGGGTCAATCATGTGTCGCGATCTGTATTTGACAGCCTTTTCATCTGGGGTGCTGTGCAAGGCATCACCATTACCTATCAGGCTGACTATTCATTCAGGCATGTTTATGTATCAGGGAAAAACACAAGCACTTCTGTTGGGCTTTATTTATGGAAACATTCTCACAACCATTATTTTGAAGACATCAAACTGGCAAACCTAAGATACGGAATCACTGTTTCTAAGTTGGTAGAACAAAACAATGGACTACTCAAAACAAGGAACAACGGATTTACTCCATGGTATCTCGTCAACCTTACCACCCAAAATGTCCAGGACCTTTATGAGATTTCGCTTGAAGAACCCGGAACCATCAGTTATACCGAACATGGAGACAATACCATCATCCTGCCTTCTTCAGACCTGAAGCCAAGGCCTACAACATTCACCATAGTGGATTCCAGTCTGATGACCATGGACTGGGCAACCAATGATTTGAGATTTGAGGTGGATGGCATCATTTCGGACAGGCTTGGAGCTATCAAGTACGGCATCGAACAAGCTCCTGCCCAAGGCGACGAACGGCTCGATTACCCAAGCAGGATTTATGAATTTGCCTCTAAAGCAAAACTGGAAGAATATATTTCCAACAATGGTTTGTACACACATCCAATAACCGGTGCCAAATACATAATTGTGTATGAGTATATTCCTGACAGATCTACCTATCTATATACTCGATTTCCCATCAGAGTAATCATCAAAAATCCACCTGCTACAGGCGTTTTTGCCAATCCAATACAGGAAGACCCTTCCAATTTTGGCCCTCAGCTCACGCTCCTCAGCCAGTTTGCTGCCGTAAGTCAAAAATCTACCCGTACCAATTTGAGTTACAATGGGGTGGCTATTGATTGCGGACCTCAAAAGGCCAGGGATAACAACAACAATGGCAGGATCAATGTCAATTATTATCAACAAGGTCTGGTGCCCGTAGGCAGTTTTTCTTCTACTACACAAACAAGTGATCCGTGGTATGACCTGGATCTGAAATCTACTATGGATATCTCCTACATTGACATCTGGAATACCGTGGAGTTAAATGGAAGTGCCCAGGAAACGCCAAGTACCGGACTTCAGAACTTCTACGTCTTTTTCTCAAACACACCATTTGGCAATACTTCTGTCGCAGGCTCAAAAGCGGTGGCAACAGATTCACTCTACTATGGCAATGGCGTAATAAGAAAAATCAGCTGGGAAAATATTGGTAAAACGGCCAGATATGTGAGAATACAAGCAGTCGGTAATAAGATGCTCAAAATGGCGGAGGTAGAAATCATTGGAAAGAAGGCTCAACCATGTGGCCTGGTCTCCAATAAATTCAATACTGGCTTTGGTTCTTTGAGAAATACAATAGGGTGTATCAATGGTTATGGAACGGTGACTTTCCATCCAAGCCTTGGAGGAGATACCATCTTTGTTTCGGAAGAAATGCTTTCTGTCAACAAATCACTGACCATCGATGGAGGTGCCAGCCCGGTATTTGTTGCCATACAAAGTGCAGTAATTGGGGACCACCTTTTCAGCATAGGTTCAGGCAATACTGTGACCCTTAGAAATGTAAATCTTTTGCTTGGAAATAATTTCTCCCAGGAAGCTATCGACAACAATGGCCAACTCATTCTGGAGAATGTGAATATCTACAACTGCCGCACTAACAATACGACACCTGTCATAAAAAATGCTAGTGGAGCTTCGCTTCAAATCAAATCACAAGTAAAGCTACTCGGAACTCCGCCTCAATGATGGATTAAAGGTGTCTTTCTGCGTGGTATGAACTCCTTACCAAAGGTCCACTTTCCACAAATGAAAATCCCATATCCTGCCCGATGGCCTTGTATTCTGCAAAAACTTCGGGGCGTACAAATTCGGCGATATTGATGTGCATTTTGGTAGGCTGGAGATATTGCCCTATGGTAACCACATCGCATCCATGATCTTTGAGGTCCTGCATGGTTTTGATTACTTCTTCTTTGGTCTCTCCCAAGCCGACCATAAAACCCGACTTGGTTCTTTTCCCCATGTCTTTGGTACGCTGGATTTGTTCCAGTGATCTGGCATACTTTGCCTGTGGCCTTACTACTCTGTACAATCGTTCTACTGTCTCCATATTGTGGGAAACAACTTCCTGACCTGCACAAGCCATCATTTCCAATGCTTCCCAATTGGATTTCACATCTGGAATCAACGTTTCAATAGTGGTTTGCGGGCTAAGCTCTTTGGTCAGCCTTACAGTTTCATGCCAGATAAATGCTCCTCTGTCTTTGAGTTCGTCTCTGTTGACTGAGGTAATTACAGCGTGTTTGACCTGCATGAGGTGGATGGCTTCTGCCACCCTTCTTGGTTCATCAGTATCATATTCGGTGGGTCTGCCTGTTTTCACAGCACAAAATGAGCAGCTTCTGGTACAAACATTGCCCAAAATCATAAATGTTGCGGTTCCTGCACCCCAACATTCTCCCATGTTTGGACAATTACCACTTTGACAAATGGTATGAAGTTTATATTCATCCACCAAAGAGCGAACCCTTTTGTAATCTTCGCCAATGGGAAGTTTAACCCTCAGCCAATCCGGTTTTTTTTTATTGACAACTGGAAGTTCTTCTTTGCGGGGTGAGTCAGCTATGCTTACTACAGGTAATTCTACCACGTTAATTGATGTTAGATGTTTGTGATTGGGTCAGGGAAATTATTTCCTTTTTCCAAACTGCAAATTTACGAAAAGATTAAGGAAATAGGGTCGATTCTTGACAGCCTCAGTTTCTACCATGATGGGTATTTTCCTTACGAAGACATCTGCCATGATACCGGCTTCGAGCGTTTTGACAAATTGTCCATTGCTTCCAAGGGCGAAAAACACACTGCTTTTCCCGTGTAAACCTGGAGCAAGACTTATTTCTTTCAGACCAAAAGACCAGGGAGCCCTTCCATATATTGACTCATAATTGAGAAATTTATCAGCGTTTTCCGGAGTATATCTTTCATTCCTGATTTCAGCATTGAATTGCCCATCGCGGTCAACTCTATAAATGAGTTCCAGATAATATGGCTTTAATACCCCAAGATCCGCACCACCTTCTATGTTGTAACCTATGGCCACACCTTTCCTTTTGGCTTGGTCTGTAACATACCGTTTTACACCTTTGCCCAGTCGGATGATGAAAAAGTCATTTTGTTTTCCAAACTTATATGAAGAACTAAGTCGGTTAAATTGATACACAATGTTCCTGTTTTGGGACGACTCCCGAGAGTCAAACATCCTTCCCAATTCTATATGATAATAAGTTGTTTTGTAATACGTAGGAATCTCACCCCAATTATAAGCCAAAGCATAGCCATTGGTGTGCACTCTGATATCCCCTGATTGCTCTTTGGTATAAACTACGTTTTCAGGATTGATTTCTTTCAATACCTGAGCTTGGACTGTATAAGTCATGCATATACCAATGATGGCAATAAGCCAATACCTTTTTTTATTTGAAACTTCGCCCATGTATCGTAAAGATAATTATCCTTTTAGTGACAATCAATACTTTGTAACAATTTATGACTGAATCGGTTTGGAAATGGCCTGCTTTTGTAAATTTTGTTTCGAAACGATGAGCGGATTCAGCCCTCAATAGAAAATTTTTTTACCTTCCTACTTCGAAATTCAACCATCAATACCGCTACATGTCAAATATAAAATTTTCCATACTATCTATGACATTGCTCCTGATTGCAGGGGCTTGTTCCACCAATAAAAATTTGACTTCCGTAAATGATCAGCGCATCACCAGAACAGCATTTTTTCCAAAGTCAAGAACTTTAAAAAATCCTTTGCCTGATCCTGATAAAACCTTTGTTTTTCTTATGGCAGGTCAGTCAAACATGGCAGGCCGGGGACAGGTAATGCCTATGGATACCGTTGAAGACCCCAGGATACTTACCCTCAACATCAATGGAGAAGTAGAAATCGCCAAAGAACCACTCCACTTTTATGAACCCGAATTACAGGGGCTCGACTGCGGGCTTTCCTTTGCTAAGTCCGTAATCAATCAATTGCCCAAAGGAAGTTATATATTATTGGTGCCTATGGCAGTTGGGGGAAGCAGTACCAAAGACTGGCTGGGTGATGATGTCTATCGCGGTGTGCGTCTGATGACAAATTTCACCAACCGGGTTGAAAAAGCGCGGCAATTGGGTACAATAAAGGCCCTCCTCTGGCATCAGGGAGAATCCGATGCCAATGAAGCTTCCATTTTATTGTACGAGGATAAAATCAAATCACTTTTTACAAGTCTAAGATCAAAGTCGGGTAAGCCTGATCTGCCTATTGTGATGGGCGAACTCGGCGATTTTGGACACAAGGACGACGCCACATGGAAGTTGCTCAATGCTTTGATGCATCAACTGGAGACCACTGATAAAAATTTAAAGGTGGTAAGCAGCGCAGGCCTCCATCACAAAGGGGACAATCTCCATTTTGACAGTGAAGGCCAGCGATCTATGGGAAAAAGATATGCAGATGCTTATTTGGCCCACTTTTATTCAAAAACAAACGGTCAATGATGAAGTCAGCATCCTTTTTCACTTTGTACCTCCTATTGGTCAGCAATATTGTCAATGGCCAGAGATACGATACCACCAAACCATTCACCCGTTGGTGGTGGCTGGGCTCTGCCGTCAATGAAGCTGAAATAAGCCGACACCTCATTGAATTTAAGAATGCCGGGCTTGGAGGAGTAGAAATCACACCAATTTATGGGGTAAAAGGAAAGGAAACTGAATTCATAGATTTCATGTCTGACAGGTATCTTGAAGTTTTAAAACATACCACTAGAACTGCGAACAGTCTCGGTTTGGCTGTGGATATGGTCCTTGGTACAGGATGGCCTTATGGAGGGCCTCATGTCGACACCATATTTGCAGCATCCCGGTTGTTGTACGATACCATATCATTTGATTCTGGAATGGACATCGACATCACTTTGTCTAGCAGCCAGTCCAAAATGCCGGTTGCAATAGTTTGGGTCGATATGGACGGAGCAAGGAATGACCTTTGGGATAAGTTTTCTGATGGCGCCTTACGATGGAAAACTCCGCAATCAGGAAAGTTGTATATTTTTTACAGCGGAAAAACAGGCCAGGTAGTAAAGAGGTCAGCTCCAGGTGGCGAAGGTTTTACTGTCGATCATTATTCCGTGGTGGCACTGAGAGATTATTTAATCCCATTTGAAGAAAAACTCGACATGCCCATTCGGGCCATTTTTAATGACAGCTATGAAGTATATGGTACCGATTTCACCCCAGATCTGTTGGATGAATTCAAAGCTAGAAGGGGTTATGATCTTGTTCCATTTCTCCCGGACCTTGTCAACAAAATCAACTCTCCCGCGATCAATAAGGTTAGGTGCGACTATAGAGAAACCATCTCGGATTTGTTGCTGGAAGAATTCAACCAACCATGGACCGACTGGGCGCACAGCAAATCTTACGTGACACGGCTGCAGGCACACGGATCTCCCGGTAATCTGCTGGACATGTACGCCAGTGCAGATATTCCCGAGTGTGAGACTTTTGGTTCTATGCCCTTTAATATTCCCGGTTTTAGAAGGGAGACTGAAGACATCCGACCCGGAGAAGCGGATCGGGTCATGGTAAAGTTTTCAAGTTCAGCAGCACATATGATGGGCAAAAATCTCGTGTCTTCAGAAACATTTACATGGCTAAGAGATCATTTTAAAGTGGCGCCATCTCAATGTAAGCCGGAACTTGAAGTACTATTGATGAGCGGGGTAAACCACGTTTTCCTTCACGGCTCCACCTATTCTCCAGCGGAAGCTGAGTGGCCAGGTTGGAAGTTTTATGCTTCAACCAACTTTGCCCCACAAATGAACATATGGAAAACAGCACCCTCATTGTTTCAATACATCAAAAACTGCCAGGAAAGGTTACAGGCAGGTTCAGCTGACAATGAGATCGCAGTCTATTATCCTGTTCATGACGCATGGACAGAACATCATTCAGGCAGTTTATGTATGCAATTCCAGATCAATGCGCTTGAAGAATGGCTGATCGGTACTCCTTTTTACAAAACTTGTAATGATTTGATGGATGCAGGCTACAGCATTGACTATTTCTCAGATCGATTTCTCAAAAATGCAACGGAAGAAAAAGGAGCAATAAAATTCAATCAAGCTGTTTATAAAGCCATTGTCGTTCCCCCGGTCCAATACATGCCGTATGAGACACTGACCAGACTTTTGGAGCTGAAAAAGCAGGGCGCTGTTGTCATTTTCAGCAGCACTCCTCAGTCAGCTCCGGGGCATTTGGGAGCTTCTACATACGGAGCCCTGTTCAGTCAGTTGGAAGGGCAAATTCTGCCTGAACCCAATGCCATTCAAACGTTGAGGGACAAGGGCATCATGGCCGAAATGCTGTCAACAACAGGATTGATCTTCAACAGAAGGTCCGGTCCTCAAGGCAAATCTTACTTCATCGCCAACCACAGTTCCTCTGATTTTGACCAAATCATCAGTTTAAACACTTCCGCAGGAAATTTGCTCTTCTATGACCCGGAAACTGAAGAAGAAGGAATTGTAATAGGAAAAATATCGAATGGCCAAACCACTGCACGTTTGCAGTTGAAAGCAGGAAAGAGCATATTTATTTCTGTAGCATCCGGAAAAAACTTACCTGCGTGGAAATACAGATCCACAGTCGGTAAAGCCACAATACTGAGCGGTCCATTTGATTTGCAACTCATGGATAATGACCACCAGAACATAAAGTCTTATCACCTCAATCAATTGACATCATGGACCACTTTTGATGCCCAATCGGAAGCATTCAGCGGCACCGGAACCTATACGTTCTCTTTCAAAAAACCCAAAATAAAGGCCGATGCCTGGGTATTAGATCTCCCGGATGTCAGAGAAAGTGCAAAGGTTTGGTTGAATGGAGAACTGATTGGAACCTCATGGTCCAACCCATTTGAATTGGTCTTGCCAAAGCTCAGAAAAAATAATACGCTTAAGATAGAGGTCAACAACCTGGACGCCAACAGGATCAGGGCTTTGGAAAAATCTGGTAAGGAATGGAAAATATTTTATGAGATCAATATGGTCAACAAGGATTATCAAAAGTTTGATGCCGCGGTATGGAAACCCATGCCATCCGGTTTGATAGGCCAGATTTCTTTGCAGGCCGTAAAGTTTGAGTAAGTCTCTCCAATCAAAGCGTGAATTCGGAAATAAGGCGGCTGTCCTCGGCATTTGCCCCAACTTTAATGGCATACTTTCCTTTGTAAAGCTTCCACTTCTTTTCTTTGATGTCCCACTTCTTCAGTTCCTCCAATGGGACAGAAAAAGTAACAACCACATCATCACCCGGAGCCAGTAATTTGGATTTTTTGAATGCCTTCAACTCCTTCAGTGGCATCCTTTCTTCTTGCGGGTAGGATAAATAAACCTGGATCACTTCTTTGCCCGTGAAGTCGCCAACGTTTTTGATTTTCACAGATAGGTCAATAACTTCATTTTTGATTTCAGGCTTTTCGAGCCATTTATATTCAAATTTGGTGTATGATAAGCCATACCCAAATGGATATTGCACCTTGCCTTCAAAGTAGCGGTAGGTTCTCCCAGCCATGGAATAACTGGTATAGTCTGGTAGGTCAGAAAACTTGTCATAAAAAGTCAGTGGCAGTCGTCCACCGGGATTTTCTTTTCCAAACAAAATATCGGCAACCGCCCTACCGCCTTCCTGTCCCGGATACCATGCCAAAAGTATGGCGTCTGCGTATGGTTTCAATTCCTTGATATCCAGTGGACTCCCAGAAGTCAAGACCAGCACAATCGGCGTTTTTGTGCCCTCCCTCAGTTTTCTTAGGAATATCTTGTGGGCCGTGGGAATGCTCAGATTGAGCTTATCAGCGCCATTATCTGACAAAAATGCATCGCCATTTTCACCTTCGCAAAGTGGTGTCAGCCCAAGAAAAACCAATGAAATATCGGCATTTCCTGCCGCCCAGATACCTCCAAAATGGGTGGTATCCTTAAAATCACAACCCATGTCATACTCTATTCTGGCGTCATTGCCCAGGACCTGGGTGATGCCTTCCATAAAATTGACCAATTTACCGTTGACCCCGTGGTAATTGCCCATCAATGCATCGGCGGAGGTGGCATTGGGCCCAAGGATCATGTATGCCTTGCGATCTCCTGCTTTTAAGGGCAAAAGATTTTTTTCATTGTGAAGAAGGACCGTGCTTTCTACGGCCATCTTATGAGCTAGCCCGCTGTGATAATCATTGCTGATGCTGTCCGGTCCATACTGATCGTAAGGCGAGTGTCCGCCATCAATGCCCAGTTTAGATCTGGTGATCAAAGACTTCAACAGTACTTTATCGATGTCCTCTTCTGTGATCAATCCTCTGTCGAGCGCCTCTTTGGCATATTTTTGCATAACATCTGCACAATCAATGCTGATGCCTGCTTTGATGGCCTGGGCCGTTGCTTCAGCCGCATCGACTGCTGTTTTGTGGCTTTGAAAAAGGTTGTACAATGCCCCGCAGTCAGTGACCAGATGCCCATCAAATTTCCATTCTTGCCTGAGTATCTGGTTCAACAGCAAATCGTTGGTACAACATGGTGTTCCGTTGACCCTGTTGTAGGCACACATCATGGCTTCCACCTTTTCGTCAGATAGTTTTTTGAAAGCATAGAGATAAGTCTCTCTAAGGTCCTTTTCATCCACGATGGCGTCAAAAATATGCCGCGTAGCTTCGGGTCCACTGTGGACGGCAAAATGTTTGGCACAGGCTGCAGTTTTTAAGTATTCCGGGTCATTTCCCTGCATTCCCCTTACAAAAGCTGCGCCCATTGCCCCTGTAAGGAAAGGGTCTTCGCCATAAGTTTCCTGGCCCCTGCCCCAGCGCGGGTCCCTAAAAATATTGATGTTCGGGGACCAAAAGGTAAGCCCCTGGTACATGCCCAGCGCTCCTGACTTTCGGTTGATGTTATACTTGGCACGCGCTTCTGTTGAAATGACTGAAGCCACTTCTTCTAAAAGTTCAGGGTCAAAAGAGGCGGCGAGGGCTATGGCCTGAGGGAAAATAGTTGCTTGTCCATTTCTGGCTACCCCATGGAGTGCTTCATTCCACCAATTGTATTCCAAAAGCTGGTGCTGCGGGAGAGCGGGACTCTTATATCCAAGCTGCGAAATTTTTTCGTCAATGCTCATTTTTTCCAGCAATGTCAATGCGGCTTTTTTATGGTCGGCAGTGGAAACTGCTCCAATATGATGCTCTTCCTTGCAGGAATAAAAACAAAAACCCAGCACCAAAACACCCAGAAAAAAGCAATTCTTCATATCGCTGACAAAATTTAGTTCTAAGTTATAATAATTGGATTTAAATCTACTTAAGTCCATTCACAATCAGCGCTCAGGATTTACGTATTATACTGATAGATATCAGACAAATATGTCTCCAACAATACCCCCAATAAGTTGAAAAAGAACTAATTTGGGGTCCTAATTGTCGCCGTATGATCACAAATTTTTCTGCCAAAGCTTCCGTCCTTACTCATTACATAGCACAAATGCGTGATGTAAAGACACAAGGTGATAAATTGCATTTTCGCAACAATATGAAGCGAATCGCCAATATCATGGCCTATGAAATCAGCAAAGAGCTCAAATTTGAATCGGTTGAAGTGGAGACACCTCTAGGTGTTGCCCCTTGTAAAAAGCTAGCGGATAAGCTTGTTCTAGCTTCGATTTTGCGTGCCGGATTACCAATGCACGATGCTTTCCTCAATATCTTTGACCATGCAGAAAATGCCTTCATCTCTGCATACAGACAACACCACAAAGATGGCAGTTTTGATATTAAACTGGAATATGTCACCTGCCCTCGTATAGAAAACAAAGTATTGATCCTCATCGACCCTATGCTTGCAACGGGTGCCTCCATAGAAAATACCCTCTCGAGTCTTGAAGAATACGGCAAGCCAAAGGAAATCCATATTGCCACCATTATTGCCTCTACTCAGGGAGTCAATCACATCAAACGCCTTTTCCCTAAAGCTAAAATCTGGGCGGGTGCCATTGATGATGAATTGACAGCTAAATCTTACATCGTCCCGGGCCTTGGAGATGCCGGTGATTTGGCATTTGGCAGCAAGTTGCAGGAGTAAAATTTGTTTTTGCTCATTTTACTCCAAATGAATTTTGTAATGTCTGCAAGTGAAAGATTGTACTTTTCGCATTATTTGTTTGAAAATTTCACAATCGCTTTCCGCAAAATGGTTTTTGGTGTAGTTTAGAGGTCCTAACCAAACATTACATCATGCTACTCAATAACCTAGACTGGGGCATCCTGGTCGCTTTTTTTCTCCTGTCCTTATTCATCGGTATCTGGTCTGCCAGATCCAACAAAAACAGTTCTGATTTCTTTACCGGAGGTGGAAATATGCCCTGGTGGCTCTTGGCTGTCTCCATGGTAGCTACCACTTTCTCTACTGATACGCCCAACCTGGTGACTGACATCGTCAGGCAAAATGGCATCTCAGGCAACTGGGTGTGGTGGACTTTCCTGCTCACGGGCATGCTTACCGTTTTCGTATACGCCAGGCTTTGGAAAAAATCCGGAATCGTCACTGATATAGAGTTTTATGAAATGCGATATTCCGGTGGAGAAGCAGCTTTTCTCAGAGGATTCCGTGCAGTATACCTTGGCTTTTTCTTCAACATCATGATCATGGCCAGCGTATCTTTGGCTGCAATAAAAATCAGCGGAGTCCTTCTTGGTCTGAATCCGACAGAAACGATTCTGATTGCAGGTAGCGTCACAGTGATCTACAGTATGCTCGGAGGATTTAAAGGTGTATTGATTACTGATTTTGTACAGTTTTTTATAGCCATTGCCGGTTCTATTGCAGCTGCCTACTACTCATTGCAACACCCTGCGGTTGGAGGTATGGAAAATCTGCTTTCCCATGAGTTGGTCAAAGATAAACTCGACTTTTTCCCTTCCATGAGCAACTGGGAACAATTCGTTCCAATCTTGCTCATTCCTGTACTCATTCAATGGTGGAGCGTATGGTACCCAGGAGCAGAACCTGGAGGGGGAGGCTACATAGCCCAAAGGATGTTCGCGGCCAAAAATGAAGATGGTGCCATCAAATCGGTATTGTTTTTCAATGCCATGCATTATGCTTTGCGGCCATGGCCATGGATCATCGTGGCGCTTTGCAGCATTGTTGTTTTTCCGGATATTGAAAGCATTAAGGCTGCATTTCCAAATGCTGCCTCAATAGCCCGGGATGACCTTGGCTACTCCGCAATGCTCACTTTCCTTCCTCACGGCCTGCTGGGAATTGTCGTTACATCTTTGATTGCAGCCTATATGTCTACTATTTCTACCCACCTCAACTGGGGCAGTTCCTATATCGTGCTCGACTTTTATAAACGATTCCTCAAGCCTGAGAGCAGCGAAAAAGAACTTGTCTGGGTAGGCCGGATTTCGACCTTTGTGCTGATGGCCCTTACCATGTTGCTGACCTTGCAGTTGGAAAATGCATTGCAGACCTTCAACATATTGCTACAAATTGGAGCTGGAACCGGATTGCTTTTTATTATGAGGTGGTTTTGGTGGAGAATCAATGCGAGTGCAGAGATTGCAGCAATGATTTCAAGTTTTTTGATCGCCATATATTTCAATATCATCCATGTGAAGCTCGGATTTGAAGCCATGGAGTCACACTGGCAACTGATCTATGGTGTTTTCATTACCACAATTGTTTGGGTGGTCACCGCTCTGGTCACAAAACCAACAGAAAAGACAAAACTTTATTCTTTCTTGAAAAAGACTAAGCCGGGAGGACCGGGATGGAAAAAAGTAGTCGACATGGCTAAAGCAGATGGGATAGCTTTGGAAGAAATACAGGATCCTTACTGGAAAGTTCCTGCGGGCATACTGAGTATGGTTTTTGGCGCCGTAGCCATATACAGCTTTTTGTTTGGCTCCGGTCATATCCTGTTCCACAATTATGGAAAAGGTGTGCTATTCCTGTGTTTTACCGTAGCAGGAATCATTGGACTTAGAAAAACTTATCCTAAAATTCTGGGTTAAGAATAATTATAAATGGCGTCGAAGAGTTTTTCTATGCGGCCGCGCATGAATCTATAAGGTATTTCATAGTTGTTGACGATGATAGAAAAACTCTTCCACTCGCCATTTTTATTTTTGCAAATTCCTGTAAAGCTTACAACGCGGTCCATCGTACCGCTTTTCATCCAAAAATTATCTCCAATTTTATTGCCGCTGAGTACGCCTTTTACCGTTCCTTCTTTTCCTGCCTGTGGCAATTGCTGCATGATAATGGCTACACTGTTTCTTTTGGCATAGTCTGCAATGAAACCGGCCATTAAAGCTGAAGTGACATAGGTGCGGGCAGACAAACCGCTGCCATCTTTCATGTTGAAACCTTTCAGATCAAAACCGTGGGCCAAAAGATAATCTTCCACATATACAATACCTTCCTCGCTGCTTCCTATGCCCCTTTGTGTCAAACCAAGTGTTTTCAGAAAGGCTTCACAATATAGATTGAGGCTCTTATGATTGGTTTCTTCACTCATCTGCAAAAGTGGAGGAGAAGAGATAGAGTCAAAATAAACCCTTTTTTCACCCGCCTTTTGATGGATAACCTTCGAGCCAGATGACAGTATTTCCTGGTTGTATAAAGCATTTTGTAAAGCACCGGCTGCAAAAGCTGGAGGATCAGGCATAGATCCCTTTATCTTGAACAACTGGTCACTGGCGCCGAGTTTTCCAACCACACGTTTGGTATATACATAAGGGCCACCAAAAATATAAGAATTGTCCCCCGTACCCGCAGAATCTATTTTCACTTCGTGCTGCAGTTCAAGTCCTTGAATTTTTGGATCGGTGTATACAAATTTTGCCCAGCTACCCACCTGACCTTTGGTATTGTAATAAATGGCATATTCATTTTCGTTGATGTTGAAGCCCCAGGCGCCACCAGCATAATAATTTCCAAGGTCATTCCACTGCCATGTGGGTGCAATTGGAAATGAAGAGAAAATGCTCTCGTCCACAATGATGTCCCCGTCAATACAAGTAATCCCATACGCCTTCACTCCATCAACCATTCTGACTAAAAGAGCATTCATATCGGGATAATTCTCGAATCTCCCTGAACCAAGGCTGGGGTCTCCACTTCCTATGATATACAGATTGCCCTTCAGGGTGCCATCGTCATCCATACTGCCATCATGCGCAAGGTAAGTGTTGTATTTGTAATTCTCTCCCAGTTGCTCAAGGGCGATCAGACTGGTAATGACCTTCAAGGAAGAAGCAGGGATCGCCGTATTGTTGGATCTGTGTCCTGCAACAAGCTTGACATCATTGATGTCAAAAACTGATACACTCACATTTGAGGAACTAAGGTCAGGATGGCCTGCCCATTCATCTATATAGTTCTGAAGTGGACTCTGCCCATTTAACGAAGTAGTCAGCAAAACAAAAGCACCAAAAAATATATTAAAACCCTTCATGATCATATTCTATTCCTATGTGAAACAAGGCATCGCCCTGATTGACTACTGATGCATTATTGTGCCCAATGATAAAGCCCGTATATCTGCTCAGCACAGTGACTGATTTATTTCCGTAAGGATCTTTAATAACGCCAAGTGGTTCCCCTTTTTGTATGAAGTCACCCGAAGATCTTGACCAGATAAATATCCCCGACTGTGAGGCCCGCTGCCAGGTAGTCCTTTCTATAACAGTTGAATGAACTGTCTCATTGTCCTCAAAATCAATCATCCCAAGGTGATGCAACAACCTTTTCACTCCCCTTTTACCAAAGTGTATAGCGTCACCGTCGAGTCTAACACTTTCCCCTGCCTCAAATACAATGGCCGGGATGTTGAGATCTTTTGCCGTTTTCCTAAACGATTTACTGATGACCGGTTGTTTGATAACATATGGCGTGTTGAAAACTTTTGCCATCTCAAAAGCCGGAGATTGCCTGCTGTGAAACCTGGCCTGAGGATGGTTGAATCGTGAGCTGCCACCAGTATGCATATCAACCGCCAGGTCAACAAAAGGCAATATTTTTTTTGTCAGGGTTGCCGCTACCCTTGCTGCCAGAGAACCGCCCAAAGCTCCGGGAAAACTTCTGTTGACATCTTTCCCGTCAGGGACATCCCTGCTGAAATTGTTGAAACCAAAAACATTGAGCAAAGGAATAGCGATAACGTTTCCAGTTTTAAGATGGTCAAATGTACCCTCCTGGAGCAGTTGACTTACCACTTCGATACTATTGATTTCGTCCCCATGAACACCTGCAAGGATCAACAATGTCGGCCCGGGGTGATAAGAACGAAAAACATAAGTGTTTACATACAACCTGGTATCTGATGGCATCCTGCCAACTGGAATCCTCACTTCTCCAAAATCCCCCGGATTAAATACGGATTTTTCAAGGATCAATTCCTGATCAAACGCATTTCTTGAGGGGATCTCCAATAAAGCCATATACCAGATTTTCTATTTATAACTTTGTTCTACATACCTGATGATGTCACCTGCAATATCCACACCTGTAGTACCTTCAATGCCTTCAAGCCCGGGAGAGACATTTACTTCTATCACCATTGGGCCTTCACTACCCTGCAATATGTCAATACCCGCCACATTCACGCCCATGAGTTGGGCCGTCTTCAATGCCAATTCTTCCTCAGCACTCGACAATTTCACCACATAAGAATACCCACCTCTGTGCAAGTTGGATCTGAATTCTCCGGGTTGGGCTTGTCGCTTCATGGCTGCAACCACTTTGTTACCTACTACAAATACGCGCAAGTCACTGCCTTTGGATTCTGGAATGTATTGTTGAACGAGTACATTATCTTCGGTTTTGATGAAAGCCTCGATGATGGATTCGGCATTATTTCTGGTTTCTGAGAGAATAACCCCCAGTCCCTGGGTGCCATGGAGCAACTTTATGACGTATGGCGGCTGACTTACTTGATGGAGGATATCGCGTACAGTATATTGGTTATTGGTTACTCCGGTTTTCGGGATAGGCACATCATGAGCAGCCAGATGCTGGAGACAGGAAAGTTTGTCTCTGCAGGAAAGTAACACCTGAGATGACAGAAGAGTATACACTCCCATGCCTTCAAAATGTTTAATAACGGCAGCACCGTAAGCCGTAGCAGAATAGCCTATTCTTGGAATGACCGCATCGACGCGTTTGATGGATTCATAATTATAGTTGAGCTCCAACTTACCTGTATTGACGATGAGATCGCATTGCATATGATCCAATACCCGAACAAAATGCCCACGTCTTCTTGCCGCTTCTACCAATGCATTAGTGCTATAGAGGTTGGCACTTCTGGATAAGATAACAATGTCCATCCCAAAATTTTTATTCCTGCAAGATAAGGGTAATAGATATATCGCCCAATATGCCTCAATCACAATATTTTATGAAGGCCAACAGATGGGTAAAACTATGGTAAAGAAAGTTTGATAAATTTAAATGAAAGGATACTACTTTCCTTTGGTATCTATACTTGCTGTTTCCTGTATGAGATGTGGAGTGATGATGTCTCGACCATACATAAATCTGGAATTCCAGTATTCTGATCTGTCAATGTTGTCAATAGAGATACCTGTACTTGTTGCACTATGGATCATTTCTATTTCGCCATTTTGGTTTTTAGCGACGATACCCACATGGTGGATTTTACCCTTATAGCCGAAAAATACAAGGTCACCAACTTCAAGTTCGTCCTTACTTTTTTTAATCCCGAGTTTTGAAAGAGATTGCGATGATCCTCCAATCTTGATGCCGTTTTGCGCCATTACATAACAGGCAAATCCTGAGCAATCAAAACCTGTACTTGGACTTCTACCACCTGATTTGTATTTCAAACCCATAAACTGATTGGCGGTGTCGAATATATTTTCTCTGAATCTAAATCCTGTGCTTGCAGGCTTGTTTTTTTCAGGGCTTACATTGATCTCCAATGCGTAAGTGGAAACGTTTTCTCTTTTTTCGTTTTCAGGGACGGGTTTGATCTTTTTTGGACTGGAGTGATAAGTGATGTTGGTCTTATTTTCCGGGGCAGGGATCTCAAAGTTTATATTGGAAGCCCGAGATTTCCTGTAGCTTAAGTTTCGGTCGCCAAAAGACTTTGAAGACGTACAAGAAACCGCACCCATTGTAAATAAAGTCAAGCATAATAAGTGATAAATTCCTATCCTCATCAGGCAAACATATTAAAAATAAGTTTAATATAAAAGCTATTGCATTAAAATTTGGCCTGATCGACCCAATTCCCGTTGCAATATAGAAAAATCCTGTTATTTATTCAATCATCTCTAATTCATTGTACTTGAAAAAATCATCCAAAATTCTTTTACTCCTTTAAAGATGATCTGCAGGTATGGCAAATAATCAGATAAGGCTTAGAAATGAAAAAGGCAGTGAACGACGGATCGGGCACTGCCTTAATTATCTTTTATATGATCATCAATTGGCTGATGTCAATTTTGCTTTGATGGCGTCAAAAAGATTGTCTGAATCCTGAACAAACAAAAGATTGCCAGCGCTGGAATCAAAGATCATGGTATAACCATTTTCTTTACCGTATGCAGTGATAATATCGTTGACTTTATCAAGAATCGGCTTGTAAAGTGTTTCTCTCTTTTGAGCCAGTTTTAACTGCACTTCCTGCTCGTAGTCCTGAATGGCTTTTTGTTTTGCACCAAGATCCTCCTCTTTCTTTTGCATTTGTACTTTTGAAAGCAAACCTTTATTGGCTTCCTCCATATATGCCTTATATTCTGTTTCGAATGTAGCAACCATTTCCTGGCCTTTTCCCAGCAATTGTTTCTGGAAAGTTTCAATCTCAGTGTCTGCAGCCTTTACTTCTGCTAAGCTCACCAATAATTCCTGGCTGTTGATATATCCAAACTTTTGAGCACTTGCAATGTTGAAGGCCACTAGTCCGAAAATGAGTACAAAAAGTTTTTTCATTTTAAGTATTGTTTTGTTATTTGACGGGAGCAAATCGGTTTTGATACAACCCGTCTGTTCATTTAACCATTTATTAACGACGAACCTTTTCTATGATTTTTTGAAAAGTCGTGCAAAAATAACCTATTCAGGCTCAAATCCAATGACTACGCTGAATCTTCCATAATCTTTCCAGGTTGCATCCGACGGTACTACCTTGTCAAATCCAAAGCCGTAGTCAAATCCAAGCAAACCAAACATTGGGAGGAATACCCTCAGACCCATACCTGCAGATCTTTTGACATCAAACGGATTGAAGTCCCTGAACCTTCCCCAGGAATTACCACCCTGTACAAAGCTGGTTACGAATATGGTGCTGCTCGGATTAAGTGATATCGGATATCTCAGTTCAAGGGTAAACTTATCATAGATGGTTGCTCCACCTCTGTCGTTGATTGGAAAATCTGTATCTGCTGTATAGCCTCTTAAAGAGATGATGTCCTGCCCTGTAATGAAGTTATTTTGATTTGACAGACCGTCTCCACCCAACAAAAATCTTTCAAATGGAGGAGCCCCAACATCTTTATTATAATAACCCAAAACCCCAATTTTGGCCTGAGCTTTCAGTACTAGCTTATCAAAAAGATTGAAGTAAAATTCAGAATTGAACTTCCACTTGTGGTATTCCAGCCACCTGAATTTGTTGGCCAACCTGTAACTTTGAACCGCAGACTCAATTTCTGCATCTGTCGGTGGATCAGCAGGTCCGTATTCTTCGATTAAGCCTCTTGTGATCTCTGCAATTTTCTGATCCGAAACAGTGATAAAGTCTGTTTTCTTCCTGAAAAGAGAATATGGAGGAGTAAATTGCATGGTCAGTGATATTGTTGATCCGCTCCTTGGGAAAAGTGGGTCAGATACAGAGCTCCTTACGAATGTTTGGTTGATAGAAAAGTTTTTGAACGAGCCATTTGTAATACGATACAACTTACCATCCTCGACAACGCCGATATTACCAGTTTGATAATTTTCCAACTCGATGTTTTCCAGGTTTAATGTCGTACTGGACGAGAAAAAGTCATCAGGCCATTTCAATTGTCTTCCAAGCCCGGCAAAACCCTTTAGGATTTTGAATGATCCGGATCCCAAAAGGGAATAATCAAATTCGCTGGCTACAAGACCTACAGTCAGTGAGTTGGGCTTGTTCCCGCCAAGCCACGGCTCAGTGAAGGAAAAGTTGTATGATTTGAAGAATCGGCTATTGGACTGTATTCTTACAGAAAGCTTTTGGCCATCTCCCTGAGGCAAAGGAGACCAGGTAGACCTGTCTTTTACGTTTTTAAGCGAGAAGTTGTTGAAAGTTACACCCAAAGTACCAATCAATCCACTTGTACCACCATAACCAGCGGAAAGCTCCAGCTGATCTGAAGGTTTTTCTTCCACAGTATATTCTATATCTACCGTACCTGCAGCTTCGTTTACAGGAGTCTGGATGTCGAGATTTTCCTGGTTGAAGTAACCCAATGCAATGATTTCCCTATTTGATCGAATAATGTCGGACCGCGAAAATTTTGCACCTGGTCTGGTCCTTACTGTTCTCCTGATGACATTGTCGTGGGTCCTGTCATTACCTTTGATCACTACGTCGCCAATGGTAAATTGAGGGCCCTCGTATATCCTCATTTCGATGGCTATACTGTCACCAACAATTGCTGTCTCGACCGGGTCAATGTTAAAGCTCAGGTAGCCATCATCCAAATAGAGTGACGATATATCTCTTCCATCTTGTGAGAACCTAAGTCTTTCTTCCAATAACTTAGGATTGTAAACGTCTCCCGGTACTATGCCCAGTATTGCATTCAATTGTTCCTGAGTATAAATGGTATTGCCTTTCCATGCAATGTCTTTGTAATAAAAGACATTTCCTTCATCAATTCGCAATTGAATTACTACTCTGCCGTCTTCATTTCTCCAGATACTATCACTGACTATCCTTGCATTTTTATAACCCTTCTCCTGATAATAAGCAATGACTTTATCCTTATCATCCTCGTAGTCTTTTTCAACAAACTTAGACTTCTTAAATAAAGTACCTGCTTTTTTGGTCTCTTTGAGCTTTTTTGCCAGCTTTTTATCAGAAATCTGGTCATTGCCCACGAAAACAATATCGTCAATTTTTACCCTGTCATTGGGTTTTACATCAAACTGAAGTATGACTGAATTGGTCCTCGCCGTATCCCTGGTTTCATATACGTCAACATGCGCATCGAGTTTACCTTTTTTGATATAAAACTCCTCCAGTTTTTGTTTGGCCAGATCTTTTTCATCATCGGTTACAATGGTTTCTTTGGTCAAAACTTCTTTGACAATATCATTGAGCTCCTCCTGAGAAGTAGTCTTTATCCCTGTAAAATAGTATCTTGACAATGTAGGTTTGTCGATCATCTTTAAGGTCAGAAATACAATCTGATCATTCACGATGCTGTCTACATAAATCTGGACATCTTCAAAAAGCCTGAGTTTGAGCAAGGCACTCATCGCTTTTTGCATGTCAGGCCCGGGTATATTTATTTTCTCACCTTCTCTTAAGCCGGTGATAGATTTGATAACATTCTTGTCACGGGTGACCGCCCCTTCGATGTTGACACCCCCGATTTCATAGGTTTGTCTGTTTTCATAGTCGTAAATGTTGGTATTGGAAAACTGAGCATTCAGTGATACTACCCAAACAAGCAAGCTTACAACCAAAGGTATCCTTAAGGAGATATGCATTTTTAAAAATTGTTTTTTTGAATGTGGTTTAACATTCACTTTTTTCGTCTCACTCAATACGAATGATGTGCGGTATATATAATTGCTGCTCAATTTCTTTAACTTAACTTTATGAATTATGGGTTAACCAATTGTTCGCTGATCTTACCAAATCTTCTTTCCCGATTTTGGTAATCCAGGATGGCTTTATACAAATGATCCGCCCTGAAATCAGGCCAGAATACATCAGTAAAATAAAGCTCAGCATAGGCAATCTGCCATAATAGATAATTGGAGATCCTCAATTCTCCACTGGTGCGTATGAGTAGTTCAGGGTCAGGTATGTCATAAGTAGCCAAATGGGCTTTGAATACATCCTCATCAATTTGATCTGCCTTGAGTTCACCAGCTTCAACTTTTTTTGCAATGAGTCTACTTGCCCTGACAATTTCCCACCTTGAGCTGTAGTTTAGCGCAAGTACCAAGGTCATTCGGGAATTGTTTTTGGTTTTTTCAATTCCGTCTTCGAGTGCTTTTCGGCTCCTTTCGGGAAGCTGGCTGAGGTCACCTATGGTTTTGAGTCTTATGTTATTGCTATTGAGGGTATTAATCTCCCGCTTGATGGTTTCTACCAAAAGCGTCATAAGTGCGGTGACTTCTGCTGGTGGCCTGTTCCAGTTTTCTGTTGAAAAAGCATACAAAGTCAAAAATTCTACACCCAGTTGAGCAGCAGCTTCTGTGATTTCTCTCACAGAAGTCACACCTGTCTTATGGCCAAATACCCTGGGCATACCCTGAGACTTGGCCCAGCGACCATTGCCGTCCATGATGATGGCAATGTGTTTTGGCAATCTGTTTTTATCTATTTCTGCTAAAAGTACACTCATCCGGTGTTTGCCTCAATTTAGGGGCACAAAATTATAAATTTTAAGCTAACAATCATGGAATGGGCTGCACAATATTCTGATTTGTAACCAAGTATATGGTTAAATGTGACGATTTAACTCATATTCTCTTCATCGTGCACTATGCTTTAGAATCTTTGGGTGCATTTTTCTTTGGACCATTTTACCATGACAACTATAGAAAAAGTCCGAATTTCATGATTATCTATTCCCTTTGGCTAAAAAGTTTGCCTGGTATCTTTCAGAAAGCCTTGAATAGAGGATTAGCAGGTTTTGTAAAACAAAAAGGGGATAGTTTTCACACTACCCCCCCACGTTGAATCGACTCAACTATTTTGGATACTTTCTTTTTAGCCTAGTTAGGCATTACAACTGTGTCAATGACATGGATCACACCATTACTTTGGTACACATCCTTGATGGTAACGTAAGATTTTCCACCTTTCTCATCGATCAGGACCAACTTCTTACCTTCCATTTTGGCCATCAGCTTGTCACCCTCTACTGTAGTGAAGCTTGCCGTTCCATTGCCTTTATCAATTGCCATTTTGATGGCCTTTGAATCATAGTTTCCTGCAACAACGTGGTAAGTGAGGATTTTTGTAAGTGTAGCCTTGTTTTCAGGTTTTACAAGAGTTGCAACTGTACCTTCAGGCAATTTGTCAAATGCTCCGTTGGTGGGTGCAAAAACTGTAAATGGTCCTTGTGATTCCAAAGTAGATACCAAACCAGCAGCCTGGACAGCCGCTACCAAAGTGGTGTGATCTTCAGAATTGACTGCATTTTGTACAATATTTTTTGAGGGATACATTGGAGCACCGCCAACTTCAACGGTCTTTTCTTTTTGAGCAAAAGTGAATGTGGATACAAACAATGCACAAATGATTACTATTAATTTTTTCATGACTAAAATTTTATTGTTTACTAATTTTTATTTCCCACATTTACGAGACTAATAGGAAACATGGATTCTTTCATTCAGAAATAATTTATCATCATTGCCGTTTTTGCATATTCAAAGGAGCCTTTATCTTAGCAATCACATAATACATGGCACTCCAGCATAAATAAAAAAGCAGTGCCAAACCAAGTTTAACATGTACGAAATCATTCTAGCCTTTATCACTTCTTTTGCACTGACCTTTGTGGCTATTCCTTCAATCATTCATATAGCCAGAAAGAAAAACCTTGTCGACGAACCAGGTGAGCGCAGGAGTCATGTGGTATCAACTCCTTCATTGGGTGGCATAGCCATTTTTGCAGGTATGTTGTTTTCGATTATTATGTGGACACCATTCAATTATTTTGGTGACTTACAATACATTTTATGCGCATTCATCATCATCTTCCTCATCGGAGTAAAGGACGACCTCGATCCCATATCTCCGACCAGGAAGTTTTTGGGTGAGCTTCTGGCTGCAATCATTCTGGTATTCAAAGCCAATATCAAACTCACCAGCTTTTATGGCATATTTGGCATTTACAATATTCCAGGTCTTGCAAGTATCATTCTCTCGGTCTTTACGATTATTGTGATCATCAATGCTTTCAATCTTATAGATGGCATCAATGGTCTTTCTGCCAGTATAGGAATACTCATCTCTTTGATCCTGGGTATTTGGTTTTACAACATTGAGCGGCTGGAGATCGCCATTATAGCCTTTTCTTTGATTGGCTCCACCTTTGCCTTCCTGAGGTACAATATCACCCCTGCAAAAATATTCATGGGAGATACGGGTTCGTTGCTGCTGGGAATGGTCTGCAGCATTTTGGCCATTCTTTTTATAGAATTGCACCGTACCCTTCCCGACTCAGCTTACTACTTTAAAGCAGCACCATCTTTTGCTGTTGCCATATTGATCCTTCCACTTTTTGATACCTTACGGGTCTTTACTCTGCGGATTTTAAAAGGGAAGTCACCTTTTCATGCAGACAGAACGCACATCCACCACTTGCTGCTTGATACCGGACTGAGTCACATGCAGGCTACATCTGTATTGATAGTCTTCAACATTCTGTTTATTTTTCTTGCCTTCAAGCTCCAAAATTTAGGCAATTTCAACCTCATTTTGCTGTTATTGACCATCGCCATACTTTTGAGCTTCGGACTGAGCAGGCTTTCACGCAGAAAGACTATAGGTCAATGAACGGCCTGGTATTCCTTTGGATAATGATTGGCGGAGGCCTAGGCAGCGTCGCAAGATTTGTGATCTCCCGATATTATTTGCTCCACCAGGCTGAGGTATCAAAATTTCCCTGGCCGACTCTATGGGCCAACCTGCTCGCTTGTCTGATATTGGGCGTTTTAATTTTTTTTGATGATGAAAAGGGGCTCTCTGACAGCTACAAGTATACACTTGCTGTGGGTTTCTGTGGCGGGTTCAGCACTTTTTCAACTTTTAGCCTTGAGCTGGTCCAACTTATTAAAAAAGATGATTGGGCCATTGCAGTGACTTACGTGGCAGTTTCAGTGCTGGCAGGCGTGCTTTGCATTTACCTTGGTAAAAAAATTCCTACATTATTTTGAAAGAGGTCCTTCGGTTCTTCTGGTGTTGGGACTCGGTACATGAAGAGCATTCACAGTTGTCAGCAAGCTGTGTTTCCCCATAACCTTTGGCTATAAGTCTAGATGAATCTATGCCTTTTGAAGACAAATAATCGACGGCTGATTGCGCTCTCTTTTGAGACAGGTCCAGGTTATAATCATCCTCAGCTCTGCAGTCGGTGTGTGATCCCAACTCAATTTTTAAGTCAGGATTGAGTTTTAATACTTTTGCAAGTTCGTCCAGTGTCGGCTTTGCATCGTTCCTGATATCGTATTTATCTACATCGTAATAAATGTTGTCCAAAACGTACTCCTTACCGTACACTATGCGCTCCAGAGGTATTTCGATATTGATGGTAATGACTCCTCCCGGTTCTGGTTTTTTCAATCCTTTGGTAGAAATTATAACTGAGTTGGAGATAAAGGAATCTCTGCGGGCAATAAATTCATAAGATTTACCACCTTCAAGCTGCTTGATAAAAAAGCCGTTGCGGTCTGTTTTATAGGATATGGATGCTTCGCTTTCTGACTTCTGACCTACATCAGTTCCAGGTAGCGCTTTAGGACGGCCAGTTGAAGTCCTGGAATCCAATTTTTCATACACTTTTCCAGCAACATAGATGTCATAATCATATACCTCTTCTCCTGGAGTTTCAGGCTGAGTGACCACAGGTGGTACTACAACTACTTCAGCTGTATCCTTTGGCTCTTCTTTAACTTCGTCAAAGCTTACTTTTTCAAAACCATAAATCTCATCCAATCCTAAATTTCCACGGTTTGAAGCAAAATATCCTTTGGAAAGTGTTCTTCCTGTTTTACCTTTTGGATCCAGTATATAACTGTAATCATCTGCCGGGCTATTGATTGGCGAAGGAAGCCGCTCCGGTCTGGACCATTTACCGTCACTCAGATAGGTTTTAAAAATGTCAAGTCCTCCCAAGCCAGGATGAAAGTCAGAAGAAAAATAAAGTGTGTCTCCATCAGAAGTAGGAAAGTATTCATTGCCCTGTGTATTGATGACTTCAGGCATTGGAAAGGCTTCAGACCATTCTCCTTCAAACCTGTCGGCATACCACAAATCATAGCCATTTTGCCCACCCTCGCTCAAGGATGAAAAGATCAGTACGCTATCTCCCTCCACTAAAGCAGGCTGCCCATAATTTACACCTTCTTTTTGGAACTGAAGTTTTTCTGCTGTGGACCAGCTGCCATCTTCTGACCTTACAGACCTGTAAATATGGCAATACTGGTCTTTATTCGACTGGTCGCTGTTGCACCTTGTGAAAAATATTTCATTGTAGTACCGATTGAAACAAACTACTCCGTCATTGAATTCTGTGTTGAATCCCGGATCAAAAGGTCCTGCCTTCATCCCTTGTTTTGGTGAAATAAACAAGTCAGAAAACTTGCGGTTGGTCCAGCCATAAATTTGCGAACCGGATGCGTCATCTCTATCTGAAGTAAAAACGAGAAAATCCTCATTGTATAGCGCAGGAGCATAAGAAGACCCCGAATTCCCGTCAGAAAATTTGTTGATCTTATAGTAATAGCCATCAGGTTTAGCTTCCGCCAGGATGCCTTCGATATTCCTGATTTCTTTAGAGGCTTCCTGCTGAAGGGTATTGATTTTGACCAATTCATTGAAGTAGGCAAGTGCCTTGCGGTATTCGCCGCTGCTTTTAAGAGCGTATGCATATGCGAGTTTTGCCCTTACCCCATAGCCCAACTGATCAGCCTTTTCATACCATTCCTGGCTTTTTTTGGGCAAAAGAAGAAACTCATATGTTTGCCCCAACAGATAGGCTTTATTTGCCTTTGTAGATTGTTCCGCAGCACTTACAAACTCCTCTTCCAGCATATCAGCTGCCAGTGCATATTGTTTTAGATCAAATGCATTTTGACCGGTTTTGATTTGATAGCCGGTCTTACAGGCTACCAAGATTGTAACCAATAAAATAAAGAATATGCCTGGTCTGAAATTCATAAATGATTCAATGGTACAAAATAAAAAGACCTTCGCTTATATTCAAACGAAGGTCTTTTCAAATTGTTTTTATTTGATCCCCGGATTATCCGGCAACATTAGCCGGTTTACCTGTAGAAACTCTTTTTTTGATACTGATGTCGTCTGTGAGGTCTCTAACAATCGGTGTAGCCACAAAGATTGATGAGTATGTACCTACAATGATACCAATAGAGATGGCGAATGCAAATCCCTTGATGCTTGATCCACCAAAGATAAAGAGCACCAATACCACAAACAAGGTTGTCATAGAAGTAATGGTTGTTCTTGTAAAAGTCTGATTGATGGCCGTATTGATGACCTCATCTTTTGACTTTCCTGGATACATACCAAAGAACTCTCTGATCCTGTCAAATACAATCACCGTATCGTTGATCGAATAACCTATCACAGTAAGTATAGCTGCAATGAAAGCCTGGTCTACCTCAAGTGAGAAACCTGCAATACCTTTCAAAAGTGAGAATATACCTAATACTATAATAGAGTCGTGGAACAAGGCTATGATCGCACCGGCTGAATACTGCCACTTACTGAACCTGATGAATATGTAAAGGAAGATCAATACCAAAGCAAAAATACCTGCGTAGAAAGAACTCTTCTTAATATCATCCGCAATGGTCGGTCCAACTTTGGAGAAACTCATGATTCTGGCACCTGATTCGGAATTGCCGGCGTTGTTCTTGAAAGATTCTAAAGTATAGTTAGATGTAGTGATTCCTTTCAAACCTTCAAACAAAGTAGAAGTTACTTTTTGATCAGCTTCATTAGACAAGTCGTCAATGTTGTAAGAAGTGATGATGTTGAAAGTGTTGTCGGCATCAACCTGCTTAACAACAGGAGTACCACCTAGTACATCTTTGAGTCCTTGTCTCAATTTCTCAGAGGTCATATTGTCCCCTTCTTCGAATTGAATATTGTACGAATATCCTCCTGAAAAGTCAACGCCGAGTTCGAAGCCTCTTGTGAAAATAGACACAAGACTTATCGCCAACATAGTTCCAGAGATCATATAGGCAATTTTTCTCTTACCTACCCAATCTACATTGAGGTTTGAAAGGGTATTTTTTGTCATACCCGTCCAGAAAGACATGCTTCTCTCGCCATCTTTTACATAACCGTCTATCATCATTTTACCCACAACAACGGCAGTAAACAATGAAGATATAACACCAACGATCAATACAACTGCAAAGCCTTTGATCGGACCCAAACCGAAGTATGCCAATACTATTGCAGTAAGAATGGTTGTAACGTTGGCGTCAATGATGGCGCTGTAAGAACTCTTGAAACCATCAGCAATAGACGCCAGCATGGATTTCCCATCCCGCAGTTCTTCCCTGATCCTCTCAAAGATGATAACGTTGGCGTCAACGGCCATACCTATGGTAAGAACGATACCCGCGATACCCGGTAAGGTCAATACTGTACCAAAACTGGACAATGCGCCGAAAATCAATATAATGTTCAGGAATAGCGCCAATACAGAAACTACTCCTCCTTTTGCGTAATAGAAAATCATGAAAGCAAGGACCAATAAAAATCCTAAAATCAACGACATGGTTGATTTCTGGATGTTCTGTTTACCCAATGAAGGCCCTACAGTTGCATCCTGGATGATTTTTGTTTTTGCAGGCAACTTACCAACTTCAAGGATGTTTGCAAGGTCAACTGCTTCCTGAATATTAAAGCTTCCGGAAATTACAGAAGATCCACCTGTGATGGCTCCGTTGTTTACACTAGGAGCAGTTACCACCTGATCGTCCAGAACAATAGCAATTTCTCTTCTATTACCTTCAGCATTACCATTGTATGCCTTACCCGTTAGCTCAGCCCATTTTTTGGCACCTACAGCATTCATGCTTAGGGTTACCTGAGGCTCACCAGTGATCTGGTCCTGAGACTGAGAAGCGCTGGTTACTACATCTCCATCTAAAGGTGCATTGTTGGTATTTTGCTGAGTCTTGATGGCATACAGCTCATATAGATTCGTAAACTCACCTGTAGTAGGATCCTGATAAGGCTTGTATCCCCACAAAAATCTTACATTTTTAGGGAATAGGTTGGCAAGTTCTGGTTTTGCAAGCAAAGCAGAAATAGCTTCTCTCTTATTTTTTTCAGCGGCTCCGACTACTGTTGGACCGTAAAAAACTCCATTCTGGCCATTGAGTTGTAATTGCGACAACAGAGGACCTGCTGCACTGAGGGTTACAGAGTCAACCACGGCAGAAGTGTCACCACTTGTCTGGGCTTTCAATCTGGCATCAGCTTCCTGAAGTGAAGATAAAATACCAGCATCAGTATATCTGAATGTCTCCCAGAATTCAAGCTTAGCACTTGCCTGGAGATATTGTCTTGCTCTTTCAGGGTTATCGATACCCGGCATTTCCACGAGGATGATGTCTCTGTTTTCGTCCAGAGTCACATTCGGTTGTACAACACCAAGTCTGTCGATCCTTTCTTTCAACATTTTGAAGGTAAGGTCTACGGTCTGGTCAGCTTTTTCTCTCAGCTTTCTTTCTACTTCTCCGTCGGAAGTATCCAGGTTGATGTCTTCCAAAGACTCACTTTGCTGGTAGATAGAAGCCAACTTCCTGTTGGGAGCTATCCTCCTGAATTCTCTCACAAACAAGGAAACGAAGTCGCTTTGTTCTGTCAACTGTGCCTTTTTAGCAGCATCAAGGGCCGCTACAAAATCCACATCCTTTGCATTTCTTCCAGCAAGAACTACCAATAATTCCTGTAGATCTACTTCCAAAACAGAACTCATTCCACCCTTAAGGTCGAGTCCAAGTGCCAATTGCTGGCTCTTCAAATCGTTGTAAGTATACTTAGCGATCAATGGCAAGCTAAAAATCGTCTCGCTTGACATTGAATCCAGATACTTTGCTCTGGCTGCTTTTTCTGCTACTGACTTTTCAGGTCCTGTGAGACCTGCGCTTATATCCTGTGCATAACTGTCGGCTGCGCGCTCAACTCTGCTGGTAGGTATAAAATAAAAAAGCTGGAACAAACACACTAAGAGAAGTAACCCTAAAATTACTTTTACCAATCCCTTTCCTTGCATCTTCTATACGTTATATTTTTTGAAAAACTGCGCAAATATAATTCTTTTGAAATTATTGACTTCATTTATTTTATAATGAAATGATTTTCAAAGAATGTTAAAATTTATATACACTATAGATTCATAATGATATGATTATAAATCAACATTTATCATCATTTAACAATGTGCTTGGCGAAATGCTTTTTTTCCAATTATTTCCCCACTTTTCAAAACCCTGCACCACCTTTCACGGTTTGTATTCTTTTTGCACAAATCTCTTCAAAAAAGACCAATCTTCATGACGGGCCAATGTGTCTAAAAAAGTAATTTTGCAGCCGAAACCTAGACAATTTTTACAAACCTGACCAAATGAACACAAACACATTTTCTTTTGAGAACCGGCACATCGGACCCTCTGAAAATGAGACCCGATCTATGCTGGATGCTATCGGCGTCTCCTCGCTCGACGAACTTATAGATCAGACTGTTCCTGCTCCCATAAGAATGCAGCAAAGCCTACATCTTCCCGAGGCGCTTACAGAAGCAGAGATGCTCGCTCACCTCAAAAAAATATCTCTGAAGAATAAGGTATCTAAAAACCTCATCGGTATGGGATACCACGGCACCGTGACTCCGTCCGTCATCGCCAGAAATATTTTCCAGAACCCAGGATGGTATACCCAATATACACCATACCAGGCGGAAATTTCTCAGGGCAGACTCGAGTCACTGCTCAACTTCCAGACCATGGTTTCCGATCTGACCGGCCTGCCGATCGCCAATGCTTCGCTTTTGGACGAAGGTACCGCTGCTGCTGAGGCCATGACCATGATGGAAGGCATCAAAAACAAAAGGGCAAAAAACGATAAAGCGACCACCTTCCTCGTGGACCAATATGTACTACCACAGACTGTCGAGGTTCTGAGGACAAGGGCACTACCCCTTGGCCTCCATGTAGTCGTGGGAGACTGGCAAAGTTTTGACATCAACAATGATGTATTTGGAGTGCTGCTCCAATATCCGGATGGCTTGGGTGAAATCCACGACTATTCTAACCTTGTCGATCAGTGCAAAGCCGCCGATGTTATGATTTGTGTGGCTGCAGACATCATGTCTCTTGCACTCCTCAAACCTCCCGGCGAATGGGGCGCCGATATCGTGGTCGGAAATACACAGCGATTCGGCATTCCGCTCGGATATGGCGGACCACACGCTGCCTACTTTGCCACCACAGAAGAACATAAAAGACTGATCCCGGGAAGAATCATTGGCGTTTCTGTTGATGTCGACGGAAAACCTGCCCTTCGTATGGCCCTCCAAACCAGAGAGCAGCACATCAGAAGGGAGAAAGCAACTTCCAATATTTGTACTGCACAAGCTTTATTGGCCAATATGGCGGCCATGTACACCGTATACCACGGCCCTGATGGCCTGAAAGCCATCGCCGCCAACATCAATCAACTGGCATCGGATCTGAGCCAGGCCCTGGAATCTGTGGGACTGACGCTGATGAATAAGTCTTGTTTTGATACCGTAAGTATTGCCGCTGACGAAGCTTTGATCGGGAAAGTTCGTAAAGAAGCCGAAGCTGCTTCATACAATTTCTATTATGATGAAAATACCATCAGAATTGCAGTAGGCGAAGACATTACCAAAGAAGACATCATCGCCATTGTCGCCATCTTTGAGAAAATCACCGGCAACAACGCAGTTTTTGTAAGAAAAAATACCATCCCTGCATCATTGTCAAGAACGACACCATACCTCACACACCCTGTCTTCACACAAAACAGGAGTGAAACAGAAATGATGCGTTATATCAAGAGGTTGGAGAACAAAGACATATCATTGACGCATTCTATGATCCCTCTGGGATCTTGTACCATGAAGCTCAATGCAGCCACAGAGCTGATGCCATTGAGCTGGTCTCACTTTTCTGATATCCACCCACTGGCACCAAAAGCTCAGGCAGCAGGATACCATCAGATCTTTGAAGAACTTTCTGCTTATCTCTGTGAGTGTACCGGTTTTACTGCTTGCTCATTGCAGCCCAATTCTGGAGCACAGGGTGAATATGCAGGATTGCTGACGATCAGGGCGTACCACCTCGACAGGGGAGACGACCACAGAAACATTGCACTCATCCCATCTTCTGCCCATGGCACCAATCCTGCAAGTGCTGTGATGGCCGGCATGGTCGTTGAGGTGGTGGCTTGTGATGACAAAGGCAATATCGATGTCGACGATCTGGCAAGTAAGGTGGAAGCCAACAAAGACCGGCTGGCCTGTCTTATGGTCACATATCCAAGTACACACGGTGTCTTTGAGACAGGTATCCGCAACATTTGCCAACTCATTCACGACAATGGAGGTCTGGTCTATATGGATGGTGCAAATATGAATGCTCAGGTAGGCTTGACCAGCCCCGGACTGATTGGCGCTGACGTATGCCACCTCAACCTGCACAAAACCTTTGCCATTCCTCACGGAGGTGGAGGACCGGGTATGGGACCGATTTGTGTCAACGACAAGCTGGCACCTTACTTGCCGGGCCATGTTTTCAGTAAAACAGGAGGATCCAAACCCATACATGCTGTTTCTTCGGCACCGTTTGGCAGTGCGTCGATTTTGCTTATTTCATATGCCTACATCAGGATGCTTGGAGGAGATGGTCTGACCAATGCCACCAAATTTGCCATTCTCAACGCCAATTACATCAAAGCCAGACTGGAAAAAGAATACGCGGTGTTGTATACCGGAGTCCAGGGAAGAGCAGCACACGAGCTCATCATCGACTTGAGGCCGTTTAAAGCTGTCGCAAGTGCCGAAGACGTCGCCAAACGACTGATCGATTACGGCTTCCACGCACCGACCTTATCCTTCCCTGTTGCCGGCACGATCATGATAGAACCAACAGAGAGCGAAGCCAAAGACGAATTGGATCGATTCTGTGACGCCATGCTCCAGATCAGGAAAGAAATCGATGAGATAGCTTCCGGCACCATGGATGCAGCGTCCAACACACTGTCCAATGCGCCACATACTGCATTTATGGCTACGTCTGATGAATGGCCTTACACCTACTCCAGGGAAAAGGCGGTATATCCACTCCCCTATCTGAGAGAAGGCCTCAAGTACTGGCCGACTGTAAGGAGGGTAGACAATGCTCAGGGAGACAGAAACCTGGTTTGTACTTGTCCGCCGGTAGAAGCTTATATGAACTGATAATGAATTAGAAATTTATACAAAAGGGGATTAGTCAGTTTGACTAATCCCCTTTTTAATTTTTATGATTGACGCCTCAAGGGGCATCTGATTTCAGAAATATTGCTGATTTTGTATTCCCGGGCACCAGGAACATAGGTTCCGGTATGGTCAATGTCAGACTTTTTTTTGAAGTGCGCATCAATATTAAATTTTAAAGTTCGCCAACTTGTGTCTGTAAACTTGAGCTCATTTATAGACAGGGTATCCAATTGATATATTGTTGAAGTACTTCGCACTTATTACCTTTCGGATGAGACCATTTACGCTTCTATTTTGCAAATTAAATACAATTCTGCGTTGTTAATTGAGTGATCCCTAAATCATTTGTAAGGATCACTCAATTTTACGCTTTGACAAGCCTAGTATCAAAATTAACAATTATCCTACTGGACCATAGGATGTTTCAATCTCTCTCCACTATTTAAAACGGCGCACCGGTATATCCAAGACTTCTCCTTCTAATACAAGTCTGGATAGTCCTAGATCTTTAGTGATATCATTTTTATCATGGTCTCTGATTAATACCATTCTTAGTGAAATAGATATTTTCCTTTTACTGATATCTTCGAGAATAAAAAATTGACTTTTATCCATTGTATCTAAGTAATAATGGGTACTGACAATATCCGATTGGTCGAACATTCCATAAATAACAGTGCAGTTTTCAGCACACCTTCCATCCGAACCATCGAAGTTGAAATTACCTCTTTTTTCCTGCATTGATTTAGACAGATTCGAGATTATGCCATGATATTTTAAACGATCAATATACATATCATAATAAATGATATATGAATCTTCATTTAATATACTGGAAATAGTAGATGAAATTGGTTGACCATTTATGGATATCATGGCATCTTTCTTAAACCAATCCCTTTCCTCAGGATCATATTCTTTGTAACAGGATGAACTTAAACACACAATAGTTAAGAATATAAAAAACTTATACATGCCTAAAACTTTATAAGTTCTCTCGAAATTTTGGTTGTCGGATCAACTAAGACATATTTGCCTTTCGGTAAATTTGCGACATTAATATTTCCATTGTTTTCGAAATATTCTATTTTTTGTTTTAAATTTCCTTCATTATCAAAGAGATATAGAATTCCATTACCAATTGCCGTCTTATTTAATTTTATGCTAACATTTGATCCTTCAGTTGGGTTGGGATATAAGATAATATCATCATCAATCTTTGCATCTATATTTTGTAATGTCAAATAATAAGAGCCAGAGTAGTATATTGAAGCCGTAGTATTCACTCCTACCTGCCCGGGAATTGAAGGAATGAGCTTGCCAATAACATAATAATATGAATTTGGTGGGATGCTAGGAAACGTGAATGAATAAACACCACTGGGATTTGAAGTACTTATTGTTTCTGATTTTTTAATTGTTGTTCCATAAGGATAAGGCTCTGCATACCAATTTAGGGTACACGGATATTGATCAACTTCAATGGATGCTGTTACAGTTGTGTAGGTCCCAGGTGTTCCTGTGAATGGAGCTGCAATTTTTAAATCATAAGAGTTTTTCCATTCGCTAACGCTACAAAAACTCGAATTTACATTGTAAGAATTATCTCTGTCTACTGTCCCTGTTGGAACACCATCAAATAAAATACTTGGGTTAGAAAAGTGAAGTTTCCTAAAATGAGAATTTATATCCATGATGGTTCCATTATTCTCATTAAAAGGGCCAGGCCAATGATGTCCTCTTCCTGGAAGTCCCGTATTATCATCATCATGCCGTCCGTTTAAGATATGGCCAAGTTCATGTGTAAAAGTGGCAACCCCTCTTGATGGATGAATAATACCGCATGGTTTCGACGGATTAAATACATCTCCAACGTTGCCTGCATACATAGACTCCATATTATCATCAAACAACATAACCACATCTGCCTTATGCGCTGTCCGTAAACTAGAAATATATGGATCAGAATTTAATATATCCGTATCTGTTTCAAAATTGCTGTGTGTAAGCGGTGTGTTTAATAAACTTTCATTTAGGAGAATTAAGGGTGTAACAAAAATTCTACCCCCAATTCCGCTGTTCGAGAACGAAGTATTTGTTTGCGCAATTGAATTGTACATTATAGAAAAAATATTAGAATAATTATTTAATGAGCTTTGAGAATACAGCATTAAAACCTTTATTCTGCAATTGTTTGTATTCGGGCCACTTCGCTTGGTTTCTATTCGATTTGAGTTTCTTCCTCTTTTTTCAAAATTTGCCGCACAAAAAGGATTTGAAAACTTCATTTGATCATATCTTAATATAATACTTTTTTCCTCATCCAATGCATGAATTTCATAATAATACTGATTTTCCATTGCATATCCAAAAACACCATAGCCATCATTCATGAGTTCTAAAACTGTCCCATCCCCTAATCTCTCAAATTTGCCTTTGAAATGGTTTTTTGTTAGAGGGCTGTCAATCTCAATTCTTCTTACTTTTTCAGCCTTCTTTTTTGTGGGTAAAAAGAAATCAAAATTTTCCCCTAATTCCTCAAATCCCTTTTTGAACTTTACTACAGAATATTCAGCGACCCAGGGTTCCTTTTTCATTTTAGAGATTTTCTCCTTGTCCTTAGCTCCAAGCTCTGATTCTGGAATCACTTCAATTTGAGCGACCAAAACTTGAGCCAAAAACAAAAAGAAAATTAATAAAATAGTTGTGTTGTGTTGTGTTGTGTTGTGTTGTGTTGTGTTGTGTTTAAAAATTTCTTGCTCATTTTCTTTTGATTTAAAAATGTTATAAAAAGGATTGAGCAACAGCCGAATATCTTTCATAAGTGTTTTCAATATTTCACCACAGGGCCCTGATTTTTTGGGTAAAATTTCAAGAGAAAATATGACAGATATTATTCTGATGCTATAATGATACCCAATATATATAAATATTTCTCTTGCTGTCAATAGGCCTATAAAACTTTAACATTATTCCAAGAAAGATGAATTTGATTCAAGCATGCAAATATCTAGCGGACACTCTTGCATGACCCGTTGGCTGGATCATTGAGGACTTTCATCTCTTAGGTTATAGACATGCATGGCACACATTAAAAAGGGGATTGATCGAAGTGACCAATCCCCTTTTTTAATCTTTAAGATTGACGCCTCAAGGGGCATCTGATTTCAGAAATATTGCTGATTTTGTATTCCCGGGCACCAGGAACATAGGTTCCCGTATGGTCTATGTCAGACTTTTTTTTGAAATGCGTATCAATATTAAATTTTAAAGTTCGCCACCTTGTGTCTGTAAACTTGAGCTCATTTATAGACAGGGTATCCAATTGATATATTGTTGATGTACTTCGCATTTATTGCCTTTCGGATGAGACCTTTTACGCTTCTATTTTGCAAATTATAAAATAATTGTGAGTTGTTAAATTGAGTGATCCCTAAATCGTTTGTAAGGATCACTCAATTTCACGCTTTGACTAGCCTAGTATCAAAATTAGCAATTATCCTGTTGGACCATAGGATGCTTCAATCTCTTTCGACTATTTAAAACGGCGCACCGGTATATCCAAGACTTCTCCTTCTAATACAAGTCTAGATAGTCCTAGATCTTTAGTGATATCATTTGTATCATGGTCTCTGATTAATGCCATTCTTAGTGAAATAGATATTTTCCTTTTACTGATATCTTCCAGAATAAAAAATTGACTTTTATCGTTGGTATCTAAGTAATAATGGGTACTGGCTATATCCGATTGGTCGAACATTCCATAAATAAGAGTGCAGTTTTCAGCACACCTTCCATCCGAACCATCGAAGTTGAAATTACCTCTTTTTTCCTGCCTTGATTTAGGCAGATTCGAGATTATGCCATGATATTTTAAAAGATCAATATACATATCATAATAAATAATATATGAATCTTCTTTTAATATACAGGATATAGTACATGGAATTGGATGACCATTTATGGATATAATGGCATCTTCCTTATGCCAATCCCTTTCCTCAGGATCATATTCTTTGTAACAGGATGAACTTAAACACACAATAGTTAAGAATATAAAAAACTTATTCATGCCTAAAACTTTAGATGTTATCTCGAAATTTTGGTTGTCGGATCAACTAAGACATATTTAAATGGAAATATTTAATCCCCTTTTTCATGTTTATTCAAATCTTCTCAGGGGTATGTCCAAAATTTTTCCATCCAAATCGATACTATCAAGACCCAAATGTCTGAAGTCGGGATTTCCACCCTCTGTTCTTAATAATTTCATCTTGAATGAAATTGAAATTTCCTTCTTGTTTGCATCTTCCAGGATTACAAAATGGTCATTCCTAGTGGAATCCAACATATAGGTTGCGCTTGGTGCAACATCATGTTCCTCAAATATACCGTATATGGTAACACAATTTTTTTTGCAAAAATTAACCTCCCCGTAATCACTTAGGGGCATTGATGTATTTTTAGGTGCTTTCACAATTTGCTGAATTCGTACATCATATCTCAATCCATCTTTATTTAGGATAATACTTGCACTATATAGAGGATTGTCTTTGTAAGTAACACTTCTCACAGAAACCGTAAGTTCTTCACCATTCAACATGATTTTCGCGTCTTTTTTGTCCCAGTCTGGCTCAAAATAAGAGAACTCTTCGTAACAGGAGAGAAGAAAAATTGTGCAAAAACCTAGGAGATATTTCATTGAGAATTTGGTTTATTGTGCTGTCGATATGTACTCATAGATTCAGTCGAACGAGGGTTGATCAGCATTAATTTGGTTTTTAAAAATCACTTTAAACCAACCCTGATCTTAAATGGTTTATAGAAGTCTAACGTCTTTTGGTTGTTGAGGATTGCATCGTCTTTGTACTTTGCATTTATTACTCTTGAGGTAGCCAAAAACACCAAAACCCTTCCCATTTGAATGTTTTACACCCGTCCGCCCTTATGAATATGGTGTACCTTGGACCAAACTTTAAGTGATATCAAACGGAAATATTCAAATCATTAAAACCGGCATGAAAACTTATACACTATTTGCGGTCGTGGTGCTGCTGCCACTCGTTGCCCGCGGCCAGGACATTCAAATTTCCATCAATGCTAATGGGCCAAAGCACCTCATCTCACCTTACTTGTTTGGGAAAAATAATGTCTTACCCAGCACTTATCTCAACAATGGGGGCGACGAAGAAGTCATAAGGGCACGGGAGGCCGGTCTGAAAATAGTAAGACAAGGCGGTGGCAACAACAGCACAAAATACAATTGGCGGAATAAAATATCGAGTCATCCCGACTGGTACAACAATGTCTATGTCAATGACTGGGATGCTGCAGCTGCCAATCTGCGTGATCAGCTTCCTGGTGTGCAAGGCATGTGGTCTTTCCAGCTTTTGGGTAAAGTGGCGGCAAATACTCAAAACAACTTCAATGACTGGGGCTATAACCGTTCCCAATGGTGGCAGGGCGTCCATCAAAATCTTGCCGGTGGTGGAGTCGTCAATCCAAATGGGGCTGGGAAAGCACTGACAGAGGGAAATCCTGCTTTGTATCTCAAAGATTGGCCCGCAGATTCTACCGTGGCGATTCTTGATCACTGGTTTGGAGAAAATGGCCTCTCGTACGATCCTCAATTTTATCAGTTTTGGAGCATGGACAATGAGCCCGAGATTTGGCAGGGCACACACGATGATGTGATGAAAAGCCAGATACCCGCCGAAGAATTTATGCAGCGGTATTTCAAAGTCGCCAAAGCAGCAAGGGCTAAATTTCCTGACATCAAATTACTGGGACCGGTACCTGCCAATGAATGGCAATGGTACCGTTATGGCAATGAAGAAATCGTCTGGAAAGGCAAAAAATATCCATGGCTGGAATACTTTATCCTCAGGATCGCAGAAGAAGAGGCTGCTTCAGGTATAAAATTGCTGGATGTGCTGGACATCCACTACTATCCTTCGAGCAGTGATCCGTTACAGTTGTTGCAATTTCCACGCGTATTTTTTGATAAAAGCTACGATTATCCGGAAGCCAATGGGGTGAAAACTGTGGAAGGTGGCTGGAACAACAGCATCACCAAAGAATACATTTTCGAGCGGTGCAGGGAGTGGCTTACCAAGTATAAAGGTGTGAATCATGGTGTCGGTCTGGGCATGACCGAATACGGCATCAACACCTCCAATGCAGACGTGCAGGCTTTATTTTATGCGTCGATGCTGGGAGAATTTATGAAAAACAAGGTTGAGGTTTTTACTCCATGGAGCTGGAGCCCGGGCATGTGGGAAACCGTACATCTTTTCAGTAGATATGGCCTGGAAAATTTCCTGACAATAAATGGAGGTGATCAACAGCTGGTTTCTGCCTATCCTACCATCAATGCATCTGAAGACTCTATGGTCATATTTTTCGTGAATCGCGATCTCAATGCGTCCAAAAACATCAGTCTGACTTTGGAAGGTTTTGTGCCCACCACTACTTCAAACCTTTACTCCCTTTCTAAACTGCCTTCCGGAGAAACCTTCATGTCACATACAGACAATGCACTGAAGACAAATACCATCAGCAGCCCTTCTTCCACGATCAACATTACCCTCGAAGCCTTGTCTGTAAATGCTCTCGTATTAAAATCGCAAACAACAGCTATAAATGCAACACTCGTCAATAATCCTGACATCAACATTTATCCCAACCCAGGAACGGGCTCTTATGTGATCGATCTTCAAAACATCTCATCTGCGGTAAAAATGGTAGAAGTCTATAATGTTTCAGGTCAGATGATCGCAATTCAACCGCATGAAAAGTTGGTCAGTCAAAAAAGTATAACATTGGACCTTTCTCAACAATCAAACGGAATTTACTTCATCAAGCTGGTGACAGACAAGGGACCATACTTTAAAAAGATCGCCTTGCATAAATAGTTATTATCTCCCCGAAGTTGACTAAAATTAAAAAGGCATGCATCCATAGGGAGACATGCCTTTTTTTATATCATTTACTGATTCTACTTAGACATTTCGCTCAATTTGGCGTTGAAGTTTTTCATACTCTCTTTAGCAATTTTTTCTGCATATCCGAGTTTTTCTTCGGCCGATTCATCCAGGTTGAAGGCCAGCATAAACACATAATTGTTGCCGATTCTCCAATAATATTGCCCCAATCTTTCGTTATAAACACCATCATCCCCGGCTGCGGTAAATGCTTTAAAGTTCTCAACACCTTCAGCTGATCCGGCATTGCCTTGCTTCATACCATTGATGTATTCTGTCGCCCAAACCGGAGTTTCCGCCTCAAAAGGATTCTTCATAACTTGGAGCATCATTCCAGCATTTGGTTTTGTTGCACTTGTCCACTGGAAAAAACAACCATTTGCAGTCTCTGTATCAGCGCCTGTTCTGCTGTAATATGAAAACTCATCTGCTTTGATGTTTTTGACCAAAAATTCCTTGCTTATAAGATCGCAAGCATTCAGTTTAGGTAAATCTTTCACCGCAATAATTTCCTTGGAAAGATCTTTGCCTTTGATGGCAGCTGCTTCGTCTTTGCATGCTATGAACAAGGTTCCAAGCAATAAGAAATATACAAATACCTTAAGATTCATTTTTAAAAATTTGTGCAAAAATAGTATTTTTTAATGCACTTCAAGGTTTTTTGCAAAGTGTGGTATAATTTTCTTAGTCCGAGGCAGTTGTTGTCCCCGCGATACCCATTAGTTTTGATCATTGTTGTAGCTTTAAGGCATGAATTTTTTGATGGGCAGATATCACCGCTATAAAGATTGGTTGTTTAAGACCTATTTGAATGATGGTACAAGACTACTGCTTATAAAAAGCATGATTGTTTGGTTTTCTGCTTTTATCACTGGTTGCATTGCTGTAGCATATGCTCGAATGTTTCACCTGATAGAAGACTGGCAGGAGTGGTGGTTTGGCAAATACCCCAAGCTGGCTCTGGTAGTGGTGCCGATGCTTTTTGTCCTGGCCTGGCAAATAGTAGTAAGAATTGCACCCGGTGCGCGAGGCAGTGGAATTCCCCAGCTTATGGCAAGTCTTGATATGGCCAATCAAAACGAACGCCACCTCATCAAGTACATGCTGAGCATCAGGATACTTGTAGTGAAGTTTGTGAGCAGCCTCGTCATGATTCTTTCAGGGGCGGCTTGTGGAAGAGAAGGTCCGACCTTGCAGATAGCAGGATCTGTTTTCAAATTCATACATGACAAGCTTCCGGCCAACTGGCCAAAAGTATCTGAAAAAATCATGCTGATGACCGGTGGCGCCGCAGGATTGGCTGCTGCCTTCAATACACCGCTGGGAGGAATTGTTTTTGTGGTCGAAGAACTATCTAAAGTGCACCTTGCCAAAATCAGAAACTTTGTCTTTACCGGCGTCATCATTGCAGGTCTTACTGCGCAGTGGCTCAACGGGTCATATCTTTATCTAGGCTTTCCCCGCATTGACAACAGTGGATATAAAATCTTTTTCCTCGTCATTCTCGTAGGTTTTGTTGTCGGTACCGGTGCCGCCCTGATGACCAGGCTCATTGGTCAGATTGCTGCCATCAGAAAAAGAATCAAAAATGTAAAAATTGAGTTTTTATTCGTAGCATTCCTTGGCCTCTGTGTGGCTGTGATGATGGTATATTTTTCTAAGGAAGGCATAGGCTCAGGCAAGGTGCAAATGAACGCACTTTTATTCGATGGGGATAAAAAAGGTTCTATAGACATGGTGCTTGCCCGGTTTTTTGCGCCGATTTTGAGCTTTACTTCGGGTGCGGCAACGGGAATCTTTGCTCCCTCTCTGGCTACAGGAGCCTCCATTGGTGGACTTGTTGCAGACCTATTCAATGTAACAGACGGAGCTTTCAACCTGCTCGTGCTGGCAGGAATGACCGGCTTCCTGTCGGGACTTACCCGCTCGCCTTTTACCTCTGCGATACTGGTTTTGGAAATGACCGACCGACATTCAGCCATTTTTCATCTGATGCTTGCAGCCTTGGTGGGATACCTTGCGGCATATGCCATCCAGAGGAAAGGCATGTATGAAAAACTTAAGGACGACTACATCAAAAAACTCAAAAACCAGGAACTGCATTGAAAAAGAACCTACCAAAACTCAAAAGCTACCTGAACAAAGGCCAGATTGAAGCCGGTTGTGATGAGGCTGGAAGAGGCTGTCTGGCCGGACCGGTAGTCGCTGCTGCAGTAATATTACCACCCGGCTTCCGACACAAACTGGTAAGAGACAGCAAAACGCTCACAGAAGCAGAAAGAGAAGAAGCAAGAGCGATCGTGCTCCAAAAGGCGTTGGCTTACGGCATCGGTATACTTGACAATACTGCCATTGATAAGCACAATATTTTGAATGCTTCTTTTCTGGCCATGCACCAGGCTTTACAGCAACTGTCTATGGTGCCCGAACATCTGCTGATCGACGGCAACAGATTCATCGCGTATGAAAACATATGTCACACTTGTGTGATAAAAGGTGACAACAAGTTTTACAATATTGCTGCTGCTTCCATTCTTGCAAAAACCCACCGCGATATGCTGATGTGCCAACTGCATGAAGTACACCCTGAATATGGCTGGAATGTCAATAAAGGATATCCCACAGAACACCACCGGACTGCCATACTCCAACATGGCATCACATCTTATCATCGCAGGAGCTTCAGGTTATTGCCCGAGCCCTTGCAACTCGATCTTTTTACCGAACTTTAAAACAAAAAAATGGCCCTCCAGATAAAAATTTTCACCTTCAATGACTTTGCTGAAAACACATATATGCTGTACGATGAAACCAATCAATGCATCATTGTAGATCCAGGGTGTAAAAATGCGAGAGAACAAAATATACTGGCAAGCTTCATCACTGAAAATGAACTGACTCCAATCATGCTGATCAATACCCATTGCCATATAGATCATGTGTTGGGCAATGCATGGGTAAGCCGGCAGTATCAGCTGGGACTTTATGCCCACGAACTAGAGAAACCTACATTGCACATGCAGCCACTTGTAGCGCAAATGTATGGCATGCCCTATGACGAATCCCCTCAGATTTCGGGATTACTTCACGAAGGAGAAATGATAAATGTTGGAACTACCTATTGGAAAATCCTGTTTGTACCGGGCCACGCCCCAGGCCACATTTGTCTGTACCACGAGGCATCAAACACATTGATCGCTGGAGACACCTTGTTTGAGGGCAGCATTGGTCGCACAGATTTACCGGGCGGACATCATGAAACATTGATTGCGAGAATACAGTCGGAATTGTTTACGCTTCCGGATGAAACGGTCGTATATCCGGGGCATGGTGGACCAACTACGATTGGAAAAGAAAAAAGCACCAACCCATTTTTTTAAAACAGATCAAGCCAAAGCATCGTGTAATTTAGAAGCAATAACTATTACTGCTTTTTCTTCTGCTTGTAATTATTGTTTTTATTTTGTTTGTATTTGCCGTTGTTGTTATTGTTGTTCTTCCTCTGCTTATTGTTGTTGTTGTTTCTCTGCTTGTTGTTATTGTTGTTGAAACTTCTGGAAGAGATCAGGTTTTCGATCGAAAAATCATCTTCAAATGACAACTCACCACCTGTCATTTCATACAGATCCTGTTTGATGATTTCATCATTGACATAGTGTTCTTTGTTCCATGTCTGGTATGCCAGTTTCATGTAGGAAGCAATGACTTGAGAGAAGGCTCTTTTCTTTTCAGGGTCCTCCATCTTCAGCGCTTTTCTGATCATTTCCTGGACATAGTGACCATAATGCCTGAATTTGAACTCCAGATTGGGATAATCCATGGTAGGTTTTACTCTGGTTTCTTCCGGCGCGTGGATGGTAATGCCTTCCGGAACCTCGATGTCCAACTCGTAATCCGCAATTTTAAACACGTGATTCCAAAGTTTTTCCTGGTAATCTGCCATACTGCGGTAATGAGGGTTCATGATATTGACGAGATTGACGATTTCTCTGACTACCTCATTGCGGCGCGGTTTGTCATCAACGCCTTTGGCATAGGCCACAAGGTTTTGTATGTTTCTTCCATATTCTGAAATTTTCAATTCATCTTTTTCAGAATTGTAAAGCAAGTCGAATGTTTTCATTCCTAAAATTTATTAGAGGAATCCTGATGTAGATTCCAAATCTGTTTATCAATAAAAAGAAGGCCGCCAGAAATTATTCTACAGTTACGGACTTCGCAAGATTTCTGGGTTGATCCACATTACAACCACGCATTACACTGATGTAATAAGAAATGAGTTGTAGTGGGATGACAGAAAGCAATGGGGTCAATGGTTCTTCGATGTAAGGGATTTCAAAAGTAAAATCAGCCAATCCTGAAATGATGTTATCTCCTTCGTTGACAATGGCGATGACTACACCTTTTCTGGCTTTGACCTCCTGGATGTTGGACACAATTTTTTCGTGTGCACTAACATTGGTGGCGACTATAAATACCGGCATATCCTCATCTATCAATGCGATAGGCCCGTGTTTCATCTCCGCTGCAGGGTATCCTTCTGCGTGAATATAAGAAATTTCTTTCAATTTCAGCGCTCCTTCGAGAGCCACAGGGAAGTTTAAGCCCCTGCCAAGATACAATGCGTTGGGTTTATTTTGAATTTCCTGGGCAATCAATTTTATTTTCTCCTTCTGCTCGAGGATTTCTGCAACTTTTTTGGGCACACTTTCCAGCCCGTAAATGAGCTCTCTCAGCATGCCGGATGGAATGGTTCCCTTTTTCTCTCCCAGCTTCAGTGCCATCAAAATTAGAACAACCAACTGGCTGGTAAAGGCTTTTGTCGATGCAACTCCTATCTCGGGACCTGCGTGGATGTATGATCCGCTGTCGGTAACACGGGCAATAGACGATCCTACGACGTTGACAATGCCATAGGTCAATGCTCCTTTCTCTTTTGCAATTTCAAGTGCAGCAAGTGTATCGGCAGTTTCACCAGACTGAGAGATAGCGATTACTACATCTTTTTCTGTCAAAATGGGATTGCGATATCTGAACTCAGATGCGTATTCCACCTCTACAGGAATGCGTGCCAGGTCTTCGATGAGGTATTCAGCAATGAGGGCGCTGTGCCATGAAGTACCACAAGCTACAAAAATGATTCTGTGAGCGTTGAGTATTCTTTGTTGATGCTCTTCAAGACCTCCGAGACTTACCCAGCCTTCTTCCGCGTTGATTCTACCCCTCATGGATTCAGCAATGGTGGTTGGCTGTTCCATGATTTCCTTGAGCATGAAATGGTCATACCCACCTTTTTCCAGCTGTTCAATCTTCAGGTCAAGTTCCTGAATGACCGGCTCTTGTATTTCGTTGTGTATATTTTTGACCACAAAAGAACCATCGCGATTGGCTATGGCAATTTCTTCATCGTTGAGGTAGACTACTTTTTTGGTATATTTTATAATGGGACTGGCGTCAGAAGCCACATAAAACTCCTTGTCGCCAATACCGAGTACCAACGGGCTTGACTTGCGTGCTGCAACTATCTGATTGGGATTTTCTTTATCAACCACCACTATAGCATAAGCACCAACCACCCTGGACAATGCTTTTGTTACTGCCTGTTCCAGATCGAGATTGTCCTGGTTTTTAAATTCTTCTATCAGGTGGACCAGAACTTCGGTATCTGTTTGGCTTTTGAAAACATGGCCTCTGTCTTCCAATGCTTTTTTGATGGTGGCGTAGTTTTCGATGATGCCGTTATGTACCAGCGAGATGGTGCCATCACCTGAGTTGTGCGGATGTGCATTGATATCGTCAGGCTTACCATGGGTCGCCCATCTGGTATGTCCAATGCCCAGCGTCCCAGTGGTGTCAATCGTTGCTGAAACAGCTTCCAGATCAGAAACCTTTCCCTTTTTCTTTACGGTTTTGAGGGTTCCATTCAGAATGGAGATACCCGCACTGTCGTAACCTCGGTACTCCAATCTTTTGAGACCTTCCAATAGTATGGGAAAAGCTTGTTTTTCACCAATGTATGCAACTATGCCACACATATAAATTAAAACTTAGGGGTTTGTAAACGCAATTTTTAGTTTGATCGGATATTCCGGGTGCTCGGCGCCGTAAAAGACTGCTCTATGAGGTCTTTGTGCTCTGGATTGAACGGATATGAGCAACTCATTGTTCGGAATGTCACCACTGAGCATGCCTTTGACAGCCTTGGTGATATTCATTCTATACGTTCCATTTGGCGTTCCTGTTCTTGACTTGAGCACTCCCCCAAAACCTTCATCGATGTCGATGAGCGCAGAAAAAAGGTCAGAAATGTCCGTAATGGTAAAATATTGGCCATCCTTTTTATAACCAATTGTTAGCTGAGGAACAAAAGGATATAGACCGACATCGTCACCTTGAAGGACAGCGGCTGATATTTCAAGCTCCGCATGATTGATGATCTTATCATGCATTTTGGCGAGGTCCTTAAAAACCAATTTGATGTCCGGACCATCAAAGCCCTGGGTGAAAAGTAGTGACTTACCTTCTGTGGCATTGTTCAATACTTGTCCGTAAGGACCTGCAGCAAAACCTGAGTCGAAATTCAACCATCGTTTATCAGTAATAATAAACTTTATTACTCTTTTGGTATTGCTGGAATCCCTGTAATAAAAATACAATCCGTTAACGCCGTTGTTGCCGTCATTTAAGGTGTTGCCAACATTGAGTCCTAGGAGTGAACCTATATTTGACTCAGATTTGATGACCAAACCCTTGAATTTTTCTATCAATTCCAGGGTGGTGTTCACCTGATCAAAGTTGCTGAAAAGAGAATTGAATCTATTTGAATCTAGAGGAATTCTGATCTGCGGTCTCAGGGTCTGAAGCGTAGTATCTACTTCGTAATTGACGACCCTTACAGAATCTTTTGGTCTATACTGCAATGCTACCTGGCCCAATGGTTCAGGAGAAATCTCTACTACGTCATTGTGGTACACAGTATCTGAAGTGGGCAGTGCTGTGGCTTCATATACACTGATATTGTGGATGTCTGCCAGTTGGCCATAAGTAGAAATGGTATCATAAGACAACACAAGAACCGCTGAGTCTATGCGGCTGTTGGCCATATTTGGCACGTTGAGGTAGTTGTTATAAACAAGCTCAATGTATAAGCTGCTTTCAACTGTGCCAAAGATAGGGTCGGAATATTTGCCAATGGGATAACTGTTAAAATTTGTTACTCCCTCAATATAGGTCGGTACTTTGTCTGCAGGAACAGTAGTCGAAGCTATGCTAAAATCTGAAGCTGCGTCAAGACTAAAAGCGTCTTCGTCTAAAAGGTCAGATCCTACAGTGGTGGGGTCTTCACATGCGGTAAAAAATAAAAATAGTGAGCATGTAAAAGCAAACAAAAATGCTTTATTCATTATCTACTTCTTGTTCGATGAATTGGTTGTAAAATGCTACCGTTTCTGTAAGATGATTTTCATTGCCAACGATATCCAGAACCGGTTTGTCTAAGTTAACAAGTTTGCGTTCTGATTCGCTGCCTATGATGATGCCATCAGCAAAAAAGCTTGCTCCTTTATTGAGATCAACTTCTGTGCCTTCATAGTATGGGATGAGGTCGTCATCCGTCAATGAATTGATGGTTGCTACATCTTTAAAACTCTTTTTAAACGATTTACCAACTACATCTGTATAAGCAGAGTAAATAACTTTAGAAAAATTTAAGATTGGGTCAGTATGGTATACCTTTTTAACGAACAAAGGAACCAAAGCTGTGAATGATCCATGACAGTGGATGATGTCGGGCGGCCAGCCAAACTTACGTACTGTTTCTATGACGCCCTTACAAAAGAAGACCATACGCTCTTCGTTGTCTTCGTATAAGTTTTTGTTTTCATCATAAAATTCCGCTCTCTTCTTGAAAAATTCCTCATTGTCCAAAAAGTATACCTGGAGCCTTGAGCCCGGAATAGAAGCCACCTTGATGATCAACGGATAATCCTCGTCATCAACGATGATGTTCATTCCTGACAAACGTACAACCTCATGAAGTCTGTGTCTTCGTTCGTTGATGCTTCCAAATTTGGGCATCAAAATTCGAATTTCATAATTGTTGTCCTGAGCCTTTTGTGGTAAACTTTTAAATATTTCAGAAATTTCCGTCAATGCGGTATAAGGGTTCATTTCCTGTGTGACATATAAAACTCTCATCCTCTTTTTTTAAATTTCGCAATCTGTATTCCCTTTCTCTAATAAATCAGACTGTATCCCCAATAATCAAAACGTTAACACCTTGCTTCAAAGGTGGTGCAAAGATACTAATAATTTTTCTAATAATTTTATATTCAAAAAGTTATATTTTTCATAGGATTTGGCTTATGTGGGTCATTTTCAGGACGTTCTCTGTGCTGTCATGATCGTTTGAGATGAAGGCTTTGTCGTTTTTACCCCTGACCCCTAAAGGGGAGGTTTTAGCTTCGAACCCATGCAGGGGAGGTTTTTACCCCCAGCCTCTAATGGGGAGACTTTTACCACCGCTCCTAAAGGGGAAACTTTTATTCCAGACCCTAAAGGTTGATAAGAAGGCTTTGTCGTTTTTACCCCCGACCCCTAAAGGGGAGGTTTTAGCACTGACTTATGAAAGGGAGTATTTTTACCCCCGACCCCTAAAGCAGGGCCGATCAGTTAAATATTGTCATATACGTAAAGTTTTGTAAATCAATTCAAAAGATGGTATTACCTTATTCGCAAACCTTTCATTGGCATATTTGAGGGATTTGTATCCATTCATCCTGAACAGATTTATTATTTGGGTCTGCAATATTGAGGTATTCGTGGCAATCTTATTTTCTTTAACTTTATTGTTATCTTCATTTTGTTGGACATCTTTTACTCTATGCAATCTATTTTCAATACCCCAATGCAATCTTATTCCCTGAGAATAGAATTCGGCTTTTTGACTCATATTGCTAATATAAATGGCGGACTCTTTGTAATCGACTTTATTTCTTACCCCAAAG
>JAGQWX010000160.1 GCA_020436935.1 Saprospiraceae bacterium
TGTTTACCATTTTGATAGATAAAAAGGGTATCATCAACTTTGATCTGCCCTGTGGATGTGAATTTAACATAAATATTCTTTGAGCTCTTATACGATACTACCCCATCCAGGCTTGTAGAAATATCCTGTCCATGAAGCAATGCTACTCCAAAAACTAGTATCAGAATACTTATGAATCGATTTACCATTTCCGCTCTTGCATTTAATCAGCTCTGCCTCTTGGATGACAATCAAAACAGGATGTGGCCGTATACACATAATTGCGAACATCACTATGATGTCCATCTACGTTGGATTTATTGCTGTGTTCATGGCATTGAATACAAGTGAACAGTGCATAATTACTTGGTGTGGTGTGACACTCGGTACACTGGTTCCATTCGCCCCGGTGCTTTCCACTATAAATGGGGAAATATTGTGCATCGTGATCGAATGTCGATGGGGTCCAGGCATTCTGCGAATGACATGCCTCGCAATCGGTAGGGAACATATTGGTCTGGTGATTGGGATTGGTGGTTTGATTGTAATCGGTCGAATGACAGCCAAAGCAAGTGTTTGGTGTATTGGTATAGTTTCCGTTATGGCAACTTGCACAATTGCTGGCAATGGCGGCATGGGAACCTTGC
>JAGQWX010000161.1 GCA_020436935.1 Saprospiraceae bacterium
AATGGGATTTTCAGATCATTACCCGGTAACCGCCACCTTGGAGACCAAAAAGGAGTAGTTGGTCTGATTTTATGCCTCAAAGTGGCTATAAAAGTTATTTTTGCATGCCTTTTTATAAAAAGGCGCATCTAACATTTTGATTCGATGAGTGACAACAATACAGATAATTTGAAGCGTACCTGGTTTGTAACTGGATTGGTCATTTTGATTCTTTTGATGGATCAAGCCCTTAAGATTTGGGTAAAGACCAATATGAGCTACGGAGAAGAATTTAACATGCTGGGGCTTGATTGGGCCAAAATTCATTTTGTAGAAAATGAAGGCATGGCATTTGGAATGACCCTTGGAGGAAGTTATGGCAAACTTATTTTGAGTTTATTTCGCATCATCGTAGTTAGCTTTTTGATTTACTTCATTCGCCAACTGATTAAAGAAAAAGTATCCTTTGGCATGCTCGCCAGTATAGGAGCTATCATGGCCGGTGCCATTGGAAACATACTTGACAGTATGTTCTATGGATTGATATTTTCCGAAAGCGATCCTTATCATGGGGTTGTTGCCACCATGTTTCCTGAAGGAGGTGGATACGCATCCTTTTTACATGGAAAAGTCGTCGACATGTTTT
>JAGQWX010000162.1 GCA_020436935.1 Saprospiraceae bacterium
CGCTTTTTACGGTATCAACGATTATTCCTGCTACTTTATAAGGGTCTGCATTTGAAGCAGGGCGTCTATCTTCCAGCCAGCCTTTCCAACCTTTTTCTACGGTCATGATAGGGATTCTTATAGAAGCACCTCGGTTCGATACACCATAGCTGAAATCGTGAATGGAAGCTGTTTCGTGTTTTCCGGTTAAACGCTGGTCATTAAATTCACCGTAAACGTCAATATGATCTTTGGCTACCGGTCTAAAAGCTTCGCAAACTTTCTCATAAACTTCTTTGCTTCCGCAGGTTCTCAACAAAGTGTTGGAGAAATTGGCGTGCATCCCGGAACCATTCCAGTCTCCTTTGACTGGTTTAGGGTGGTATTCAATATAGTAACCGTATTCTTCGGTAAGTCTGTCTAGTAAATATCTAGCAACCCAAACTTGATCTCCGGCATTTTTGGCGCCTTTGGCGAAAATTTGAAATTCCCATTGTCCGCAGGCAACCTCTTGGTTAATCCCTTCAAAATTGATACCGGCATCAAGGCACATGTCGGCATGTCTTTCTACTAGATCGCGTCCATGGGTGTTCTTTCCGCCTACAGAGCAATAGTAAAGTCCTTGTGGCCCTGGGTAGCCGCCT
>JAGQWX010000163.1 GCA_020436935.1 Saprospiraceae bacterium
AAATGCATCGAAGGATACCAAAATAATAATGGTAAAACTGTCCAAAGTGTCTTCGTTAAAATCTTTGTCTTACTAAACCATAAAAGTCCAACTCCTATAAGAAAAACAGGAACAGTAAAAATTAGCAAATACGGATTGAGTGAAACAAAAAAGGTTAGGATAATTATTGTCAGTCCGATTATGTATTTTTTATCTTTCAATTCAGTATCGTTTTTCGTTTAGTGTCGGTCTTTTAAAATGAGCCATAACGTTTTGCCGCTTGCCGCAGTGGGGGATTTCGGAGCACTTCACTGTCAACCAAGCACAAAAGTAGATAGAGGCACTGCACTTGATTTAACCACGTCAGCCCCCATTGCGGCAAGCGGCTGTTAGCAGTAGGTGTTCTTCTTTCGTCTGTTAGTTTTATTACTTTCAATGCGTTGCTGTCCATAAAAATACCACACTTAAGTATGTCCAAAGTAATGAAAATAAAATATGAACTATAGTTTCAAAAGTCTTTCCCTTCCATAATTCTGTCGAGTAACCAAAAAATTGAATGAATAGTCTCGTTGACCAAAATATTCCAAGTCCAAGTGATATTGTTTTTCCAAGTTTTGTTTCTATGAGTTCTGTCGTAGAGGTTA
>JAGQWX010000164.1 GCA_020436935.1 Saprospiraceae bacterium
TCATGCCTCGCTCTACCCTGACCCTAAAGGGAACCCGCCCAATACTCCCACCTTCCATCCTCCTACTTCACAAACTTTCAAATTTCAATTCTCAAATTTCAAATTTCAAATTTCCCAATATGCCAAAACGCTAATACGCCAATTTCCAAAAACGCCAAAGACCAACACCCAAAGACCAAAGACTTCCTACTCATGCCTCGCTCTACCCTGGCTCGAAGGGGAATCCGCCCAATACTCCCAACTTCCATCCTCCTACTTCACCAACTTTCAAATTTCAATTCTCAAATTTCAAATTTCAAATTTCCCAATATGCCAAAACGCCAATAAGCCAACTCCCAATTTGCCCAAAGACCAACACCCAAAGACCAAAGACAGCCCGCCCTCTACCCTGGTCTTAAAGGGAACCCTCTAAAAATTCACACCTTCCATTCTCCTACATCACAAACTTTCAAATTTCAATTCTCAAATTTCAAATTTCCCAATATGCCATCTCCCATCTCCCATCTCCCATCTCCATCTTCCCCAAAGACCAAAGACTGCCCGCCCGCTACCCTGGCCCTGAAGGGAATCCGCCCGCAATTGTACAGATGTTTTTTGTCGCAGAGACATGCCAATATAT
>JAGQWX010000165.1 GCA_020436935.1 Saprospiraceae bacterium
GTGAAATCTACAAAAGCCGGATAAAGGGTTAATTATTTCTATTGATTTTAACAGCATAAAAGGTGAAGAAAGTTACTTCTTCACCTTTTTACAACGGGACATATCACCCGCTTTAAAAGAGCAGTATTATCTGCTTTCAATGATAAGTACAAGTTACAAAATTTTATACCTGTTGTACGCAAAAAATTTGAAAACTTATGCACAGTTGCCATCTTATATGTGCATCGAATCTTTTTTTGCCAGTAGCTGTTCTACGGTTTCTTCATACATTTCATCGGGCACACAACAATCTACCGGACAAACAGCTGCACACTGTGGTTCTTCATGAAAACCCTGACACTCAGTGCATTTGTTGGGTACGATGTAATAAATATCGTCTGCTACCGGTGCATTTTTCTGGTCTGCGTCTATCACTGTTCCATCCATGAGCGTAAAATCACCTTTGACTGTAGTACCATCGGCAATGGCCCACTCCACTCCGCCTTCATAAATAGCATTGTTAGGACATTCGGGTTCGCAAGCACCGCAATTAATACATTCTTCTGTAATCTTAATAGCCATAATTCTAAAAAATTTAAAAAGTTCTGGGTTAGTTTTGCACTACAAAAATAATAGTCAG
>JAGQWX010000166.1 GCA_020436935.1 Saprospiraceae bacterium
TTTGTACTCAAGATAGGCGGACTCTCATGGGTAAGGTTGTTGGTGATCGTTCATTTTTATCTCCATATGGCCACCTTGCAGGCCAATTGTGGCAATGTCTACCATACAAATTTGAAATGGTGCAATTGGATGAATATGTCATCATGCCAAATCATATTCATGGGATCATTGGAATTCGTGCAGCCGTAAAGGCTGCCCCTACATTGGGACAAATAATTGGTGCATACAAATCACGCGTTACGCACGAATGTTTGAAATTGGCAAAAACGAATGATAAATTTTTGGGTAAATTATGGCAACGAAATTATTATGAACACATTATTCGTGATGAGATTGATTTAAACCGGATTCGTAAATATATCCGCAACAATCCCGCCAATTGGACAAAGGACAAATTATTCCTGTAGGGGCGACCTTTACGGTCGCCCGTGTGATTCATGGCGACCTTTACGGTCGCCCGTGTGATTCATGGCGACCTTTACGGTCGCCCGTGTGATTCATGGCGACCATACGGCTTGCATATTTTATTCATTTTCGCAATGATTTAGTTTCTCAACCTCTCCATCAATATCGCATAGAATCTCAGGTTATGGATCGTGGCGAGTCTAAGTAC
>JAGQWX010000167.1 GCA_020436935.1 Saprospiraceae bacterium
GTTTGTCAAAGTCTTCACCACCTAGGAATGTATCACCATTGGTTGCTAATACCTCAAATTGTTGCTCACCGTCGATATCAGCAATTTCAATGATGGAAACGTCAAATGTTCCGCCACCTAAGTCATAAACAGCAATGGTTTTGTCGCCACCTTTTTTGTCCAAGCCATAAGCTAACGCTGCCGCTGTTGGCTCATTGATGATACGTTTGACTTCAAGACCGGCAATTTTACCTGCATCTTTGGTCGCTTGTCTTTGTGAATCATTAAAGTAAGCAGGAACAGTTACAACAGCTCCGGTTACTTTTTCGCCGAGATAATCTTCAGCAGTTTTCTTCATTTTCATCAGGATGCGAGCTGAGACTTCTTGCGGAGCCAATTTTTTACCTTTGACTTCCACCCAAGCATCACCGTTATCCGCTGCAATGATTTTATAAGGAACTAAATCCTTATCTTTGGCAACAACATCTTCACTGAATTTACGACCGATCAGACGTTTAATTGCAAATAATGTATTTTCAGGGTTTGTTACAGCCTGACGTTTAGCAGGTTTACCAACCAGGATTTCAGTATCATCGGTATAGGCTACGATTGAAGGAGTGGTTCTGTCACCT
>JAGQWX010000168.1 GCA_020436935.1 Saprospiraceae bacterium
CCCGTGTTGACGCCAAGGACTTCAATGAAGTAACCGATCAAGGCGGATGCTGCGAAAAAAGCCAAAAAATTTCGGCGCAATTCCGGCTTTTCAAACACATGATGCAATATCAGCGCTGCTGCTGTGAGGAGCATTTGGAACCAGGTAAATGCTACCAGGTATGGCCAATATCCAAGTTGTATGCAGACAAAACCAAAGGCATATGAGCTGACGATGAGGAATGTAAAAATAGAGTAGGCGTTTACTTTCATATTAAGGAATCATATCGTCAACGATGGAGGCAGAGAACAGGCAAAGAGGTATTCCACCACCGGGGTGTACACTTCCGCCAAGGAAAAACAGGTTGTCAAAATCCGGTGACTTATTGGGGTGTCTGGCAAATGCCGCCATCCTGTCATTGGAAGAGGTGCCGTAGAGACTGCCGGTGTAGGACAAGGTCTTTTTATCGATGATGTCGGGGGTCACAATTCTTTCCTGGTGGATGAGCGTGGAAATGTCTCTTTTCAAAATGAAAGACAGTTTTCTCAAAACATGCGTACGTGCTATCTGCGCCATCATTTGCCAATCCTGCCCTCTGTCATAGGGCACATTGATCATGGTGAACCAGTT
>JAGQWX010000169.1 GCA_020436935.1 Saprospiraceae bacterium
TTGTACCTTACCAATTAATATTAAAACCCAATTTGGAGCAGACCAATATGTTCAACAACTTATTCAGCCAAAAATCAAATCAATATTAAAGTAATTCAATGATAAATAAATCAGTTTATCAATGTTTATCGTACAATCCAAACTTTCCTTACTTTAAATAAACATTAGATTTTATTTTTATTTGTTCAAATAGAAATAATTTTATACCTTTGCACTCGCTTTTAATGTTTAGCTATTATGGATAAACATTCAAGAAGCCGGATTCCGTAGCTCAGCTGGTAGAGCAATACACTTTTAATGTATGGGTCCTGGGTTCGAATCCCAGCGGGATCACAGGTGCCAAAACCTCCGCCCTTGTAACTCGTTAGTTCAAGGGCATTTTTATTTTTAGCACCTTCCTTTAATGCTCTATTTTTTAACAATATTCAATACTAAAAACAGCATTAAATATTGTGTCAGGAGCAATCGTGTTATAATTTCCTGTATTCAAGGCATTTGCCAAGGCGGTCATTGGCTCAATACAGATATAAGGTTTTTGTTCGTTATTGGGGTGATAAATTTGAACAACAGAATAATTTGCATCTAAATTAAAGGCTACAGAATAATTTT
>JAGQWX010000016.1 GCA_020436935.1 Saprospiraceae bacterium
CCCGGTTCTGCTTCCTGAACAACGTCTGGTTCAGGGCAGTTGATGAAGTAAGGGCTTCCCTGATCGATCACCTCATATATCATGACACAGCTTGCTGTGTTGCCACTTGAGTCTGTAACTGTCCAGATGACTGTAGTTTGACCCAAAGGCAATACCGTTCCGGTCAATGTGTTTGGATTGGGACTGAAGATATAATTGTGAGAAAGTTCTGAACCGTCACAGTTGTCTGTGAATGGTGGATCGAAGCTGTCATCAAGAACCTGATACTCACATTCCTCACCAGCTAAAATAGAGACTCTTGTGGTATCTGTGCCCGTGTTGTCCATGCCACAAATTTCCAGCGCAAGGTCCGTCAATGTACCGCAGGCAGCTGTATTGGCAGAAGTTATAATGAGGCTCCAGTCTCCCATGGAGAAATTGCCATAAAATGCAGATAATGCCTCCTGGCCTCTGAGAGTATCTCCATTCTGGATGCTTGCACAGGCAGTTGTTACACTATTGGCTGCTTCTTCGTCAAAGACCACTGACAATAGATTGGCTCCCGGACAGATTTGATCCATAAGCACAACCTCCATTCCGGAAGGGTTGACCAATTTTATTTCAAGATCAGCGAGGTCATCGGTGGTTATATTCAGTCTGAGATTTACATCAGTAATTTCGACATTGTTGCTTACAGGTATTACAAAAACTGATGAATCATTGGGTACTATTTGGACAGGCGAGATCTTGGTATAAAGCTGACAACCAGTCACCTGATTACAGAATATTTGAGGCAATTCATCATCGATCACTGTAATGGTAAAGCTACAGCTTGAAACGTTGTTCATGGTATCAACAGCAGTATATGTGACCGTGTGGGTACCAATACCCAGGACCATTGTTTCGCTTAAATTGCCAGAGCTAAGGCTGTCGATGAGGTCTGCCATTCCTGTTGTTCCATCTGCATATTCATAACTTACTGTGTAGGATGAAATGGATGTACAATTATCTACCGGAGTAGGATGAGTCCAGGTATATGACGTGCTACAGTTGTAGTCATTGGCCCCGTCTTCATTGGTACTGATGCTGACATTCTCAGGGCAAACCAATGCAGGTGCCTGATTGTCTTCAACAATGACAATGAAACTACATGAATATTGATTTCCACTTTCATCGGTAGCCGTATAGGTCACCAGTGTTTCTCCAAGGTTGAAAGGCACACCTCCCACATTATCCATGCCTGAGCCCAGTGTTGCTCCTGTGAGCGTATAAGTCACCTGAGTATTGCAATCGTTGGCTACAACTGTTGGCCTGAACTCTTCATCGTCAGGTATATAAATGCATAAACCATCCATCGTGAATCTCGTCACCGGATAACTGAGCAGAAAAGGACATATGATTTCGGGTTCCAGGGTATCTACGACTGTGACCGTTGCCACGCAAAAGTTGGTATTGCCGGCAATGTCAACAACAGAAATAGTCACATCCTGAGGAATACCAATGTCTTCGCAGGTAAATATTGAGGGCGAAGCCGTCACTGTCAGGTTTGCACAGTTGTCGGTGACGCCGATGGCAATTTCGTCGGGATTTAATATATAAGTTCCATCTGCTCCAATGCCAACAACAATATCAACACAACCTATGCGCGGTCGCAAAGTATCAATGACGGTAACTGTAAATGCAGCCGTGTCGTAATTGCAATTGTCGTCTTCTACAACAATAAATGCGGTAGTGCTTGGATATTCGGCGCAAGTAATGGTGTCCGGGAATACATCGATGAGATTGAGTTGCCCTGTTCCTCCAACAGGCAAGTCATAACTTCTTTCTCTGTCAAATGCTGTCTCTCCGTCAAGAAATGCAAAACCATCGTCATTGACATAGACGGTGGTGTCTCTTGTAAAGATGACCGGGGGCATATTATCCGGCTGCATGGCCACAGAAGCAGAGAATCCATTGATGAGCAGCGTTTCATCGTACGTCCTCATTGGAGTTGGTGAGCCATAGGTAAATAAATTGTATGGCCCAAGTCTTAATAAAGGTCCAAAAGAAACCGGGAATCTGGCCGCCGGTATTACTTCAATAAAATTGATGCCCAGGTCTACCTTTTGTGTCTTATTGTCATTACCGGTAAACTTACCTTCAGCACTGAAATCATTGTTGACAAAGAATAAGTCCGTCTGTCCATCAGGAACAACAAATCTTATGGTTTCATCCATTGCGACATCCGGGATTTTCTGGCTGATTCCTGATACTGGAACCATGGCGTCGGGTTTTTCCCAGTAAGTCGGGAAGCCCAGGTCGACGGAGTCAATTTTGATTTGTGGGTCAAAGGTGTATGTTGCATTGTATTCGCTTCTTACAATGGCATTGATATCCAATACATCAATTGAAAAATAAGTATTCCACAATTTTACAGAACACATGCCGTTCATTTCTACTGTCGGAATTCCAATATTGATGGTCCTCGTACCGATTTGGATGCCGCTTGCACACAAGCCATTCAGGATATTTTGAGGTATTGCATAATATAAAAGTGAAAAGATATCCAGTGTGGCAGAAAACATGTTTTTGTTTTGCCCGGTAACAGTAAGTGCTGTACCGTTTATATAAGAAGGGTTCATCTCATTCTGGGTGAGTCTGCCAAAACGGAGGCTCATCTCAGGAATCCTATTGCCTAAGAGGGGTACGCGGTTGGGCTCAAAGACAAACTCGTCATTGGACTGGTCATAAAAGAAAGGATCGGCCGGAGTTGCTGAAGCTCCAAGCTCCGTAACCAAACTAGCTACAAATGCCGAGCTACCTCCGGACGAACCGGCGCTACATTCAATAGCAGTCAGTATTCCTGCCCCCGGCATAAAGGCTTCATCACATGCCGTGATCAAAGGCAGCCTTAACCCTTCTCCTCCAAGAAGATTGATGGGATCAAACAAATTGGTGCCTATACTCCAGCTATCAGTATATCCTATGCAAGAATCATCCAGACACCCGATGAATGGAAGACACAAGGGTATGCCAATGCATGCTGTCACTTCAATGCCTACATACCACGAAAATGAAAAATCTTTTATAAATACCCCAACTGTTTGTTCCAGTCCACCTGGTGTTACCCTAAGGAAAGAAGACGAAGGGTCAATAATAAATGAACTCGACATGGATATGGTGTCCCTGCAGCCATAAAACTGATCCGCAGGTTTTTGGGCACAAATCTGGCCAATGTAATCCATTGTAGCGGTAGCTGGTGTTGTCTCCGATACATTGTAAAATAATCCATAATTGATATCAAGATTGGGTTGATACTGCAGGTTGATACTAACAAAACCCAAATTGATGCCCGTGCCAAGCTGACCCATTGCGGATTCTACCCATGAAGGGATATCTATACCTGTTACCGACTCAAACATGGAGATCAATAAGTCTGGACCGAGGCTTGGCCTTTGTCCTGAAAACCTGTCGGACAGTTTTTCTGTGTATTCAAAGCTTGCAGCACTGGAGACTGTTTTGGGTATCACCAGACTTGAGGTAATGGACTGATCACTGCAATCCTGACCATCGGGGCCTGTCTTTCTGACAATTACCCGGAAGGTACAAAATGCCTCATTACCAGATTCGTCAACTGCCCGGTAGATGATTGGGTAAACACCTGTTCCCATTGAAGTACCTTTGGTCGGTCCTCCTACCTGTGTTATCGTAAGGCTTTGCCCAGCGCATGTACTATTGTCCCGAAAAACCGGGTCAGTCCAAGTGAGCACACCCTGAGTTTGGTCGGGTTGAAGAAGTATAGAAATGGTTGTTGGACATGTAGTAAGCCTTGGTGCTTCTGTATCGAAAACTTTTACAATAAATGATGAATCAATGGTTTTTCCGTCAGCACTCAATCTGAAAGTTACTAGGTTCTCACCTATTGGAAAAAATCCTCCACTGTCTATAGGCGTGACAATTGACACTGTTCCGCCGGAGCAGTTGAATCCAATCATTGGATAAAGGAAGGACACTTTTGTTCCACAGGTGTCTGCATCAGCTACTGCAAAAATCGTATCAGGTGGAAAGCTCAAAAATTCAGGATTTGCATATTTTATCAAACCACATGCTGTTCCTTTATATAAAAAGGCAGCACCACTTTTTAGCCCCATTGCAGACTCATAACCCCTTGCTCCAATGACTACTGAAGAAGTGTCTCCATCCATATTGCATTTGGTAGTAGCCGTAACAGATGTACCAAATGCTGCATCACTTTTTTCACCAAAAGCACACCAATCAAAGGTCATGTCCATACCAGATTGGAAATTCGCTCCATAAAAAGCAAAGGCTGCTCCTTCACCGCCAAAGGACCGCGTGTAATTTGGAGCTCCGACCAATACATCATCCGTTCCGTCGCCATCGACATCACCTGCGTAAGAAACTGATGAGCCAAATCCTCCTGAAGCCTGTTTGATCTTCAAAATCGTAATCGGTGTATTTCCCAAAGCAGTGGGTGTTCCCTGAAAGACGTATACAGCCCCGTTGCCTGTTCCAAGTCCGTAATTATTGATGGTGTCTTTCATGGTAGAAATAAACTCATCATTGTACTGTTTTACACCAATAAGTACGTCAGGTAAACCGGAATTGTTAAAATTTCCTCCCCCTGCAACCGAAAAGCCCATGAGCGCATTTCTGTGAGGTCCAACGGCAGTCCATGCCGGAGTAGCGCTCAATGCCCCCGTTTGACCCAAATACAACAGTGCTCTTCCGGCCGCTGTATCTGTGCCATTTCGATATCTGTGGGCTCCGATCAGAATGTCATTTCTCGTATCTCCGTTGACATCTCCGGCACCGGCAACCGCACTTCCAAAGAACTCATTGGACTGTGTTCCTGTAATGATGTTGGAAGGCGAAGCAGGTATGCCGGTAGCACTGCCTCTGTACACATAAACCCTTCCTCTGTCACCATCATAACCTGGTGCTCCAACAGCTATATCCCCAAATAAATCTCCATTGATGCTTCCCAATCCGGCAAGTGCATATCCAAGTTGGAGGATCGTGGTATCACCATAAAAAGTATCTGCATTGAATGATGTACTTCCTCCGTAAAATACATAAAATGCACCTGCGGCTGCAACTGTATCGGGTGAAGAGCTCATGGTTGTATCTATATAGGTGGTAGTCGGCGCTCCTACTATGAAGTCCTGAAATCCATCATTGTTGATGTCTCTCCCACAACTGAGGGCCTGTCCAAACCTGCCACCAAAACTTGCACCTTTTGCACCTGCTTTTTTGACAATGGTATCACCCATAAATGTATAATCGGGGCTTTGATCGAGGTCTACACCCGATGCCGTTCCCAGAAAAATGTCAATCTTTCCAACATTTGGAATGCCATATCTTACGAAGCCTGGTGAACCTACTATGACATCACAAAATCCATCGCCATTCACATCGCAAGCTCCTTCAACAGCTGTACCCGTTTCTGCACTGGAATCTGATGGCTCAAATGATGAGCTTGAAGTAACCAAAGGGTCAATCGTCAATGGGTAGCTGATGTTTTTGCCACGACCTTTGATCAGAACTACATACTGGTCTTCATCGGTCTGTTGATATGACATCTTACTGTTGATCATTTTACCACTTGCATCATAACAGACCAGATCCTTATAGGTCAATTGGTGATTGGAAAACTCGTCTTTCATGACAATGCCAAAATCATTGATCTTCGATACCTGTAAAGGAGTATTCAATTTCAGCTCCAGTTCAAAGTTTACATCAGAAGTATCCCCATTTTTGATGATAAAATTTTGACGTATTCCTTTTTCGTCATTCAGGTATTCAATATCAAAATCTTTCTTATGCAGTATAAGTGCCTCATCAGATTTTTGAAAATGAGTTTTACCATCCAATTTCACAGGAACATCATTCATGGTGATTTTGGAAAGTTCTAAACTTGCTTTGATGCCATTTCCCCTATTTAGGCTGACATCCATTTGGTTTTCCGCTGCTTCGAAACCAAGGTGATGTTCCTCGTTGAATGTCGATGCCTGATTTCCTATAACTTTAAATGTATAATCCCCAGGGATATGGTGCTCTTCTGACAAATGGCAACCCCAAAGGCCCAAGCCTGCCAGCAACAATATGGTTTTTAAGTTAGTAGGTATAATTATTTTCATTTCTATTGGATGTTTAAGACTTGTTTTAGGGAAGATTTTTCTTGATTGATGAGGTATAAGTCGAGGTGTAGTACACCTTCTTTATAGGACAATTGGTATTCCTTTACATTGAACTTTTCTGAATATGCTTTAAGGCGGTCAAACTTTTCGGTCCCTTTTACAGCGAAATGTTGAGCGCCATCAAGAGCGTTGTATAAGTTTATATTTTGGTCATTGCCTGTTGCCAATTCTATAGCAGAAACAATGTCTTTGTCCAATGAAAAGTAGACAGCGTCGCCTTTGATGATCATCCGTTGCTTCATGTCAGGATAGTTTCCATAAATGGGAAGAAATGGAATAGTACCCCCATTGACCATTTGATAAACACCACCTCGTTCGGGATATATTTTTCCCAAATCCTGCATGATATCAATGATTTTGAAGAACTCATTTTTGTCCTTCAGTTCAAAACCTATGACAACAGAACTCTTTGTGGTAGTATCATTCGGATAAGCTGCCATAAAAGAATTTCCAGTAAAAGCGTTGTCGAAATCTTCCAGCATAAGCCCATAAGCAGCCATCGAATCCCTCGCCTGTACTTTGAGTTCCGGGCTTTTGAGCAAGAGGTTTAATATTCCATTGAAATTTAAAGAAAATTGGCCTGTAAAGGAAGGAGCTCTGTCTGCTGGTAAAAAAGCTGCGAAAGGAGAATTCTGATTTTTTGTGGCAAATATGGATTTGGTGATGTTTTCAAGCAGAGTATTGAAGGAAGGGTGAATCTCAATTTCCATTTTACCTGATAAAAAATTGGCTTCACCATATACATAATTTCCTTTAAGCTGGTAATCTTTGAATTCGCCTTCTTCTCCGGTTGCATGCAGCTGATTTCTTGAATATGAATCAAAATCTACCCAAAATGCTGCGTCTGTTTTAAAAGCCTTATACTTAGCAAGGAAATCTTCGTGCTTGTCAAAATATTTCTCTTCACTTTCTTTGAAAACCTGTTCTAATATTTTTTCAGGGTCAAAGCCCTGGTTGGTTGAAATAAATACAGCAATATGATCATTGAAAGCCAGTAGGGAAGTCGGTTTAAAGTTTATTCTTTTATACCATTTTTCGCCCGATATTTTACCCTTCCAGTTTTCACTGACCATTTTAGAAAAAAGATTCTTGTCCTTGATGCTCAGTACGCTTGCAGTGTAAGTTTCCACTTTTGCGTTTCCAACATCAAGATAAAATATGGCTTTGTCTGCAGTATTGATTCCGGCAGATTCAGGATTTTGGAAAATTCTGGTGAAAATGGGAGATTGCTGATAATAAGTTTGAAGTTTTTGAAGGTATGCTTGTGACCTGGACAACTCATTGAATTCTATATCTTCAAATATTTGCGAAAGGTCAAATGCGGCTATTGCAGTTGCATCGAGTGGGACATAACATCCTGCACTGGTGGGGTCAAATTCACCAGAGTGACGATTAAATTTTTTCGGATAAATACCACAGCTTCTTAAAAGAAAGAATACTGTAATAAGGACTACCGGCAAGAGCCAAATTGCCTTTCGTCGGTTTGTACTCATACTAAAAAGGTTGCCGTACAAACAGCGCGAAAATGCAATTTGAATTTACCCAATTGCATTAGACTCATAAAGTTGGTTTAATCCTGTTCGAAGTAAAGGTATGGGAAATAAAACAACAGATTTATTAAAAATAAATAAATTTTTTATAAGTCTATATAATACTGATTATTAGCAATTTATTTTAAGTAGGTGGCTAAACCAATGTCTCACGGATAGTTCAATAGTTTTAAAATAAAAACGGGTAGTCATCCCAAGGACAACTACCCGTTTTCTTCGCTGCAATTGCAATTTATTTAGTAAAAAATTATGATCTTTCCGCAGAAAGCATGATAATGTTATTCAAAGCTAAAACCTTGAAAGGATTATGCTCTCGTTTTGATTGGATCCTTAGCAAAATACGCTGAGCAACTTTGCAAAAACAACAAGAGCAATGTATTATCACATTGCTCTTGCTGATTATCCTTTTTTTTTAAATCTGCTATTTCGAAATGAAGATCATCTTCTTATTGATGACTTCCTGTCCACATCTCAGACTATAGATGTAGATACCATTTGATTTGAATTCTTGATCTGAAATCACGATTTCGTTGTTGCCTTTCACCCCTGATATATTTCTGGAGATAAGGACTTTGCCGGTGAGGTCTCTCACTTCAAATTTGACCATATTGTCCTCAGACAATTCAAAACTAATGTTTGTAGTCTGGCTCCAAGGGTTTGGTCTGTTTTGAGAAACATTAAAGCTTCCAACGTTGTCTTTTACTCCATCTCGGATTTCAAGCCTTGCAAAACTTTCACCATTTTCATCATCGTAAACAATACTCTGGTCAGCAAGTCTCATGTTTCTTTCAATGCTTCCCTTGCTCGATGCTTTTACTTTTATTTGGAAAAGCACAGCATCATTTTCAAGATTGACTCCATTGACATTGGTATACAATAATGATACTTTGTTTCTTTCCACAAAGATGTCTTCACTTTGTGGTTGAATTGTACCTGCTATGACGTCGATAAGTTCAATACCTTCCAGCTGCAATTGGAATTGAAGTGCATTAATATTCGTCGCATCTTTAGCATATACCGGAATGGTGAATTCTTCATCTGCCAGATAGTTGTAATCTTTCACATAGAAGAAGCTTTCTCCAGCATTTCTTTGATTCACGGCCTTTGAATTAGCCACTGCATTGCCATCCAGATCTCCGATTTTAATTCCTTTGAAATCTACATTCATTGAACCAGACAGGTTTTGAATGTCATATATCTCTGCAAAAGGTGTTACCCAAGGATTTGTCGGCTCAGCGAAGACAAAGTTTTTATCCACAAACCTCCAGCTGGTGTTCTTTTCAAATCTATTGGTCACTCCCAGGACCAGCTTACGAAGAGAAACCAGATCTGAGATGCTGATGGCTTCGTCATTGTCGACATCGGCAGCAATCAGTTTTTCAGGTGACTCCAGTCTCTTAACTCCTAGTATGTGTCTTTGCATGTGTAGTATGTCAAGTACATTCAGACCATTGCGGTGATCATCATCTTTGACCGGTCTCACAAAGTAATCTGAGCCTTTAGACAGACCTGTGACTTCATAAGCTCCCAAAGCATTTGACATCTCTTGCTTGTCTTCACTGCCTTCAACTATTACCTGAACACCTTCTATATTTTCATCTTTGTACGTGCTCAAATTTCCAACAACATCAGCAATATTCGCGGTTCTTGAGGAATCAAATCCACATCTAAAGATTTCCAAATCTCCAATGAGGCCTTTATCATTGAATGTAGTACCATCGTTGTTATAGTCAATTACAATGTCTTTCTTTACATTTCCTACTGAGTCAAAAGGTACTGCCTGTGCTCCATAAAACAAGGAGTCCCGACTTGCATTAGTATATGAATTGCCCTTATGTAGCCAGTTGCCCGATACCCACATCAATCCTGCATTGATTGCAAATGAGTCACTTCCTACTTCTTTAAAACCAAAGTCAACACCTCCGGCAGCGTTCTCTCCGTATACAACTCCTGTAATACCGGCTCCACTGCCTATCTGGTATTCTGTTTCCACATTGGAACCTATCAGCAACGTTTTAGCCAACTGCCATTGATTGCTTCCGTTTCGGTCATATCTCACAGCTATAGACTGGTGCGGTCCAATCAAGATTGGAACTGAAGGTGTTTGTTTGACGTTTCCTCCTCTTTCTGACCACAACATAGACCTGCCATTATCAGTAAATGCAATGTCGGTAATTCGTGGTTCATCTCCTGGCAATCCATTGATCTCCAATCTTTCGGATCCTGCTGCAGGGAAGGTACCACTATTGGTTAGTTTTAAACTCCACATTTGTCTGGTCGCACCTGTGAGTCTGGCGAAGTACAATTTGGTACTATCTCCTTCGTAATTGATGCCGATACCCCAGAGTTGCTCGGATTGGGCAACTATGCCGTTTGTTCCATTGTCTGGAGCAAATGGGTCATATGTTGTGATACCGCCGCCATTTGCATTGATTCTGTAGATTTTACCATCTTCCAGGTTGGTCGCAAATAAAGCATTGTGTTTTCTGTCGAATACAATGTTTCCAATACCGTTGAAGTTACCTCCTGTATTAGGCAAGTTGGCAAATACTTCAGCTTTAAAGAGCGGTGGTCTTGCCTTATAAATTCTGCCTGTTGGTATGCCTGGTGGCTGAAGTGAAGGATACAAATACACATCTGAGGATGCTAGATAAATATTTGCACTGTCATCTAAGGCAATACCAAAAATTTGTCCGATAGAATCCAACTTCCAGTTGGCTGGTGATATAGGAGCCAGGTTCCAGTTGGTCATGGTTGGTGCTGTGGCATTGTGTCTAATGTTGTATATAACTCCCAGTGCACCATTGCGATTTTCATTAGTGACGTGACAAGTGGCCACCATATATCCAATGTAGTCGTTAGCCTCACACAAACTTTCCTGACAAATCACTGTAAGGTTTGCATTGCATGAGCTGCTGAGTGTATCACTGTCCCAAACCGTCATTTGTAATGAAGGTCTAGTGTTGGGGCAGAATATTTTTATTCTTGAAGACCTGGTTGCCGGATCCCATTTTTGCGCATTTCCTGCCAGATATTCTGCCTCAGTTGCTGTTTGGCGCACGCCTTTGAAGAAGTGCATAGCATTGATGGATCCAGGCACAGGGTATGCTCCATTAAACGTAAAAATCAATTGATTTGTCGGCGTACATAAGTCTGTCGAACCTGCATTGAGCGTATCTGCTTTTAGCTCAAACATTGCCGGCATTGGACCATTTCCATCTAAATCTATCGGTGTTATTGTAATCGCTCTTGTGGTACAAGTTGGCGGCGTACAGTTTTGTACTTTAAACATATAATCCAGAGTATCCCTGTTTCCGCATGTATCCTGAACAATGAATCTCACATTGTGTGTACCAATAGGTGCCAATGGATTTACAGTAACAGTACCTCCTGTAGCATTACCACTTACATCAGCACTTCCATTTTTGAAGTAATCAATTGAATAAGTCCAACTAAGTCTTGCTGCCGGAGTCGGGGCATCTGTGGCCGTTGCTGACAAACTGACCTGAATACTATCACACCTTGGGGATAAGATACAGAAGTTGCGCATACTGTCTGAAGTGGATATCACCGGCTTGGTGATGTCTCCGCACGGGCAATTGCCAGATATATTTATGGTGGTCTGACAACTGGATGATTTTTTGGTTGAATCCCAAACCGTCAACGTTATTGACCTGGTTCCAATATCAAGACAATCAAATTTCAAAACTGATGATCTCAATGCCGGATCCCATTTCTGTGCATTGCCTGCCACAAAGGTTGCAGAATCAGACTCTACTCCGTTTCCGGTGAAATAATGGACAACTCCAAGTTTGTTCATTACCGGGAAACTACCATTAAATGTATAATACAACAAGTCTGTACTACATGAGTCAAAACTTGGGGTACTTGCATTATCCAGATCCTTGGCGTTTACAAAACCCATCGGGCCCATTGGACCTGTACTATCAGGATCTGTCAGCACCAGGTCGAAAGGCAGTGCCCTGCATATAGCGCGTGGCTCCTTGTCATTAAAGATGACAATGTCAAACATGAGCGTATCCTTATTCATGCAAGTATCCTGAACAATAAATGTCACTTTGTGCGTATCTACAGATAAGCTCAGTGTAACAGTTCTGCCCATGCCCATGGTGTCAATACTTCCATTTTTGGCATAGTCTACAAAGAATGTCCACTTGAGTAAGCTGTCCGGAACATTGTCTGTTGCTGTTGCAGAAACAACCACTTTGGTAGGTCCATCGCAATCCGGACTAGTATTCTTGATGAATCTTGTAGTATCAAGTGTGGTAATGATTGGCCTGGTTTTGTCTTCGCAGCAAGGTCCTCCCTGCAACTCAACCATGACCTGACATTGTCCTTTATTTTTATCCAAATCCCAGACTGTCATGAAAATAGTAGCCTTTGGCGCTTCATCACAATCAAATATCTTACAAGATGTTTTTTCAACCGGATCCCATCTCTGAGCATCTCCTGACAGATATTCCTGCTCTGTCGCAAGCATTCCCATTCCCTTGAAGTAATGAGGTACGTTGATCAGACTGTCCACAGGATATGCCATATTAAAGGTAAACTTCAAAGAATCGGCAGGCGTACAAATATCATCACTGCCCGCATCAAATTCTTTGGCGCAAATTTCTACCATTGGTACTCCGCCTGTTGGAGGGATTTCCATGAGTTTTGTCACCAATCCGATGCATTTTGGACTAGGTTCTTTACAGTTTTTGACCTCAAAGTCAAAGGTCGTTGTGTTGCTTGATCCACAGCCGTCATAAACTGTAAACGTCACTTTATGTCGTCCGACAGGAGCCAAGTAATAAACGCTATCTCCGGCACCACTGGCATTTACAGAACCGTCTTTAAATAAGTCTATCTCATAGAACCAGGCAAGATCTTCTTCGGCTGTTGCATTATCTGTAGCCGATGCCTTCAAAATCACATATTCATCACTGGCAACGCATGTAGCTTCATAACTGCAAGCTGTAACAAGGTCTGTTGATGATGTAATTGTAGGACCAATCTTGTCTTCAACTATAATGGTTTGAGCAAATTCTGCTATCGGAATGGTTGGGAAAGTACTGCACCAGTTGATGACTTTCCATCTTCTGATGATTTTAAAGCATATGCCTGAATTTCCAAACAGTGTATCTTCAGTCACATTGACCATGATCATGTTGCATGGAACAAATGGGATGTATGGACTTCCTGTAAAAGAAGTATCCGTTTTATCTATGGTAGTTATTACTTCTGCCTCAGGCCAAATGATGGTATCCGGGTCAAATAAGATATCCGGCATTACAATGATGTTCTGTTCACCATGATCAACGATCTGACCATTGAATATCAGATCCCATTCTCTGTGAATGGTCCCGGTGCCACAGGCATTGAGATCAAAATCTGTTGTTTCTCTAAACTGTCCTGTGTTTTGACACGCTGTATTAACAATCTGAGGCGCACCAAAAACCCTGTCGAGGCTATCTCTGTCAAACAAATAACTGCATTTTATTACTGTATCTTCAGGATATGATCCATCAGGAATGATTTTATTTTGTACCACAACTCTGGTCATACAGATGTTTGAATTTCCATTGACATCCGTAACTTTTATAGCCACCATAAGGTCTTTTCCTACATCCTCACAACAAAAATCAACTTCATCGTACCACAGCTTGGTCTGATCCTCACAACCGACTTCCATTCTTTGGATCTCAAGGGTCACCGGATCTCCGCAGTAATCATAACTATATGCTCCAACCTGCTGTGCTGTCAGTACACCCCAACCTTCATTGGTGAGAGAAATGACATTTACCGGCGAACATATGGCAATGGGTGGTACACGGTCTAGCACTACTACATTAAATGTTTCTGTCGCTATGTTGTTACATGGTACATCATACACATTGTAAGTGATGGTATTGATTCCTTCACCAAGTTGTACAGTTGGCCCATTGGTATTTAATATGCCTCCATCGTATATTACTTCATACTTGAGATTTGGCTGGCAAGCATCTTTTGCTTTTGCCAAAGGCAATTTTACAGAAACAACACACTCCCCAGATGTCATAAGTACAGTTAAATCCGGGATGGCCTCTATTACAGGGGGAGTGTTGTCGACAATTCTTATGAGTTGTGAACGGGTATTAATGATTGGGGCTCCGCAAGTCCACTGAATCAGTTCCCACTCTCTTCTAATAAACTTAGTACATGCATTAGAATTGCTCAGCAAAGTGTCTGTATAGGTCAAACTTGCCATACATACATCTTCGTTGATGGGATAAAGTGGACTTCCATTTAAGTATGGTACACCTCCCTGTGCTGCAGTAACAATTCCATTGACTACTTCAGAGCAGTCTATATTCACATTTGGTGCCGGCCAAACTATGCCGGAAAAATCTGTTCTTGCAACTTTTACGATCTGATCACATGTGGTATCATTGTTATAACCATCGGTTGCTTTCCACTTGATGGTGTAATATCCCAAATAACCAGCAGAATTCTCATCACTACATGGATATGGGGTATATACCGAAGTTACCATCGTGACTGTTGCTTCACAGTTATCAATGGCCTCAGGAGCTTCAACGTCTGATTCGTCCATTGAACAAGCTATAGTTACATCCTCCTCACAAATGATCATTGGAGGCATTTTGTCTTCAATCAATACATCTGACCAACATGGTGGGTTATCGCATCCTCTAATTGATACCCCTACTTTGAATGTTTTTCCAATATCCAATATGGTAAATAAGTTGGTATCCCTAATGGCACCTCCTGGTTCCATAATGGTAATATCAAATGTATCAGGATCAAGACCTGTAGGGTTAACAAACAGCATATCGCCTTCGATGGAAGCAGTACACTCCAATCCAAGACTCAGGTTTACTTTACCAATACAGTCAAAATCTTCTAAACAAGGAGCCATTACAGCAGCCCGACCATAAGTATTACTTTGATCGTTGAGTGAGGAATTATTTTCCTCAACTTCTTTTTCCGGCTGAATAATTTCTTTAAAAAATTCTTGAATTTCTACGCGTTGATACATAGCGAAAACTCCGCTCATGCCCAATAGAAATACAGACGCCACAACAATGGCTGTCTTCGAAAATTTTTGGCCTTTTCTCAAAAATGTAAAAACATTCATAGCATTTGATTTTTATAACAGGCTCTTGACAATCAAACGCTCAGGTAGATATATTAGACAAAAGTATAATATGTTTTATATATTACAAAATCTTTTAATGTGTTTTTGAAATATATTTTTAAAAAATAATGAAGGACTGTTGAAATATTGCCAAAAGTGGTCGATATTCAATCATTATTTTCCGGCATGTTTTGACCTGAAATCAATTTATTTAACCTTAAATCCACAACCATGATATCGCTAATCCGCAGATCCCAGCTGAAATCTTCCATTTTCCATTTGTTTACAACTGCGATTGTACTCAGCTTCATCACTATTGCATCAGCTCAGAAAGTAACTATCTCTGCCATCAACGAAAACAGATCAACCGCAGACAGTTACTTTGGAAATAGATGCGAAGTCGTCCTTAAAGTCAGTGGAGATGAAGTACGAAAATACAAAAGTGCCAGAATTGGGTCGCTTACCAAAGCAGTAGACCAGGCAGGCTTTGATCTGATTCCGGAAGATTTTAGCTCTTCTGTATCTGACCTATCCGGCAATCCGTCAGAGATCACAATAGTATTGAATCAGACTTCAAGAAAATCTGAAGTTATCGCAGATTTACAAGGCGAACTCATATTGATGGGTCCGACAGAACAAAATGGCGGCATCATAAAAAATGAAGTTGCCAAATTAAAAGGCATCAAAAACATTATCCCTGCATCTGCTGATGTGAGTCTGGTGTATATCACTAAAGATGTTTTGGAAATGCTCAAACTGGAAGATGAATCCAAGAGAGAAAAAGCAATCAAGGCAGCCGCCGGAACTGCAAAAAAGCAAGCCGAAGACCTGCTAAAAGCTGTTGATGATTATGTATATCTAACGTGGGCTGACGATCAGGCCATTTTTTATTGCAATGGCAATCAGTCAAAAATCATTGAAGTTCAGCTTCAAAAAAAGGACGGAACAATGCTTGACAATAATGGGAGCATGCACTCGGGCAATCAAATTGTATATTACTTTAGTGAAAATATTGAGCCTACCAGTAAAATTGTTGTGTTCTATGAATCAGAAAAATCAGTCAAAAAGCTTCCGTTCAAATTTTCAAATATCGATTTGCCATAATAATTTAACCTCTGCTTTCATTATATATATTTTCTTTTTGCTCTCTTTCCAACTTTATGGGCAGAGCGGACATTCTAATAAAATCGACTGGAAGACTTTAGGAAATAATGATGTGAGAATCATTTATCCTGAAATGTTCAAACAGGATGCCCAGCGTGTACTGGCATTCATTGACCGTGCCAACCAACGTTTTTCTGATAGTCTGAACTTCAATATTCGTCCCATCAATATTGTACTTCGGGGACAGACAGTCATTCCCAATGGTTATGTTGGGCTGGGTCCCTGGCGGTCAGAATTTTTTATGACGCCACCCCAGGATCAAAACTTTACCGGTACAGGCAATTGGATGGATGTTTTATCCATTCACGAATATCGGCATGTTCAACAAGCCAATTACTCAAATCGCTCGCTTGTTAAGGTTTTTCATTATCTTTTTGGACAAGGGGGCTGGGCAATTGGTAAGACGATTGCAGTACCAAACTGGTTCAGTGAAGGAGATGCTGTCATGGCAGAAACAAAATTCACTCTAAATGGCAGAGGGCGAAATCCTCAGTTTTTTGCGCTCCAAAGAGCAATTTTAGAAGAAAAAGGCTTGCCAAAATTCAGTCTTGCCAGAAATGGGTCTTTCAAAAGGGTACTTCCCGATCATTACTTACTGGGCTATACCATGTGCAATTACCTGGAGTCGGCTTTCGGAACAAATGTTTGGGCCAGAGTACTCGCAAAATCTGCATCAATGCCTCTTTTTCATCCATTCAAAAAGTCTATTGAAAATACCACCGGCTTAAACTTTACAGACTTATATACATCTTCTTTTGAGACCCTTAATCATTCTTTTGATGAGAAAATGCTGCCAAACCAGCAGCAATTCACACGCCTTACCAAAGAGTCAAAAAATCCAACTTTTTATGAATTCCCTTTTTATTACAACGATGACCTATATGCTCTAAAAACATCCTACAACCAAATCCCCCAAATTGTAAAAATCAATCTGGAAAAGGATTCTGTTCTTGCCCACCCCGGCATTACACAGGAAGCTTTTTTGAGTGCAAATGAGAACTTTATCTGTTGGACTCAGTTCTCAAGAAATCCCAGATTCATCTATCAGGAATATTCAGACATCGTTTTGATGGACCTAAAAACATCAAAAGAAAAAATAATAACGCATAAGGGAAAGTACTTTTCACCCCACGCCAATCGGGATGGTAGCAAAATAGTTGCCGTGTACAGGGACAGCATTTTGAAAATATCATTGCGGATAATTAATGCACAAAATGGTGCGGTGTTAAATGACATTCTTTTTGAAAAACTTGAGAACATTTCATTCCCCAGATGGCTGGATGAAGAACATGTTGTTTTTGCAGCTCAAGAAAAAAGTATGATTTCGTTGGTGAAGTACAATGTACGCACCAATAAATTGATGATTCTGATTGGCCCCAGTCGGCACACAATCAACCAAATCAATGTTTATGGTGATGAAATTATTTTTTCAAGTTCAGCGAGTGGCATTGATAACATATTTCTACTCAATAGCAAAAATCAGATTTTTATATGCTCTAACAGCAAAACCGGTATGTACACTCCTGTGAAACACAATGATACCATCGTCTCTTCTGAAATACACGCTAATGGAAGTCCGCTGATTTCATTTACACCAATTCTTGAGACTTTTGAAATCAAGAAAGATGCTGAGACCATTTTGCCAAAAACCGGTCCTGATCTTCAGGATGATTCCTCAGATATCACAATTTCAACAAGAGGCCAGGAAGGTAATTTCTCAAGAACAGGCGGATTTCAATTGCACAGTTATGTTCTCAATCCGGACAATGTAACACCCTCTGTACAGTTATTTTATGAAAACCTTTTGGGCAACATCATTGGAGAGACGACATTACTCTATAACATTAATGAACAAAAGCCTCTCTGGCAGGCAGGGATATCTTTGTCTTCTACATATCCTGTTTTTGGTGTAAACACCAGTGCTGGCAAACGACGTTCTCCACTGCTAAAGTCAGACGGCAAACTTGAAAATGCCGAATTCAGAGAAGTCAATCTTGGGACCGACATAACTGTACCTCTTCGATATATACGCGGAAATTATTCAACCACTTTTAACCCGCTTTTGAGGCTTCAATACAAGTATATAAGCCAGGTGTCCACTATTTTCCCTCTGGCATCTGATCCAACATTCTTCAACCTGGGAATAGGCTTTACTCTTCGAAATCTCAAAAGAACTGCCTACCAAAACATCAGAACAAAATGGGGTCAGGAACTCTCCATCAATGTCCAAAAAGGAGTTACAAAACTTTCCACAGGATGGTTAAATGCACGGGGCGCTCTTTATTTCCCCGGAATTGGCAAAAACCACAGTATAAAAATCGATGTCCAATACAAACAAGAAGACATCACCAATGATTACAAATACGCTGATAATTTCCAATACCACAGAGGAGGAACAAGATTTGCAGCAAGCAAAGCAAGAAGGGCATCGTTTGAGTATATGCTTCCAATAATTTATCCAGACTTTGGGTGGTTCGATCTTATTTACTTCAAGCGGGTATCTGCCAATTTCTTCGCCGACATTGCACAATATTCTGTTGAAGATAGAAAACAAAAAGCATACTCTTTAGGTACCGAAATCTATTTTGACAATGTTCATTACAATGAATACCCTATCAATTACGGATTCCGTATCTCTCATCCAATCGACAATTTTGTAAATCAGCCGATTGTATTCGAGGCGTTGTTTGGTGCTCTTTTTTAAGCTTTGGACTCGATCAAAACTTTACCAGTCATTTCCTGAGGCTTGGCTACACCCAAAAGTGAAAGCAGTGTGGGTGCTACGTCTGCAAGAATACCATCATGTATAGTAGTGTTTTCTACTGAAACATTAGAGGCTGCAAAGATGACCGGTACGGGGTTGGTGGTATGGGCTGTATTTGGACTTCCATCGTCATTGTACATATAATCACTATTGCCATGGTCTGCGATGATGATAAACTTATATCCCAGAGGAAGGCAATGATCAAGGATTTTACCAAGACAAGCATCTACAGTTTCTGCAGCAGTGACAGCGGCACTGAAAACTCCGGTATGTCCCACCATGTCAGTATTGGCAAAATTCAGACAGACAAAATTTGGGCTTTCTTTGTCTACATATTCCAAAAGTCCGTCTGTAATTCCTTGCGCACTCATTTCTGGCTGGAGATCATAGGTTGCTACTTTTGGAGAAGGAACCATAATCCTGGCTTCGTTTTCATATGGCTCTTCTCTGCCACCTGAGAAGAAAAATGTGACGTGCGGATACTTTTCTGTCTCTGCTATTCTCAATTGTTTTAATCCACTGTCAGAAACAACTTGTCCCATGGAATTGTTGATGCTGTCTTTTTCAAAAATCACATCAATGCCTACAAACTCCTCATCGTATCTGGTAAAAGTTACCATGTCTATATTGAGCGGCTTCATTTCATAACCGTCAATAGAAGTCTGTGTCAACACTTTAGTAAGTTGGCGTGGTCTGTCTGTTCTGAAATTAAAAAAGATGACCAAATCTTCATCCTTGATTTGACTTTCTGGAACTACAACCATAGCATCCATAAACTCATCTGTTATGCCGTCATCGTAACTTTTTTTGATCATACTAAGTATATCACCAGCGGCTGTACCTTTGCCTGAAACCAGCAAATCATATGCTCTTTGGGTACGTTCCCACCTGTTGTCGCGATCCATGGCGTAATAGCGGCCAATTACTGTTCCAAGCTTTATGGCTTGATACTTGATGTGATCGAGGATCTGATGTATTACAGCATAGCCTGATTTTGGGTCTGTATCCCTTCCATCAGTAAATGCATGAATAAATGATTTTTCAATCTTATTTTCTTCGAGTATATCGCATAAGGCCAACAAGTGGCTGGTATGGCTATGTACGCCACCATCGGATACAAGTCCCATGAGGTGCACAGCAGCCCCTCTTGATTTTGCACTTTGAATGGCATCAAGCAAAATGGGATTTTCATGTAATTCTCTTTCTCTGACAGCTTTATTGATTCTGGCCAATTCCTGATAAATTACTCTACCTGCACCAATATTGATGTGGCCAACTTCGCTATTGCCCATTTGACCTTCGGGAAGTCCCACATTTTCTCCATGTGTCAGTAACGTAGCATTGGGATAAGTGGTCAGTAATTTATCATAAACAGGAGTTTTTGCCTGCGCAATTGCACTTCGTTTTGGGTCAGGGCCAATTCCCCAGCCATCCAAAATCAATAACATCGCCTTATTCATAGAATAGAATATTTTCCACAAAAGTACATTTTTCATCACGAGAATTTACTGATTGGAATTCTTAAATCAAATGATCTCAGTAAAAATCCAGCATTTGCAATAATAAAACTCGTCCTGGACAAAATGTACACTTCGATAGGAATATAAATGAGAAAGGGCCACCAAACTGGCGACCCTTTCTGTAATAATTTTATTCTAACCTATTCTGCTTTTTTGTTAGCAGAATAGTTGAGTTTCAACTGACCCGCTTTTCTCAATGCAGTTTTGACATCAGATACAATACCCATTGTCACATCTCCATCAATTTTAAGCGAAGTAGTAATACCAGCCTGCTGACCTTCTGGTACAGAAGACTTGTGCTTCTCGAGAAATAATGGAATCTCTTCTTCATCCGCTATTTTATCCCCCAACTGGATCCTTGGTTTAGTACCATAGATGTCCTGATATTTTTTCACAGGTCGACCTATCATGATAAAATTGACCAAAGATTTGTTTTCAAGTTTTGTAAGCTCTGTTGCAGAAGGAGTCTTAACCGTCAACTTTTGCTCAGAATCTCTCAACTTGGTAACAACCATAAAGAAGAATAACAACATAAAAACGATATCCGGTAGAGACGCGGTTGATATTCCCGGCTGTGCACTTGCTGAACTTTTCTTAAACCTAGACATTTTTTATATTATTAATTTTCTTCTCCAAAATTGGTAGGCTCTGCCTCAGACAAAACCAATGGAATTTCATCCCTTACTTCTCTCTTCTGGTTGGTATTCAAGAATTCATAGTCCTTTCCAAACTTTTTATTGGCAGACTCATTCCACAATTCATTGTAGGCAGCCTGCAATTCGTTGTAGACTTCAAGGTAAGTCTTGTACTTTGTTCCCCTATCGTTCTTCAGCGAAACAATCGCTTTAGTAGGAGAGTCAGCTTTATCCGATTCTTTTCTTGGATTGGAAATAAACTCCTTTGTCTTGCTACGAAGTTCTCTGATATCAGTTGGTGTACCCCTTACCAATAATTCATTATTAGCATTGACCAGAACCGACCATACGTTCCTCGAATTGAGGGTAATGTCCTCAGGTGGCTCATTGGACCAAGGTGGTAGCTTTACAAGGATACCTCTGTCTTCAGAGATCTGCGTAGTTACCAGGAAGAATATGAGCAAAAGGAACGCAATGTCGGCCATTGAGCCTGCATTGATTTCACTGCTCATCCTGTTTTTACCTTTTGCCATAATTCAAATTATTTAAAGAAGTTTCTTAATTCAGACAAAATCATAGTAAGAGTAGCGCCTGCAAGTAGTAGGATAGTAATCCATATACCTGCACTGATCGTCTTACTGATACCGTCTGTTACACTAAAATCTTCGGATAGTCTTGACCATAGGGGACCGACTTCCACTTTAGCAACTGCTTTAATAATAAAGAATATGACAATCAAGGCTACAAAACCTATAATACCTTTTAAGGTTTGCTTTGGAAACTTGAATACATCTACTACCATAAACAGTAGCAATGCAATCACGCATACAGCCAATAGGAACAACGTGAGGTATAGACCTATATTGAAGTAACCCATTCCCTCGAACTTGTCCTTCATGGTAGTCAAATCTGTACCGGCATCATAACCATCAGCTTTCAGGCCAGTTATGGCTGAAATAATGAAGGCCAAAGTCACCAGTACGCCGACACCAAAAGCTACGAACGTTCCGTTTTTAGTTAAAAATTTATACATTTTCTAAAAGTTTTGGATTATTTAAAAACATTATGTCTGGCCATAACGTCAACCAAACCAATTGAAGCGTCTTCCATTTTGTTGGTGATGCTATCAATTTTAGAAACGATGTAATTGTAAAAAATCTGAAGAATAATCGCAACAACAAGACCGAATACTGTTGTCAAAAGGGCCACTTTGATACCACCCGCAACAACTGATGGAGAAAGGTCACCCGCAGCCTCGATCTTATCAAATGCCTGGATCATACCTATTACCGTACCCAAGAACCCGAGCATCGGAGCAAGAGCGATAAACAATGAAACCCATGGCAAGCCTTTTTCCAATAGACCCATTTGAACAGATCCGTAAGAAGTGATGGCTTTTTCAACAGCCTCTGGACCTGCAGGAGCATTTCTGAGACCTTCATAAAGTACGCTGGCAGCAGGGCCAGGAGTTGATTTTGCTACTTCTTTTGCACCTTCCAAATCACCCGTAGATAATTTGTCTTCGATATTGGCCAATAGCTTATCTGTATTGGTAGTAGCAATGTTTAGTGTAAGAATTCTTTCTATACAGAAAGCAAGGCCGAGTATGAGTGATACCAATACCAAACTCATAAATCGCCAGTCTCCCTCGATGAAATACTTTTTAAGTAATTGGAATCCACCTACAGAGTTGGCATCAGCAGCAGCAGCATCCTGCGCCGCAAGCTCAGTCGCACCAAATAGTGCTGCCAAGAAAAATAGTCCAAATAGTAACAAGAACTTTCGCATAATTTCCCGAATTAATTTTTTAAATAATTTCTCAAATTTGAGCGATAAAAATAGAAATATTTTATTACAAACAAAAAAGAACAATTTTTTTTTGCGGAGAGTGAGGGATTCGAACCCTCGATACACTTTTGGCGTATACACACTTTCCAGGCGTGCCTCTTCAACCACTCGAGCAACTCTCCCAAGAACACGCAAATGTTATAAAATAAGCGTGCAATTCAAAATGATTTTTTATATCTAATTTATCGTAATCTGTAAAGGACTAAGTTGCAAGTGTCGTTTACCACATGTCATATTTTTAATAGATGCAGATTTAACTTTTTTTGGTGTTTGCCTTCGCGCACTTCCTAAATGAACATGCAAAAAGTATTAGTGTTAAAATGACACTTTGCTAAAAAGTATGGCTGCATTTTTACTCGTGATGGATGCCAATTCATCAAAATTGGTCTCAAATATTTCACATAATTTTTCTGCGACATGTACAATATACGAAGATTCGTTGGGTTTTCCGCGATGTGGTACCGGTGGTAGATAAGGACTGTCCGTTTCCAGTACTACATTGTCCCAACCATTATTTTTTAAAACTACAGGCAATGGACTGTTTTTATAAGTGACAACCCCTCCTATGCCAATAAAAAATCCCAGGTCTTTGATTTTTTGCGCCTGAACATCATCTCCGGTGAAACAATGAAATACTCCATGCAAGTTGCCCTTTTGTTTTTCAGCAACCATTTCAATACACATATCAATAGAGTCCCGAGAATGAATAATGACTGGTAAGTCAAAGGAGATAGCCCAATCCAGGTGTCTGGCAAAACTCATTCTTTGCTCTTCAACATAGGTTTTGTCCCAGTAAAGATCAATGCCGGTTTCTCCTACTCCAAAGTATTTGCCTGTTGAAAGGTGTTCCTCCATCAGATCCAAAACAGTACCTGATTCCTGATCAACGCTGCATGGGTGCAATCCCATCGTTGGAATGCAATTGCTGAATTGGGCAGCAATGCTGAGCATTTTTTCTATGCTCTCCACATCTATATTGGGCATTACTACGTGACTTACCCCGGCAGCTTTAGCCTTTCCAACTATGTCAGTGATATTTTCCCATAAAGGATCGGAATACAAATGGGCGTGGGTGTCTATCAACATAAGGTCATTGTATTTGAATTCTACCAATTGTTGTGTGGATTTTCCATTTCAATTAAGTTTGCAAAAGTACAAAGATCATCGCAGAAAACCTGAAGTATCAGCTGATGCCCGGAAGCAATGGTTCACTTGCTTCAGTAAGAAGGTAATTTATTTTTAGCATTGATGCGCTTATTGAGTCCGCAATGAATTATCTTTTACCTTTGCAAAAAAATGAGCTGAATGGCCAAAGCCAGCAAATACTATGTAGTTTGGACCGGAAGAATTCCCGGCATCTACACATCCTGGGATGAAGCAAAAAGTCAAATAGACGGCTTTCCCGAAGCCAGATACAAATCCTATGAAAGCAGGCCGGAGGCTGAAAACGCATTTAAAGAGGGATTTAAAAAAAATCTATATTCCAATAAAACAATCTCCACTTCCGGAAAACAGAGCAGATCAAATATCAATCAAAATTCTATCGCCGTGGATGCAGCATGCAGTGGCAATCCGGGGGACATGGAATATCGAGGAGTTGAAACCGCAACAGGAAAACAAATTTTTTTATTGGGGCCTTTTAAAGAAGGGACCAATAATATCGGGGAGTTTTTAGGGATTGTACACGGCCTTGCTCTCCTCAAAAAGTTAGGAAGAGAAGATATGGTGATCTATTCAGATTCAATGACCGCTATATCCTGGGTGAAGAAAAAGAAAGCCAATACCAAACTAGAACTGACAAAAAACAATGCTGAATTGTTTGACCTCATCGGCAGGGCGGAGGCTTGGTTGTCCAAAAATTCCTACAAAACTCAAATACTAAAGTGGGATACCAAGTCCTGGGGCGAGATACCCGCAGATTTTGGCCGGAAGTAGGGTTTTATCCTGATCTAAAAATCTATCCTGTAGTAAAATAAAGGTAACCTGCCCAACTGATATTCTTCCCTAACTGGCTCTGTCAGGTTTTCCGGGTCATATGTAAGGGTGAGAATATTTTTAGTGTCCAGTAAGTTTACAATGTCTACGGCAAACTCATGGGTCAGAGACTTTCTGTTGATTTTGTAATTGAGCTTGAGGTCAGCCCTGAAGTAGGGTTTAAACTGGTACTCGTTGAAATTGGAGTTGTCTGCATAGATGACTTCGAGTTCTCTGGCTGATGCATCACGATCTACATCTCCGTACCTTCTGCCTCCCGCATAAGTAATTTTCCCTCCTATGTTGAAACTGTTTTTCTTTTTGATGGGAAATTCTCTGGCAAATAGTCCATTGAACGTATAATTACCATTGAACGTGGTATTGTGCCATTCCTCATTGCTGCCTCTGTATTTGGAATCATACAAAGAACTGGTCAGCATAAAATAATAGTTGTTGGCAAAATAACGCTCCAGTGTCAGCTCCACACCATAGTTTCTGCCATCACCGGTATTCTGTAATGGCCTTGGAAACAGTCTGGAAAATCCTGATCCGGAATTGATCAGGGCAAAAGCGCTGCTTACCAACTCTACAGGTACATCAGACAGGTATTGAAAATATGTCTCCGCCTTGAGTCGCATTTTTTTATTCAAAATAGCATCATAGGACAACACTGCGTGTTTGCTTTTGGTTGGTCCCATGGTTTCCAGATTATAGGGCTGCACATCTGTTGTTGGTTTATAATAGTACAGGTAATTGGATTGCATTTGCGAATGTGCCCCAAGTCCAAAAGACAGCTTTGATATGTCATTGAGTTGATAAGACAGTCCGAGTCTTGGTTCGAACGGTACTAAGCTCTTATCGTTTATCGAATAATAACTTGCAGTGATTCCTCCTGTGATGGTCAATTGCTCACTAGGCCGATACTTTGCCTGAACATACGGCTGTACAAGACCTGCAAAGTCGGCACTGTTCCACCTTTCTATCCATGGCAATAAGCTGGCAGGTTCATTAGGATCTTCAGCCGGAACAATGGTCCTGCCTCTGTCGAAAAAATTCATGTCAAAAAGATCCACATTTATACCCGCTTTGAGGCTGGTCTGCCGGCTGAGCTTTTTATTGATGTATCCATACATGGAATATTTTTTCTCTTGAAAAGTGTAATCCAATATCTGAGGAAGGGAATCCACCTTATAAAGACCATTTTCAACATGTCTATATATATAGTCATGTTTTGCAATAATTTTTGATCCCGCATGCATCAATCCTGCTTTAAAGAAAGTGTTCTTATCTATAGGGTAGGTATAAGTAGCTCCTAAGGTATACATATTGCTGGTAAAGTATTGGTCGCGGTTGTTGGAACCATAAATCAGTGTTGTAGTATCAGGGGCTGCTTCCTGGCTGAGAATGATGTCTATTGTGCTGGTCCCTCCAATGCCAAAAATTGAAAAAGCGGAACCGTTTTTCCCGGGAAAATTCAGTCTAAAAGAACCGTCTTGATATTGAGGAACTGCGTCTGTACCCAGATTGATACCCAGAAAACTAAATAATGATAACGTAGAATACCGATATGTCGCCAAATACGATGCTTTGCTGTTTTTGGAGAGCGGACCTTCGACCGCCAGTTCTGTACCCAAAAAACCAATTTGGGCAGAAATTTCGTGTTTTTCGTTGTTCCCATTGCGCATTTTTAGGTCAAAAACTCCGGCAATACCGTTGGCATATTCAGCAGGAAAAGCACCTGTAAAAAAGTCTGAGTTCGCCAGAAATTTATTGTTGAGTATCGTCACTGGCCCTCCTCCTGTTCCCGGAATAGAAAAGTGATTTGGGTTTGGAATGTTGAAGCCATCGAGCCTCCACAAGACACCTTGAGGAGTATTGCCTCGGACGATGATGTCATTTCTTGAATCGTCCGCACCCTGCACTCCTGCAAAGTTGGACGCCATCCTTGCAGGCTCGCCCCGGCTACCAGCGTATCTGTTGGTCTCTTCCACAGAAAATTCTCTTGCAGATACCACAGCCATTTCATTGACGACTTCTCCGGACTTTGCTGCACTTACGACTACTTCATCCAGTGTTGTAGCGGATTCCTCCATCTCTACGTTAAGTATCATTTCTTTTCCAGCATCAATGATGATGTTGTCCAACTTCAATTCTGCATATCCTATATAAGAAAAGGTAATGGTGCTTCTGCCAAGTGCAATTCCCTCCAATCTGAATCTTCCATCAACCTCTGTGACTGTACCATGTTCCATACCGCCCGCATCAACCAGCACAACATTGGCTCCTATCAATGGATACTTTGATTCAGAATCAACTGCAGATCCTCTCACAGTTTGCGACGCCTGGCCACTTAACTCTATGAAAAGCATTGCAAAAAGTAACATCAAAGTATATCTCATTTGGATCAGTGTTTGTGCGTTGGATAGAATGTTGATTTTCCTTTGGATTGATTTTGATGTAATTAATATAAAGATAAAGTCTTTATACTTATCGGAAATAGAATTGTCAGATAAGATAAAAGTATCTATTTAATTCTACCAAACCTCATTCTATAATCAGATTCAATTTTACCTTTTCTAATATTTTCGAGTCTTCGCCCAAGCAATCTTCTTTTTAGGGGATTGATTTTCTCAATAAACAACTTGCCCATGGTATGGTCGTATTCATGTTGGATGACTCTTGCGTTCAGACCATCAAAAGTTTCCGTTTTTTCTACAAAATCTTCCTCCATATATCTTACGGTGATGACTGGCTTTCTCATGACATCTGCGTGAATATCCGGGATGCTTAGACAGCCTTCTTCATAAGACCACTCTTCTCCGGTTTCTTCCAGAATGGTAGCATTGATAAATGCTCTTTTTATACCGACATGATCTTTATCTTCCTTTTCGATCTGGACGGTATCGACAATGAATAATTTAATCGCCAGACCAATTTGCTGCGCTGCAAGTCCTACTCCTTTTGCAGCATACATGGTTTCCCACATATTATCCAGCAATTCTTTAAATTCCGGGTAGTCCGCATCAATAACTGCGCCTTCTTTTTTAAGTACTTCATGCCCGTAGGCATAAATTGGTAAAATCATTACTAAATGTGTTTTAAATATCTCTGTAATATGACAACGGCGCTGATCTTATCCACATGTGCCTTGTCTCTTCTTTTCTTTTTTGAAACTCCGGAGGCAAAAATAATGTCTTTTGCATAAGATGATGTAAAAGACTCGTCTTCAAAATCTATGACCATCTGCTCATCCAGTTTCAAAATAGCTTCAGCCATTTTGTCAATGTCTTTTTTGAGGTGGGTATAACTTCCGTCTTTATGGGTTGGCAAACCAAATACGATCTTTTCGACACTTTCTTTCTTTAAATAAAGCTCCAAAAATGAGAGCAGCTTTGCAGTATCTACCGTGTCCAATCCTGTAGCAATAATTTGAAGCGGATCCGTAACTGCTATGCCTGTTCTTTTTGCACCAAAATCCAGTGCCATTATTCTTGCCAATGCTCGTCTGTTTTTTTCATTATTTTCTACTTGGAAAGTAAAGAGCTTTAAATGAAAGCGTATTTAAACTTGTTTAATTCGTTCATCGTAATCCATCAAACCTGTCACCTAATTTCTTATCCGTTGTGAATTAACACGCAAAGTAAAGAATAAATTTCCAGACAATAACAAAAAGCAAAACTCCCCGGATGTACACCCGGGGAGTTTGAATAACCCAAAACAGTAAAATTAATCTTATGTTTTATTCCAATATCACCATCTTCTTGGTCGCTATAAAGCTACCTGCTTCCAGTGTATAGAAGTACATTCCTGCATTGTCCAAATCTGTTGAAGAAATGGTTATCTGATTTTGTCCTGCGACAAATGCCTGGCTGATCCTCTTGACTGCCTTACCGGTCATGTCGAAGATGGTCAATTTGGCTGTCATGGCCTCAGGCAGTGTGAAGTTGATGGTTGTTTGTGAACCAAATGGGTTTGGTTGGTTCTGGAACAATTCAAATCCACTGTTGCCATTGCGCATCTCAAGCGTGTATGTTTCCAATGACTGATCATAAGCTTGTGATGGTATGATTGCATCATTGAACTCAAGTATTGATTCCTTGCTCAAATTTTGTTTTGCCTTAAAGGTAATGGTCACCAGATCTTTGATAGACTCCCCGTAAGGTGCAGTCCATGAAGAAAGGATCAAACCATCGTTGCTGTTTGCAAGGTTAAAGCTCTCAGAAGACATTCCCTCGACATTGCTGGTTATATCAACAAATTCCACCTTATTGACATCAAACTTCAGTCCGTACTGCAATCCATAAATGTCCTGGTCTTCGTTCAGTTTCAGGGTGATAGAGAATGTTTCTCCTTTTGAAACTTTTCCATGGTCAGAAGTCACTATGGTTTTTCCAGCTGATCTTACATTGGTATTGGTGGTAGCGCTTGTCGCTGCTGTTGCGTCAATGTCTCCAATTTTCACTGCAACAAAGTCAATTTGCATATTGTCATTGAGGTTGACAATTTCGTATTGTTCTCTGAAAGCTTCTGCAAGTGCATTTTCTGTACTTGTAAAACTGTAGTTTTTGTCGATAAACCTCCATGAAGTGTTGTTCGGGAGCTTATCATTGACTCTAAGGACAATTCTCTTCAACTCTACCAAGTCCGCAACATTGATTTGGGCATCGCGATTGGCGTCTGCTGCTATCATTTTGTATGGTGATCTCAACTGAGCCATTCCCAAAATATGCCTTTGAATGTGAAGTAGGTCAAGTGTGTTGACACCATTGGCCACATCGTCATTCTTTCCAGGTTTCACCATGTAGTTTCTTCCTGTTTCAATATTGTTGAACGTAAACTCGCCTCTGTCATTGGTCATGATTTTGTCGGCAGAGATTCCGTCTAGTTGTATTAGAGCGTCTTTGAGGTTGGAGTTGGATTCGGTTATGAGCTGGCCTCTCACTGTTTTTGTTTGGATTTCGCCTGTGCAGGCTTTTGGAGTTCCATTGTCCTGGATTTCTACCATTACTTCGGCAGAGTCCCAAATGATTTCTCCAGGAGCTACTTCAGCACCGACATATACCCTGATTTTTTGAATTCCGAGATCAGCACATGTAAATACTTTTCCTGAATCTGCAATGTTTTCAGAGAATGCGAAGTAAAGTTTGCTGTCAGGACAAGGCGCACTTGATCCATTGTCAAAATCTCTACCCCAGGTAACTGACATACCACCACCATTCATTCTGGTAAGTCCAAAGACTAATCCCTGGAAGTACTTCGGTGAAGGTTTTTTACAGTTCTTAATTGAGAAGACATGCTCCTTGCTTGTAATATTTCCGCATAAGTCTCTAAATGTGTATACTATTCTGTGTGTACCAATAGGCAAAACTTCCTTGCTTGCATTGATAAAACCGCCAGTTCCTGATTTTACGATATCGTATCCGGACAATGGTCCTGCATTGTCATTGTCAAGGTCAATGCTATAAGTATAAGATAGGTTTCCTGTACAATCGTCTGACGCAAATGCTCTCAAATCTGTACTACCAGTGCCATCACAACCGTCAATGAACAAACAAATGCTTGCTGCAAATGATGAGTCAATCTTAGGTGGAATGCTGTTGTTGACTTTGATAATTTGCTTGAAAGTCCAAGGGCTTCTTACTGAAGATGGTTGACACCAATCGATCACAGACCATGTTCTCAAAATTTTGAGACAAGCCTGAGCACTACCTGAAACTGGTGAATTGAAAGTATAGACTTCATCCTTAGAGTTCATAGCGATATTGCCACATCCAAATCCACTATAGTTCACAATAGGCTTGCTGTTGAGGCCATCAGGAGTTAGAGATGGTGAAGCTGGATCAGTACATCCTTCAATAGTTATTTCAGCTTCCGGCCATTTAAGATCCTCTTCAGGGTCGAAGTTTTCGCCCTCTTTAAATTCTGAATAAATGGTTTGTGTACATGAATCTGCTCTTCCAATTCCATCGATTACAACCCATTTTCTCACTATCGTACCCAAATGACACTTGTCTCTGTTGTCTTTAACAGTATGTACTACTCTGGAACTTCCACAGTTATCATAAACGATGGCAGATCCAAATTTTGATGCAAGTGAAGCGCTATCAAGAGCGACAACATCACTGCAGAATACAGTCACATCTCCAGGACAAGAGATGATTGGTCTCAACTTGTCTTGTACCCTTACCTGAACCATACACGTATTTGAGTTACCGCTGGCATCTGTTGCTCTCAGCTCAATGATGACAGGATTGGCGCCATCAAGGCAACAAAATTCTACGTAAGGACCCCAGCTTCTATTTGCTGAAGTGTCACAGCCTTTAAATCTGTCCATTCTTCTTACATCGAAAGTTACCGGACCGCATTCGTCTCTACTTCCGTTGTCGAAATATTTCGCAGGTATTTTTGCTGTTCCATCGCTGGTCAATGATACCACAGTATTCTCGATACAAGCCATTACTGGTGGAGTGAGGTCTGCTACAATCAAGGTAACTTCATCTGTTGCTGTGTTTCCTGCCCCATCTGTGGCCGTATATACCAAAGTGTAGGTTCCGGGGGCAAATTTTGTCGGTGCGGCAGGATTGATGATGCCAATTCCCGCCTCAGTTACCTTAATGGTTACCGGACCACCGCAAGCATCACTCGTAACAACTTTATATTTGCTGTTGAGTACAACATTTGCAAAACATTCGTGTCCGGATGTTGAAACAGTCACACTTTCCGGAGTAACATCAATTAAAGGAGCTACATCGTCGATCAATATGATGACCTGACTTACTGTTGTGTCAAATTCAGTACCACAGTACCAGCCATTGACCGTCCAGGTTCTCATCAATTTATATGATTTGATTTCTCTGTCTGTATAAGAAGACATGATTCCACAATGATCCAAAAGATCTTCATCACCAGGCTTAATTTTGATGGTATCACCCTCAACTATTACGTAAGGATATCCCGTTACTTCCGGTGATGGGAACCAACTACCGCCTACTTTGGCATAGTTATCATTACAATTGACTGTATCATTACCCGGGAAGTTGATGTCTTCCTGAAGTATTGGTAAAACATTATAAGATATGGTGCAGGTGCTGAACATACCGTTGGTAGGATCTACTGCTTTCCAGACTTGTGTTACATTTTTAAGGACACCTTCTTCGGGGCAATTCACCACTATCGGTGCTCCTCCGGGAATCCAGTTGTATGATGAACAATCATAGGCAGTAACTCCAAAATCCTCCGGAGTCAATCCTTGCTCGACCAAGGCACAATGGATGTCCACTGTATCTTCAGGGCAGTTCTCGATCAGAGGAGCTGTTTTGTCTTCGATTTTTAGTGTACCCCAGCAACTGTTGGAAGACTGGTTCCTTACGGTAACTTCGACAGTTTTACCTATGAACTCAGGTCCCAAAGAGATGGAGGGTGCAAAATCCCACACCTGGTTGCCATATTTTACTTTAACAGTGTAACCTGTCAAAGGGCAAGATTCAGTGCCTTTCATCATGGTGGCAGCAGAGATGGTCACCTGACAATCATTGTTTGGATCTACAGACACGTTTACCTTGTCGACGCAAGCCATTTGGCACTGGGCCTGCACTTCGCCCGGAAACGCCAAAACCGCCAGCGCGAAAAGCCACACACTGCAGATTTTTAAAATTGTAAAAAATGTTTTCATTTTTTGATCCATTTTGAGTTTGTATATAAAAGAAATAGTTTCAAAAACTCTCACTCCGGACATACCATATGTCTGGAGGCGGATCTATAAATCATAAATAGGTAAGGTTCAGGTCGATTGTCATCTCTTGGCACCCGAAAGTGCAATCGTCAGACAATTCAAAAACAAATGTAATATTTTTATAATATGTAATATACTTTTTATCAGTTTTTTTTAAATAATTTATTTTTGTAATATGTTATTTAATTGGTTTTCAAAGCATGTCTTTGCACACCATGACAGCATAATGTTTAAAACAGCCAGTATATACTTTTACGGAAAAAGATCAAAACCCCTTTTGAAACACCATCACAATGGCCGATTGAATCGAGTAAGGAAAAAATTTTTAGGTTTCAACGCTCAATGCTTAAAAAATGAAAAGCCCCCCTCCAATTGCTTGAAGAGAGGCCATCCCAAAAACCGATTTATCTTAAAAGGGCTTAATTATTTGACGCTAATTTAGCATTAAAATTTGATAAACAAATACAAGGCTTCCAAGTTTTCAATACAAAAATAAAAATCTTATATATTTAATTTAGTAATATCCAACTTCTTTTATTGCAAAAGGGTAGATAAAAAAAAGAGCCGTCATCGCTGACAGCTCTTTTTGATATACTTTATGTTCAGGTCTAAAGATTTGAATCTAACCTTGATTTTCCAAAACTAAACTTGAGCGAAAACTCGTGTGCTCCGTTGTTGTAATCCTGGAATTGTTGTGTGGAAACATTATACGTATAATACAATTTTACTGTTTCGATTTTGAATCCCAGTAAAAATCCCAGCCTCTTGTCACCTCCTACTGTGTAAGAAAGTCCACCTGTAAATTTATCATCCAGGAAGCTTGCTTTAAGGTTGAGGTCAACATGGGTAGGAACACCATTTAGTTTTTTGAAGATAATTGATGGCTCCAGATTGATTCCATTGCCAATCTCATCCAGTCTGTATCCAGCCTGAAATATAAAACCCAATTCTCTGTTGATGCTGCTTGAGCTTCCACTGGTCAGTCTCGAAGAAATCAAGGATGGCAATGCAAGGCCGTAAGTAAACTTACCATCGTACACGCCGTATGCGCCCACAGAGACATCAAAAAACTGGATGCCATTTCTCCTTGCCAATACTGTAAGGTCATTGGGGTCGAAGATGGCGTCATCTGCATCCCTGTTATTCAATCCATGTTGTATAAACTCAGTACTTAAACCAAACCTCACATCATTTTTTGTAGAAGTAATGCCATATGTGAATGACAACTGTGCTTTGCTTGTTCTCAGACTTCCATAGTTGTCCTGCATGAGTAATGCTCCTATGCCAACTCTGTCTATGAGTTTGCCATCATATGCTACTGTAACAGTTTTGGGACTTCCATCAAAAGAAGACCATGTATTTCTATAGTTGAGCAATATGTTGTGATTTCCTTCAAATCCTGCAGCGGCCGGATTGATCAACACAGGACTTAAAAATGCCTGGCTGTAAATATATCTTTCATCAAAGTACCTTTCCTGAGCACTGACCTTTGTCAGCGTCAAGCATATTACACCTAATGCAACTATATATCCAATTGATTTTTTCATTTTATTCATCGTTGCCACTTTTATTGGGTCTAGTATAATTTTCTATTAATTAGTCTCTCAAAAGAGTTACTGTACCTGAAAACAATTCTCGGGACTCAGGGAAAGACACCTCAAGAACCCACATGTATGAGCTCTCAGGAAGTATTTGACCCGAATTGTCTACCCCGTTCCAGCTGTTGTCATAAACATCTGCAGAATAAACAGTTTTCCCATATCTGTCAAATACTGTAAGTTTTGACGGATTATCATTGACACAATTGATGGCAAATACGTCATTGTATCCATCATTGTTGGGGGTAATGATGGTCAAAGCGGCAAAGCAACCGTTGGCCGGATCATCACAATCTTGTACCCTGGCCACTACACTTACCTGACATCCATTGGCATCTTCAACTATGGCGCTGTAAGAACCTTTTGGTACATTGGAAAGGTCTGAATTGGTACTTCCATTGGACCACCTATAAGTATAACCCGGAGTACCTCCACTTACATCAAGTGATACTCCTCCGTCTTCATTAATACCATTGGCGCATGCAGTCACAACGCTTGTTACAATTCTAGAGGGTTGGGTAATGGTAAGACTGCTTGTCTTGCTATTTCCATCTTTGTCGGTTACAACAAATGTATAATTCCCTGCACCTAGCTTATCAACACTGAAACTACCCTCAGCAGTTACGTCTTTTGTTCCTGAAGCTCCACCAGTGTAGCTCACCTTGTAAGGCGCTGTACCACCTGAAAAACTTCCTGCTACCGTAGCATTTTTCAATCCGTTACAGGAAATCGGAACACTAACTGAAAGCGACACAATATTGAGTGCACCACCTGAAGTTGGTACTATGATGTCTTTGGTAACCACACATCCTCCTTTATCTGTGACAGTAACTTTATAAGTTCCAGGTGCAAGATTCATCGCGTCTGTAGTATTGTTGGTAATGGTGGTTGGACCAGTCCATACAACAGTATAAGGCGTAACTCCTCCTGCAAGGTTCAACTTAATTCTTCCATTGGTTCCTGAAGAAGCAGTAATTTCTTCACCAATAGCAAGAGCGGCAGCCGGAGCCTCTACAGTAAATGTTCTGTTGACCGACATACTTGGATTACTGCTGTCTGTAACGGTTACAGTATAACTTCCTCCTGCGAGATTGCTTGGGTTAGCTCCGCTTGGATTACCGGGACCTGACCATGCATATGTATACATGCCATTGTTGTTGGGACACCCGCCACTGACCTGTAGAGATATAGCACCGTTGGTCTCTCCAAAACATTTCACACTCGTCACTGTACCTGTTACGGCAAGCGGAGTACTTCCGGCTGTTACAGTAAAGCTTTGAGTCGCTGTACATCCTTTTGAGTCTGTAACAGATACGGTATAATTTCCTGCAACGATGTTGGTCAAATCTTTTGTAGTCTGGCCACCAGGGGTCCAGCTGTAGGTATAGGTTGGAGTTCCTCCTGTAACTGCTAATGTAATACCTCCTCTGCCTGAACAAGCCTCATTGGTCACAGAACCGCCAATCTGGAGCGCTCCTGGTTCAGTTATAGCCTGTGTCAAAGTACAAGTGACATTACTGCCACAAGTCAATTCCATGGTATATGTTCCTGCTGTTGCGCCCACCAAATTGCAATTGCTGAGTGGATTGGTCTGTACTACTACTCCACCTTTTTTCCACACACAGTTACAGTCAGGCGTCGCGCCGGAAACAGTAACATTGATGCCTCCATCATTTCCTCCTGCGCAGCTGACGTTTTTCACGCTGACAACAGAACAGCTACCACCACCACCACAAGCATTGATTTTGATGGATCCATTTTCAGTTGTAAAAGGAAGGTTTTCGCCGTTCTTATCTCCAACAACGATCTCTGGCACAAATGTGAGTGCAGAGGTTGGCATTGTTGTACAGCTGCCTATACCTTTAAAACAAACCTGAAACAATTTTGAGCCATCGGCAAGGGTTACAGGGTTGGTGCTTGTTGGCACCCATGATACTCTAAGGGTATTATCTCCAATTTTATTGAAGTTGTCATTCCCTAGGTTTGACAACATATAATTGTCTTGTCTTAAAAACTGCACAATTGCAGGATCCCATCTGAGACCAAACTCCAATGCTGTTATTTCTTTGAAATTTCTAACGGTGATATCAACACATACATCACCATTTTGATTTACAGTAACAGCTGCAGCTTTAAGTACTACTGCGGCTGCATTAGATGTTGACACCGTCACTTTTCCATTGACCTTATCAACATTTTTATTTCCACTCAATTGAGAAGTAGACCATTCTACCAATTCGTCGGTGAGGACGATATCTGTCGAAGTGCCGTTTGCGCCAATGGTATTAAAACACAAGTCCATAAACTTGGCATCATCGGCCAAAGTTTTAGGGTTACCACCATCTTCATAAATGAATCCCAGGAGACCTGCAGAAGCATTGACATCATTGAATACCATTTTAGATCCGAAAGCCATATTCTCAGCTCCTGTGAAGGTAATGACTGCAGGATTCCACTTGAATGTTCCCTGCAAGGCCTCTACATCCTTGAATCTTTTGACAGTTATGGGTACACAAACTTTTGCTGCCGGTTGGGTGAAAACTGTACCTGCCTTAACTTCCAGATTTGTACCTCCTGTTCCGCAATCTGTACCATTGACTTTTATTGCTCCCGGAGTGTAGGTATACGTCAAAACGTCAAGGTTGGAATTCGCAAAAAGAATTTCACTTGGTCTGTTGGCTATAACAACGCTCGTTGCTTTACAGGGAGCATTTCTTGCTCTCAGAGTCAATGTAAATAATCTCGTATTGGCAGGAAGTGTTCTCCCGGTAGCGTCAAACCATGTAACGCCGAGTTGCCCTTCCTTGATCAATTTACCATCTGGTTTGGCAAATGCTTCCTGGTCATAGGCTGCCAGTGTTGCCAAATTTGTCACTGAAACAAATGTGAATGCAGTTGAATCCCAGTTAAGAGAAAATTGCATTGAAGACATATTTGTAAAGTTCGACACTGTAAGATCGATAGCGAGTGTTTGATTGGCATCTGCCGCTCCGCCCCCCATTGTCAATTGGATCTGAGCGCTTCCGCTCACCCATAAAAAGATGGCAAATGCAAGTGTGCTGAAAATCTTCTTCATTAGAAAATTGTGTTTAAATATTGCAATACAAAACTACAAATAATAATTATTAATAATCTGTAACAAGTTGAAAATAATTGATATTTCCCCTTATATACGTCCTTATATCTTTGTGCTCATGGGTTGGACATATTACATTGGAACGATAGGCACTGCAATAATAATTCTTTTTATCGCAATTGTACTCATGATTCCTGATCTATTTAAAGAATCAACATCTTTTTGACAGACCTGATACCTTCATATTCGACCTCATAATATATCAATCCTTTTACACTAATTTCATCTTTACTCAACTGAACTTCATTCCATCCCTGCTGGCATTGTATGCTCCTCTTTATGAGCAATTTACCAGTAATATCGTACATTTTGAGTTCACTTTTTCCTGATTCCGGAACATGAATTCTGATGTTGGTTTTGTCATAGAAAGGATTAGGTTCGTTTTGTTTTACAACAAATCCATCCGATATGGCAGATCTGTCAGTTAACATCAACGCAAAAACCTCCTGACCATTGTATACCATGGCATCAATCCTTTCATATTCCAAAGCTATTTGGTCTGCTTCAATCATTCCGGCTACTTCAATGCTGAACAATTCCTTCACCAATAAAGCGTCTCCTTGTGCGCTATGGAATGCAAAGCTAAGGGTGTGACGATCCGGGTTGTAAGTAACCATATCACTTATAACCGGCAGGTCCAGTTTTTTGATATCAGAGATTTTTACATGCTCAGGAAGCTTCAATTCAAATTGCATAGCCATCAAATCCTGCTTTTCTTTCAGACTGATGGTCAGGGTAGTTGTATTTTCCCTGGTAACGTCTGCCTTAATTTCCAATGATTTGTATGCGCTGCTCCTGGTAGAAAGGTTGTTGATAGACCTGAAACCTGATCCGTCTACGTCTCCCAATTTTATTGCTTTGAAGTTGGCCGGTTTGGCAAAATCCTTGATATACCATTCTGTCGAAATGGGCCATGGTTTTTGCTGATCTGCAAATTGAGTGTTTTCAGGTATGAATAACCATCCAGAGCCTTTAGGGAATGTGCGGTCCACACCCAATATCAATTTGCGCAATGATACGATATCGTCTACACTGACTTTCTGATCCTGGGTCACATCTGCAGCCAATATTTTGTATGGGCTATCCAATTTGGTCATTGCCAGAATGTGCCTTTGAATCTTGACCAAATCTATCGTGTTGATGCCCATCATTTGCTCGTCGGTTTTTGAAGCCTGGAGCATATAGTTGGCTGTTTCCAGATTGTTGAAAGCAAAACCTCCTGTGGAATTGTCCACTTTGGTATATTTCATAGACTTGCTGTCCATGTTCTGGAGGCTCAACTCTACATCTTTGATTACAAATCCATTTTCAGAAGACACAGATCCTTTGACAATTTTGTTGCCCGAGTGGCCACCATTGCACGAATTGCCATTGTCCTGTATGTCTATTTTTACCAAACAGTAATCCTGATTGCCTGTGGTATCAGTCACCCACATCTGCAAATTATTCAGTCCAATTTCATCACAGGTAAATCTTCTGCCTGTGTCTCTTGTATCTTGAGAAAATGAAAACCTGAGCTTGCCCCCACAATTGTCGAAACTACCTTTGTCGAAGTCTTTTGCCCAAATGTCTACAAATCCACCAGAGGGCATAATGACCGTTTGAATTTCAGCAAAACAATATGGAGTAGGTTTTTTACAGTCTTTCACATAAAATATCTGCTCACATTTGCTGGTATTTCCACAGCCGTCTGTGACCTGCCAAATGACTTTATGTCTTCCAACAGTGTACAACCCACTGATGTCATTGCCTATGCCCATTGTATCTATGGTGCCATTATTGTTGAGATCAATTTCGAACTTCCAATGCAAGTCTTTTTCAGGTGTACAATCATCCTTTGCTTTGCCTTTAAACTGGATAAACCCATAACAATTTGCTTCATATGTACAGAATGTGGTATCACGGCAATTGTCAAATACAGGCTTTTGGTTATTGGTAATTTTGATCACCTGTACGTGGGTATATTTATACCTTTCGGGATATAGCTGGTTGTAATTACACCAGTCAATGATGGTCCACGTTCTCAAAATTTTAAAACATACGCCTTCGACCTGGGTAAATACATGGTCCTTATACTGAGATCCGATCAGCCTGCAGCTGTCTGCATCCCACTTCGGTCTGCCCGTGTATGCGGGGTCTGTATCTATGTCCATGCATCCATTGATGATGGTATCTCTGACGGTTTGCCATATGATATCGTCATAGTCCAATGGATCCAGCCCAAGCACCGTAATCATCTGTACGCAGCTGTCTTTTCTTCCGTCTTTGTCTTCCGCAAACCACTTTCTTTTGATGACTCCAATTCCACATTGGTTGACATTAGACGAGTCTTTTTTATAAATCATTGGATTGGCACAATTGTCAATAGCTGTTGCTTTGCCAACTACGTCATAATCTTCCAGATTGGTACCACAGTCCACTGTGATATCAGGAGGACAAGTGATTTTTGGGTTGATTTTGTCCTGAACCCTCACTGTCACCATACAAGTATTGTAATTGCCATACTTATCAGTAACTCTGAGAGCAACCATGATGTCTTTTCCAACATCAGCACAGCAGAAATATACCCTCTTTACCCATTCTATATTGTTGTAACCACAAGCCGCTGTCATCCTTCTGGCGTCAAACTCAATGTCTGTACACCTGTCAAATGAACCATCATCCAGAGTTATTGCATCAAGAGAACCAACACCGTTGTTGTTGAGGGTTACGATGGTATGCTCGTCACAAATGACGTTTGGAGCTGTCTTATCAGCTACAATGATGTCACCAAATTTATATGTAAAATTGCCACATACATCTTCCAGCTTGTACCTGATGCGCACTTTGCCAACCGGCAAGCCATTGATGGTGTATTTTTCTCCCATCTTTACTACACCGACCGTAGAATAAAATGGATCGACAGGAAAATTGCCCCATTTGTCAGCTACAACATAGGCAACTGAATAAAAATTCTCTGAACAGTCCATCACATTCGTCGGTGCAGGGACCATCCAATTGGCCAAACAAGTGTAACCATCGGCAGGAACAATCAGGCTGTCTATTGAGATCACTCCTGTTGGGCCCTCGTCGTCCGTAATTTTTATAACCTGAATGTCTGTTGCAAGTTCGCTGGTACACCAGTCCATGACTGTCCAGGTCCTGAATATCTTTTTAGATGCCCCACAAATCATTATTTGCTGATCAACATAGGTGCTGTTCAATTCGCAAAATGATGTATTGGGGTGAATGGGAAATCCATCCATGGTTTTGGGAATGCCGGTTTCACTGATGTCCGGATATTTATTTCCGTTCTTATCCCAGTTCTCCTTGTTGGCACAATCGAGCGCCCCATCTTCTATGTTGTCTTTATTGAGTGGGAACATAATTTCGTCCAGACCTACCTTTCTGTAGTAAACAACTCTTGTACAAATGGGTGAAACATTTCCGCTTTTATCAGTGGCCTGGTAGGTGATTCTTCTTATGGCACTAAATGCTGTGCTACAGCCTATGTCCTCAACGTCATTGCTGATTTCCTTAACTGTATTGTTTTCTCCACAATTATCAATCGCAAGCGGAAGCTGGAAAGTTCTTTTGTCATAACAGCTGATGGTGATCGGTTCAGGGCAAATGATCGTAGGCGGGGTTTTATCTTCTACCGTCAATTTTCCCCAACATTCATTGTGATCCGAAATGATTTTTACATTGAAAGTTTTACCTACATGGGTATGGTTGAGATTTGGAGAGCCAGGAATAGGAACATTGTTAGATCCCATAATGACTACCTCGTAATAACAATCCTGAAGAAGTCCGTCTCCTTCTAGCATAACATCTGGAGTGATCGTGATCTCACAGTCATCATCCATGGAAATGTTGACATTTTTATTGCAAATCAATGGACATTGAGCATCCATCTGAACGGCAAATAATGCCATCAACACCATGAGCAAAATCCAGACTTTACCCGAAGTCTTGCGATTTCTTTTTTGCACAGAGGATTGGGTGATTGTATGTGTAGAAGATTTTCTCATCAATGCGTATTTAATTTTCAACCAAGCCATTTTCAAAAGCCGTTTTTATCAAACCTATGGTGTTGTTGACACGAAGTTTTTTCATGATATTTTTTTTGTGAACAGCAACAGTTTGTTCGCTGATATATAATTGGTCGGCTATTTCTTTTGTAGAATTGGCATTTACAATGCCCTTTAAAATTTCGATTTCACGAGAGGAAAGTTTCTGTCGAATTTCAAAACTATCCGGCAAATCATCCTCGTCTTTTTCTTTGGTAGGTTTTGTAGGGTATAATTTTGGAGAAATACTCAAATGAGATGACAAATAGTTTTCACCTTCCATCACCTTTTCAATGGCATTTTTTAATCCTTCAAGGTTCTCCTTTTTGGAAATGTATCCGTCTACTCCATCAACAAAAGCTTGTTTGACATATTCGCTGCCTTCGTACTTTGATAAGACGATGAACTTGTTTTCGGGGTATTCCTTCTTAGCTCTTTCTAAAAATTCCTTCCAGGTTATTCCTTTCATATTCAGCTCAAAAAGGATCAATGCCCTGCTTTCTTTGTGGTTTTTGAAAAAATCCTGGGGGTCATTGTAGGTATTTACAATTTCAAATGCCTCAAAAGCACCAAGTCTGCTCAATTGCAACAAGCTGTCTGTCAGTATTTTATCTTGGTCTATTATGGTCATTTTCAAATCTGGCATCTTATACCAATAATGGTAGTTATTATATTAGAAAAATTCTTAATTTATATAATACCAAAATATGTGCCAAACTGTCGTTCAGGTGGTTTCAAATTAAAAATAAATGTAATTTGTTTGCTGTAAGGGAATGTAAGCCCACTTATGTATGGATCAACCGGAGTATAAAAAGGCCTTATAAAAATTGGGGAAACACTAGGATTCGTTTTTCAGCGCTCCTCTGAACATTTTAAGAATATGTGTTTTGAGGTCTTTGAGCGAGTGGTTGAACAATGGCATACTCGCATCACCTGATGCAGCTTTGACCTTTACATATCCTACCACAGCCGTCCAGGTATGGAGTGTCTGGAACATGGGGTCGATGTCTGCTTTGATGCTTCCATCGATGATGCCTTTTTGGATCTCTGTGGCGTAAATCTTGTATGGCAGATTGTGCAATTCCTGTACCTTTATAAAGTAGGAGCTCTCCTTTAGGGCCTCGGTAAGTTTTGAATCGTCGGCAATCGCGGAGGTAGATCTGATCAATGAAAAATAATCCAGAAGTACTTCAGAATATAAATAATTATCGTCACAGAAATTCATAAAGTCCTCCATCAATCCCATACAGACATCCAGACCATTCTCCTCAGATAGCTTTTTGATACATCTCGCATAACTATCTGCCAAGGCCTGTAAAGCCCGATAGGTGACCGCCATGTAGAGATTTTCTTTGGATTGAAAATAAGAATACAAGGTCACCTTTGTGATACCGGCCAACTTTGCCACGTCTTCCATACGGGCATTTTTATAACCCACATGAGAAAAAACATCTTCAGCTGCGTCAATGATAGCGTTCTCTTTCTTTTGTCTTGTTGGTATTTTCATTCCCGGATGCTGTAACTTTAGAAGTTTTGATACCTTATGATAAAGATCAAATAATACAATTGGATACTCTTATTAGTGCACGAAAATAAACTTTAATTTGTGATTACGGCAAAACAAAAAATTATAATTCAAAATCCCATTCTTTTAAGCCCACTTGATGTTTCATTTGGCTTTGGGCTGTGTATAGCTGCTAATAAAAACTTAAATAATTGAGGTTTACTCATTCACCACTAAAAATTTTATTTTTGCGCCCCTAATCATAAGTATTGATGGACAGACTGAGCGAAATAAACAGAAGAAGGACCTTTGGTATCGTATCCCACCCCGATGCGGGAAAAACAACACTGACAGAAAAGCTACTGCTATTTGGGGGCGCTATACAAATAGCCGGGGCGGTGAAGTCCAATAAAATCAAGAAGCATGCTACTTCAGATTTTATGGAGATAGAAAAACAAAGGGGCATTTCCGTTGCCACTTCTGTCATGGCTTTTGAATACAGAGACAAACAAATCAATATTCTGGATACACCCGGTCACAAAGACTTTGCTGAAGATACCTACAGGACACTTACTGCTGTGGACAGTGTCATCGTAGTCATTGACGTGGCAAAAGGGGTAGAGGAGCAAACAGAAAAACTGGTCAGCGTCTGCCGAATGCGCAAAACTCCCATCATAGTGTTTATCAACAAGCTCGACCGCGAAGGAAAAGATGCCGTTGACCTGCTCGATGAAGTAGAAGAAAAACTGGGATTGAGGGTGATGCCCCTGTCATGGCCCATAGGTATGGGTCAATTGTTCCAGGGAGTGTATAACATCTATGATCAAAAGCTGGTGATTTTCTCCCCGCACGGCAAACAAAATGAGGAAGACATCATAGAAATCGCTGACCTCAGCGATGATACTCTGGATAAAAAAGTAGGTAAAAAAGCAGCAGATTTGCTCAGAGAAGAGATAGAAATCGTTACCTCAGTATATCCATCATTTGACAGAAGCGCTTATCTGAATGGAGATCTGTCTCCGGTATTCTTTGGTAGTGCCGTCAATAACTTCGGTGTGAAAGAACTTTTGGACTGTTTCGTTGACATCGCCCCACCACCTAGAGACAGAGAAACGGAAGAACGCATCGTCGAACCGGAAGAAGAAAAGTTTTCGGGCTTTGTTTTTAAAATCCATGCCAATATGGATCCCAAACACAGAGACAGGATAGCATTCCTTCGCATTTGTTCCGGAACATTCCAAAGAAATACCAACTACCTCCATGTCAGGCAGGCGAGGCAGATGAAATTTTCAAACCCTACTGCCTTCATGGCTGCCAAAAAAGAAGTCATTGACGAAGCCTTTCCCGGAGACATTGTTGGTCTTTACGACTCCGGCAACTTTAAAATTGGGGATGCTTTAACAGAAGGCGAAGTATTGCATTTTAAGGGCATCCCGAGTTTTTCACCAGAGCAATTCAGATATGTGAACAATACAGACCCAATGAAAACCAAACAACTCAATAAAGGTCTGGACCAGCTGATGGATGAAGGTGTTGCACAGATGTTTACCAAAATTGACAACAACAGGAAAATTGTTGGTACAGTTGGAGCCCTGCAGTTTGATGTCATCCAGTACCGCCTTCAAAACGAATACGGTGCAAGTTGTGATTATGAGCCCGTCAACTTGCACAAAGCTTGCTGGGTACACTGTAAGGATGAGAAAAAACTCAACGAATTCATTAGCAGAAGAAGAAGGGATCTCGCTGAGGACACTGACGGAAAATTGGTGTATCTTGCAGAATCCGCCTGGGCCCTCAAGACAGTACAGGACAATCATCCTGATGTAGAATTCAAATTTACGAGTGAGGTCTAAGGCAAATTATTGACTGATAAAACCAACACCATGCGATTACACTTACTTACTTTATGCATTGTTCTGTTGTTTTCGTCCTGTGCTTCTATCACAGGCTTCGAAGAGGGCAGAACCAACGGAGAAAACAAACACTCGGTTTTGGCGTCTGCCAATTTTACCTATATTCCTGACCTTGGCGATGACTCTATACTGGGTTCATCGGGAGGAGCCCCTTTTATCGAAGCATCTTATAAATATGGCATTAAAGAAAAGCTCGACATTGGTATAAGGGCCAATACATTTCTGAATCTTGCTGTCAACAGTAAGTTCCAACTCCTGGGGGACCAACAATCCAAAGGTGCACTTTCTACAGGCATTGAACTCGGGATTTTTGCTGGGCTAAGCGTGTGGAATGTACAGATTCCTCTGATGGCCTCTTATTATCCAAAAGACAATATATGCCTATATGTCAATCCGAGATACATCTTTCAGACTGCCGGAGCTCAGACAGAAGGTGCCAACTATATTGGATCAAATCTTGGAGTTTTGTTTGGAAGCAAGAACAAGTTTGGAATAGACCTGGCCTTTTATAAGGTAGGTGCAGCCAGCGAGTTTGCTACCATGCTCAACCTTGGCCTGGGTTACAAGTTTGTTTTTTAGAACTTAGGAATTTTTGATGAATCAAACTCCAACCATTCAAAAAGCGCTCCATATGCTGGCCATTACAGGGGTGTTTCTTCTTTTGTTTGGATTTTTCTTCAACAGGGTTGTTTTTAATATTGGTGTGTTTTTCACGGCACTCTTCATTATATTCCAAAGAGCATGGTACAAAAGCCTTTTGGAAGACAAGTACCTGCTTAGTTTTGCCTTCCTTCCCATTGTCGTTTTACTCGCAGACCTTTTCCATAGTCCCGAATCGATCCTAAAGACAACATTTTTCAACAAGCTGATGCTTTTGGAAATGCCATTGTTCATCTATTTGTGGAAACCTTCTGCACAAATGGTAAAGCTTGTACATTATTGCCTTTATATCTTTCTTTTGATCAATACCGCGTACAGCCTTTTCACTTATTTAGATGATCCTGCCCTCGTTGTAAAAAATTATGAGTTTGCAAAGGTGTTGAGCGTGCTGTCTTTTCGGGACCACATTCGGATCAGCTGGCTCGCCGCTTTAAGTGTGGTTTTGGCTTTTTTCGATTTCAGGCAATCAAAAGAAAAACTTACCAGGGCTTTCTTTCTATCCTACATGATCATACAAGTAGCCTACCTACACATTTTGAGTGCAAAGACCGGTCTATTGTGTTTGTATGTTTCGGCGTTGATTTTATTGTTCTACACCTTGTTTTCAGGCAAAAACAAGTGGGCTTCATGGCTGATTCTGGCAGGTATCTGTCTGGCACCAATTGTTGCCTACAAAACCATTCCTTCGTTTTATTACAGGGTCAATTATATCCGATGGGACGTTGGCACTGCACTCAGCGGTGCTGAGCAACCAGGACTGAGCGATGGTGCAAGAATATACAGTCTTCAGGCAGGCATGGAACAATTTAAAGACAGTCCCTTTTTGGGCTCAGGCTTTATTGGTATAAAAAAGACCACGGATGCCTGGTACGCTGAGCACAAATCTTTTATCATCGATGCTCAGAAAATACTTCCTTCCAGCGAATTACTCATTTTCGCCATTGGAGGAGGAATATTGGCGCTGATTGTCTTGCTTGTCCATTTTGCCATCCCTTTCTTTTCATTTGACTTGTGGAAAAATGGATTTTTTTCCTCTATTTATATCCCTGCAGTGCTTACTTTTTCATACGAAACCCATTTTGAAGGACAGACTACTTTATTTGTATATGCCTTTTGGGTCTTTTGGATATATGCATTGAATAAAAAGTATATCGGAGTATTCCGTTGATTTGACGCATATGATGGCTTGAGATTTGCCCTTAAAATCATTTCAGGTGACCTTATTTCTAGATGATAATCCAACATTTGCGTACATTCGCCACTGATTTTTCAACTCAATCAGAACATACGGCGTGGAAGTAAAACTATTCTCAGGAACAAAATCAAAGTATCTTGCGGAGAAGATCGCATTTTTTTATGGTGAGGATCTTGCAGATTGTGATGTAAAGACTTTTAGCGATGGAGAGATGCGCATCGTTATCAACGAGTCAGTCAGAGGTTCCTATGTCTTCTTTATCACCTCCACGTTTGCCCCTTCTGACAATTTGTTGGAATTGCTTTTGATGATTGATTCTGCCAAGAGGGCTTCAGCCAATTACATCACAGCTGTCATACCCTATTTCGGTTATGCAAGGCAAGACAGAAAAGACAAGCCAAGGGTGCCGATTTCATCAAAACTTATCGCCAACCTTCTGGTTTCAGCAGGCGCCAACAGGATCATGACCATGGATCTTCACGCCGACCAGATCCAGGGATTTTTTGATATTCCTGTGGATCACTTGCGTGGTGAAGCCATATTTATGCCATATCTGGAGCAACAGGACCTGAGCAATACCATCTTTGCATCACCGGATGTTGGAGGTGTAAAGCGAGCAAGGTCTTTTGCAAAATATTTCAAAAGAGACCTGGTCATTTGCGACAAGGAAAGGATCAAAGCCAATGAGGTAAAGTCGATCACTGTAATCGGTGATGTGACGGGCGCAGATGTTATTCTGGTTGATGACCTCATTGACACCGCAGGAACCCTGTGCAAAGCTGCCGATGCTTTGATAGAAAAAGGTGCAAAAAGTGTAAAGGCGATGTGTACACACCCAGTACTATCCGGCAATGCTTACGAAAACATCGAAAATTCAAAACTTTCGAAAATCATTACCACAGACACCATCCCGCTAAGACAACAGTCCGACAAAATTGAAGTCTTGTCATGTGCACAGCTTTTTTCTAAAGCCATCAGAAACACCCACGAGTACAAGTCTATCGCAGCATTGTTTGTTGACAAAACCTAGTTGGCATTTACAACTGGAATAAGGCATTGGCCATCAAATACATGCCTGAATACCAGAAACCTCTGAAGAGCGGGTTGTTTGGAAAAAACACAACGTTTCCCTTTCCCTTTTGACCAGAAAGCAATAAGGCCTTACCTTCCAATTCTGCTTTGATCTGCGAACCTACAAAGCCTTCATACTGCAATGGATTGCTCGCCTTCGCAACTTCCCACGTATCATCTCCTCCTTCAAATGCGCTTCCCTCCAGAACAAGCATGTGGTATGTTGAAGACATCCCATAGGCCAAAGGGTGGGTATTGTCAATAGTGGTTTTGACGATGGCACCAGGTACAAAAGAAGAGATAGCCTTCCTTTCCAGGTCACTGAAACTGATGCTGCCTGAAGTATCCCTTGCCTCCAATTTCTCTGATTCCGGATTTTTAAGTCCAAAAGTTTCGTCAGCCACCAGTTTTTCACAGGCTGCACCCAGAACGATCAGCTTTCCTCCTTTATTTACCCAATCTCCTAATTTTGATTTGAGCCCCTCATTTAAGGCATAACTTCCCGAAGGCAAAAATATGGTATTGTACTTTGTAAGGTCTATGCGCGAAACTCTGTCAATGCTAGAACTGGCAATGGGTAAATGCAATACTTTTTCAAAAAAATAAATGGTTTGTCCATAATCGAAAACACTGACACCATCACCTTTTATAGCCAATGCTTTTGGCATTTCCAACATGGAGTAAGAACTGCCTCCTGCATCATTCCCATAATTGCTCAGTCCTCCTTTTAAAATAGAATATTGTTCTTCTTGAGTTGGAAGGAGCTGTCGCATATAATCAATTGCTTCTTTCCAGTTCTTTTGGTCTTTTCGCCACACAAAAATGGAACCCGGGGGTACTTCTTTCCCATTCCAAATGGTTGGTCTCAGACTTTTGCTCATTTTAATGCCCTGCTCTGACATACGTGAAATCAGCTTTGCAGTCTGAAGCCCATTCCAGTGGATGACTATACCATAATCTGACGCCTCCGGTAGAACAGCAGTTTTTGTGTTTGCCACGGGAGAACCTGCGGTGCTTATGGAGGTTTGCACGCCATAGCTGGTAAGGTTATAAGCATAGGGCAACGACCAGGCTGTTATATCGTAGGTCAGACTGTCTTCGAGTTCGTGGGCAGGGTCAAGCAGGATTTGTGCCAGAACAGAATTGTTTTGGAATGCATCTACCACCAGATCCCCGGCTTCAAGCTCAAAGCTTTTGTTCTTACCTTCCTGATATTCATATCCATTGTACTTCTTATCACTGCTCTGGCCGATCATTGAATACTCTATTCCATTGTTTTGCAACAAGGCAATGAGTTCAGGCACATGACCACCTTTTTTCAAAACATAAGATTTAAACTTACCTACAGGTTTTGTCCTGGAGTTCTTGAAATATTTTTCCTGCTCCTCAATCAATTGTCCGGCATTTTCTGATGCGACTTCAACCGTTGACAAAGCCACAGTGGAATGGTGAAGGATACGGTCTTCCAGTTTGAGGGTATCACCTCTGCTGGTCAAAATAGCCCTCCCTGCCATGGAATGACCGGCTTGTTCGAATGTCATACCAATGGCTCCGTTGAACATTGGGTAAGTATCGCCGTATGACGGATAAAACAAATCAAATTCTTCGGCGGTGAAGTATAGCCAATTGTTTTTATCGAAATATTTGGCGTTGTTGGTTCCAAATGTTTTTTGAATTGATTTTTGAAAAGGTGTAATAAATGGATGGTAGGGCTTTGCTGCTGGAGGAAAATAATAGTGGTTGTTATAATTCATTTCATGAAAATCACCATGAACGTGCGGCATCCAGCTGCGATAAGCTTTGAGGCGTTGTTTGCTTTCTATCTGCGTCTGCCATACCCAATCCCTGTTGAGGTCAAAAAGATAGTGGTTGTACCTGCCATTGGGCCAGGGTTCCTGGTGCTCGTCTTCTTCGGGGTCTGGATATAGTTGGTCCTTTTCAATCATTCTCGCCCAGTTGGTATACCTGGCAAAACCATCCGGATTGATACAAGGGTCAAGAATGACGATGGTATTTTTTAGCCAGGCTTTAGCCCTGTCTTCGCTGACCAATTGGTACAGCGCCAGCATGCTGCTTTCTGATGCACCTGCTTCATTGCCGTGCACACCAAAGCTCAGCCAAACAATGGCTTTGTCTTCGGTCGACTCACCTTTATATATGGAATTGAGGTGCTTTTCCCGGATGTTTTCCAGATTTTCCAAATTTGCTGGGTCGGAGACAAAACACATGAGTAAGGGTCTACCTTCTTCTGTCCTTCCGTATTCAACCAACTTTGCGTAAGGACTGTTGTCAGAAACATGTTGCACATAGTCTACCAAATCGTGATGAAAAGTAAATGACTTTGTATAGGCAGATGGCAAAAATTCAGAAGGAGACAGGAGCTGGGCTGATACAGCCCACGACATAATTATCAGTAAACAGGAAAGCAAATATCTAAATACCATAGTTATCGAACATTAAGCCATGAAAATAGTTAATAAGGACCAAAACCACGACATTAATATAAGTCTTACCTTTGTTTCAGAAATCAAAAAATATATTATGACTTACAGAAATTTCCTTCGATTTGCTTTTTTGTTCTTAATGATTGGCTTTATAGCTTCATCATGTAGTAAGATCGAGGAGACAACCGATGAAGAAGTGGGTATGGTGTCAGAAGATAAGAAGTTGGTAAAAGGAAATTTTACTTCCGGCGCGCATGCTACATCCGGCGAAGCTTTTGTGTACGATGATAATGGTACAAAAAAGTTGGGTTTTGTCAATTTCAAAACTGACAGCGGGCCGGATTTAAGGATATATCTGGCTGAAGATACCAAAGCCACCAACTTTGTGCAGGTTTCAGGTTCTGTAAGCAATGGCACTTACAGCGTTGATCTTCCTGCCAATGCAGATTTCGCAAAGAAAAAACATGTCCTTATTTGGTGTAAGGCCTTTTCCGTATTATTTGGAAGCGCTGAATTAAAATAATCATTTCGACCAGTCACACGACCATCCCGGGTTGATGATGCGGTATTGTCTGTCCAGCTTTTGTATGTCTTCATACTCCTCTGCTGAAAGTTCAAAATCCCAGACGGCATAATTGCTGATCCTGTGTTCGGGTTTTGATGCTTTCGGGATCATGGCTATTTGATCTTGCTGTAAAAACCACTTCAATACGATTTGACCGATCGATTTGCCGTGGTTTGCGGCGATACTTTTCAGGGCCTCGTCTTTAAATACTGCTCCCTGTGCCAGTGGACAATAGGCCGTGAGGAACATATCGTGATTGCGCACAAAATCGATGAACCTGTCAATGTGCAAATATGGATGGTACTCTGTCTGATTGCACACAATTGGAGCAAGCGCTACGGACTTTTCCATAAGAGTTACATTGAAGTTGCTCACTCCGACGTATTTGGCATATCCTTTTTGTAAGCAATCATTGAGGGTTTCAACAGCCAGAAGGGTTTCCCTCTCATCTTTTGTTGGCCAGTGTACCAGCAAAAGATCGACGTGATCCACCTTTAGGGTCCGTAGGCTTTCCTCTGTTGATTTTATAAATTTATGCGGTGCCAATTCCGTATTCCAGATCTTGGTTGTCAAAAATATTTCATCGCGATCTGCCTGGCTTTGCTTTAGACCCTGGCCCACTTCATGCTCATTGTCATAAAATCGCGCAGTATCAATGTGTCTGTAACCAACTTCTAATGCATGTCTTACCGCTTCGGTGCATTCTTTTCCTCTTATGTCATAGGTGCCAAAACCAAGAGCAGGTACAACACCGCCTTTAAAATTCAGTTTTTTTTGATTTTCAACCATTCCAGATTATTTTTTTGGAAAGGCTAAAATAATCCCATGCATGAGAAATTTGTGAAAGTAATTTAGTAAGTTCGATAAATTATTAGTTAGTCCAAACCTAGCCACAATGGAATTGAAAGATCGCTTGCTTTCGGTTGACATCTTCAGAGGTCTGACCATTTGTTTTATGATCATGGTAAATACTCCCGGATCCTGGGAACATGTGTATGCACCGATGCGGCATGCACCCTGGCATGGATTTACGCCAACGGATATGGTCTTCCCATTTTTCATGACAACAGTAGGCATTTCTATGGCCTTATCAATGGCTGGTGCCCGTACAAAATCCGATGGTGAACTGATGATGAAAATTGTCAAAAGAGCGGCCCTGATCTTCCTGGTCGGACTGCTGCTCAACTATTTCCCGTTCACAAAAGCCATAGCCGATCTCCGCATCTGGGGGGTTTTACAACGCATTGCGGCTTCATATCTCGTCGCGGGATTGGCAGTTGTTTTATTGAAAAAAGAAAAAAACATACTCATTTATACCATAACCTCCTTGCTCGCATACTGGGCTTTACTCTACTTTGGTGGAGATTATACCCTTGAAGGCAACCTCAACAATAAAATCGATTTGTGGATGCTGGGTGAGAATCATTTGTATAAAGGGTATGGTATTCCTTTTGACCCTGAAGGCATTCTTGGTACAATAACCGGTGGCGCTCACATTGCAATAGGTTATTTGTTCTCTGCCCGATATTTGAAAAAGCCCATTGATGCCTCAAACTCCATCAAAGGTGCCCTGACGTGGGGTGCTATATTGCTGGTGGTTGCATTTTTGTGGAACCTCGTGTTTCCGATCAATAAGCCGATTTGGACGAGTTCTTATGTATGTCTCGCTTCAGGGTTTGCTCTGATGATCTATGCCTTGTTGTTTTACCTCATAGATGTAAAGAAGTGGACCAAATGGGCGTGGCCTTTCAAGGTATTTGGTCTCAACCCTCTGGCTTCGTATGCATTATCTGGTTTGCTGGTAAAAATATTCTCCCGATTTTTCAAAATAGATGGAACCTCAGTGCCCTCATATATTTATGAAAATATCATGACACCGGCCTTTGGCCCACTCAACGGATCGCTGGCTTACGCGATATTCTATACCTTTGTCATTTGGCTTTTTGCTTATCTGTTGTACAGAAATAAAATTGTAGTCAAGCTTTAAGACCAAACAAAAAATCCTAGTTACAACGCATTTTTAGCCTGATTCAACCTTGAATCAAACCTATTTTGCTATAAACGGCCATAATAAGGCAGCTTTTTTCCATCAAAAAGGGAGGTAATCAACAACTTTTTGAGATAAACCCTTGATTTATAGTAAAAAACTTTATCTTTGCAGCCCATTTAGAAAATTTGTATTATTTCACTAAATTTCAATTAATTAATGTACAATTACGAAGTGACTTTCATCGTCGATCCCGTACTGTCAGGCGATGAAATTAAAGCGACAGCTCATGTGTATGAAGAAATGTTGAAAAACGAAGGTTGCAACATCATACACATCGATGAAATGGGCCTTAAGCCGTTGGCTTATCCCATCAACAAAAGATCAAGTGGTGTTTATTACTGCTATGAATTTACATCTGAGAACGGTGTAATCATTTCAAAGCTGGAATTGGCACTTAGAAGGGACGAGAGAATCATGAGATTCCTGACAGTTGCACTTGACAAATACGGAGTAAAATACAATGCCGACAAGAGAAACGGTCTCATTGGCAAAGTGAAGAAAAAAGTAAAGCCGGGTAAAAAAGAAGATGGTGGAGCTCCAGTCAGAGAAGCTAGAGAGCCTAGAGAACCTAGAGAGCCTAGACAATCTGCTCCAGCACCAGCACCTGCACCAGTTGTAGCTGCACCGGTTGTTGAGCCAGTAGTTGCCGAGCCTACTCCTGCACCTGTTGTAAAACAAGAGGAAGAATAATCAATCGGCGGATCAATTATTAATACATTTTTAAAATTAAGGAAAAATGGCTTCTAAAGACGATATAAAATTTTTGAGCAATCCTACCATTGGTAAGACTAAGAAGAAGTATTGCAGATTCAAAAAATTTGGCATCAAATACATCGATTACAAAGACGCAGACTTTTTGTTGCAATTTGTGAACGAGCAAGGTAAAATTTTGCCAAGAAGAATCACAGGTAACTCTTTAAAGTATCAAAAGAAAGTAGCTGTAGCTGTAAAAAGAGCAAGACACCTTGCACTTATGCCATATGTTACTGACTTGTTGAAGTAATCGGTATTTAATTCAAAAATCATTTAGAAAAGACAATCATGGATATCATATTATTGAAAAATATAGATAAGCTTGGCGATAAGCACGATGTTGTTTCAGTAAAACCTGGTTATGGTAGAAACTATCTTATTCCACAAGGTGTAGCTGTTATCGCTAACAAAGATAATCTTAAAAGACTCGAAACCATCAAAGCTGATGAAGAAGCTAAAGAGGCTGTAAGATTAGACGAGTACAAGCAAATTGCAGAAAAACTTGCCGGCCAGTCTTTGAAGATTGGTGTTAAGGCCGGTACTTCAGGCAAAATCTTCGGTAGTGTTACCAACGTTCAGGTTGCAAGAGCACTCAGAGAACAACAAGATCTTGACATCGAAAGAAAGAAGATCGTTGTTTCAGAAGATATCAAAGAGCTTGGTACTTACACTGCAACACTCAAGTTGCACAAAGAAGTATCTACTACCATCGATTTCGAATTGGTAGCAGAGTAATCGTAGCATACGCTTAAAAAGAAAAAGGCCGTCTCCAATGGAAGCGGCCTTTTTCTTTTATACTCTTTTCATTCAAAGCTTCTGACCATCCACTCAGTAAAAAAAAAACGAGAAACCACCATACAGCAATCTCTCGTTTATAGCTCAGGGCATTACTATCTCTTTCTTATTTGAATTTCTTGTCGAACAGCCCGCTACTATATTAAAATATCTTATTCGTCACCGGCATCGCCATCGCTGTCGCCCGGTTCCAAAGTCGGGTTGTACTTCATTTTGATCTTTTGTTCGATTTCCAGAGCCAGCTCAGGATTATCTGCCATAAACTGTTTTGCCGCTTCACGACCTTGTGCAATTTTGGTGTCGTTGTAAGCAAACCATGAACCACTCTTCTGGATGACGTCAGCCTCTACTCCAAGGTCAACCATCTCACCAGTCTTAGAGATACCTTCACCAAATGTGATGTCAAAAGTAGCTGTCCTGAAAGGTGGAGCAAGCTTGTTTTTGATCACTTTCACTTTCACTGGATTGCCCACCACATTGCCATCTTTATCTTTGATCGCTGTACCGGATTTTCTGATGTCAAGTCTGATAGAAGCGTAGAATTTCAAAGCGTTACCACCTGTGGTAGTCTCAGGATTACCAAACATGACACCTATCTTCTCCCTCAGCTGGTTGATAAAGATGCAGCAACATCCTGTCTTTCCGATGGTTCCGGTCAGCTTCCTCAAAGCCTGAGACATCAATCTTGCCTGCAATCCCATTTTGGAATCTCCCATTTCGCCCTCTATCTCACTTCTTGGTACCAGAGCAGCAACAGAGTCAATAACAATGATGTCTATAGCTCCTGATCTGATTAAGTTTTCTGTTATTTCAAGCGCCATTTCTCCATCATCAGGCTGAGCAATGAGCAAATTGTCTGTATCTACACCCAGCGCTTCGGCATATGCTTTATCAAATGCGTGTTCTGCATCAATAAATGCAGCAATGCCTCCATTTTTCTGGCAATTGGCTATAGCATGTATGGCCAGAGTGGTTTTTCCTGAGGACTCAGGGCCATATATTTCTACAACTCTTCCCTTGGGAAATCCGCCTATTCCAAGTGCTATATCCAGACCAATTGATCCTGTGGAGATGGTTTCGGCGTTGACAACTTGTTTGTCCCCAAGTTTCATGACAACACCCTTGCCAAAATCCTTTTCCAGTTTATCGATGGTCGTCTTTAATGACTTTAATTTTTCGTCTCTTTCCTTTGACATATTGAAACGTAAGATTTGATATTTATTCTAAATTAATTCTTCAGGTCGGCAGGAAGATCATTGGGTTTATGAATGTCTTCACATTGGGAAAGCAAATATACTTGTTTGTCAATCAAACTCTAACATTTGACAAAATTCTTATATCAATTTTTTTAATTTGTTTTCACTAAAGAAATACACCCTTAAATCAGATTGGGGAAAGGGGAGTTTTTCATGGGTCTCTATATGTTATCAGTTCTTTTCTACAATCGATTCACTCTTTTCCCTAACTCATATAAACAGAGATCTACTTCACAATAAAATTTAAACCGATAATATGCTGATATCACCCATCGCATATCTGAGCAATTTGCCTTGGTGTAAAATACATATGTGCCCGGACTTGTCGACTGAATCCAAAATGCCTGTTTTTACAGCATTTTCACTCATAAGCTTATATCTAATGTTTTCGCCTATTTTTTCCAGCCAGTGATGGTACATATCATCAATTCTTCCAAAATTCTCCATTTTCAATTGATTGTACAATGCATTCAATTGTTTCAATAAAATGGACTCCACTGATCTCACATCAAAAGCATCTTCATATGGGGATTTTAGTACAACAGATGTAGGCTTTCTGTTAAATTCTCCTTCAAACTTCCGTTGCAAAACATTGATGCCAATGCCAACGACAGACCATTTTATTTCTTTGCCTGTTATCGTATTTTGAATCAGAATACCACAAATTTTCTCTCCATCAACTACGATATCATTGGGCCATTTTATGCCGATATTGCTGATTTTGAGTTCACTCAGGGTCTCGCAAACTGCAACAGCTGCCATCTTACTCAGAAAAAACTGATGATCAGCTTTTAAGGACTGAGGACGCAGAATGGCGGTCATCGCAACGTTCTGGCCAGCTACTCCATCCCATTTCCTGCCAAATTGTCCTCTTCCCTTTGACTGAAAGTCAGTACTAACCACTAATCCATCACTTGGATTGATTTTTGAAACAATACCTGTGGCGAAATCATTGGTAGACTCCAATGACTTAAAATGGAGTCTTATTCGCCCAACGGTATTGTTTGATGGTAACATTTTGTATTTTTGAATCGTAAATGTATATAAGCGGAACAAAATTCAAAAAGTGAAAATCGTTCTGCTGTTGACAATAGAAATTTTAGACGCCTGAAATGGCATTGCAAATTAACACATAAAGTAACACACATTTGAAAGTTAAAGGAAGCGGAATTAAGGTTCAGGAAGACGTTGTGCTGAACTCACTCATCATAGATTCAATTCAGGATATCAAAGGTAAAAACATAGTAAAAATAGACCTCAGAAGGCTTGGAGAAGCTCCTGCAGATTTTTTTATCATCTGTGAAGGAGACTCTACCACACAGGTAAGGGCTATATCTGATAACATCTTTAAAAGAGTATCTGAAGAACTCATGGTAAAACCTCAACACAGAGAGGGTGTTGATACCTCAAAGTGGGTTTTGGTAGATTACTTCAATACTATAGTCCATATTTTTTATCCCGAAACCCGCGAATTCTATGATCTTGAGGATCTTTGGAGCGACGCGGATTTTACCAATTACGAAAACTTGGATTAAACGAAATCAGCCATCGTGCGTTTCACATTTTGTACTTAGCATTAAAAAAAGAATGGAGAATAACGAAAACAATAAACAACCAAAAAAATTCCAGTACAATTCATACTGGATTTACGGTTTCATTTTATTTCTGGTCCTGGCATTTAACGTGATTTTTATAATGAACGGGAAAACAGGAAAGATCACTCAGAATGAATTTGAAAAAATGGTCGTAGCTGATGAAGTCAAAAAAATTGAAATCATCAACAAAAACACGGTCCATGTTTTCATCAAAGACAGCATCATTGACAAAAATTATCCTGATCTTAAAGATGATCGTTTCAATGCCATCAATCCACAATTTGAATTTGAGATTGGTGATGCTGGAGTTTTTGGAGAACAGCTTGAAAAACTTCAGGAATCAGGGCACCCGGTAGAATTTACCTACAAAACGGAGAACAGCATATTTGGACCAATTCTCAATATGTTGCTTCCAATCCTCCTGTTTATCGGACTGTGGATCATCATCATGAGAAGAATGGGTGGTGGTGCCGGAGGTGCCGGCGGACAAATATTCAACATTGGTAAATCAAAAGCATTGCTTTTTGACAACAATGCAAAAGTAAACATCACCTTCACTGATGTTGCAGGTCTGGATGAAGCCAAAGAAGAGGTGATGGAGATTGTTGACTTTCTAAAGAATCCAAAAAAATACACAGCACTTGGAGGTAAAATCCCTAAAGGTGTTCTTTTGGTAGGCCCTCCGGGTACAGGGAAAACCTTGCTTGCAAAGGCAGTTGCAGGTGAAGCAGGTGTTCCATTTTTCTCGATTTCCGGTTCTGATTTCGTTGAAATGTTTGTAGGTGTAGGTGCTTCCAGGGTCAGAGACTTATTCAAGCAGGCCAGAGATAAAGCGCCATGTATCGTTTTTATTGACGAGATCGACGCCATAGGTAGAGCCCGGGGAAGAAACGCCATTCAGGGCGGTAATGACGAAAGAGAAAACACACTTAACCAGTTGTTGGTCGAGATGGATGGTTTCAGTACTGATAAAGGGGTCATCCTCATGGCCGCAACCAACCGACCAGATATTCTGGACAGTGCCTTAATGAGACCAGGACGATTTGACAGGCAAATTTCTATCGATAGGCCGGATCTAAAAGGTAGAGAAGCCATTTTCAAAGTACACCTTAAACAGATCAAAACAGCTCCGGATATGGATCCTCAGGTCCTTGCTGAAATGACGCCGGGATTTGCAGGGGCAGAAATTGCCAACGTCTGTAATGAAGCTGCATTGGTAGCCGCAAGAAGAGGAAAATCTTCAGTAGACCTGGACGACTTTAACTTCGCACTTGACAGAGTGATTGGTGGATTAGAAAAGAAAAACAAGCTGATCTCACCAAGAGAAAAAGAAATCATAGCATATCATGAGGCTGGACACGCTATTTGCGGCTGGTACCTCAAGCATGCGAGCCCACTGGTAAAAGTCACCATTGTACCAAGAGGAGTGGGGACATTGGGTTATGCTCAATATCTTCCAAAAGAAGAATACATTACTAGAAAAGAGCAACTGCTGGACCGCATTTGTATGACCCTGGGAGGAAGAGCAGCAGAAAAAATCGTTTTTGATAAAATTTCGACGGGCGCTCAAAACGACCTCGATCAGGTAACAAAAATGGGTTACAGCATGATCTCTATCTTTGGTATGAACGAAAAAGTGGGTAACGTCTCCTTCTATGCCATGTCTCAGGAAAATTTCAACAAGCCTTATTCTGAAGACACAGCCACGCTGATCGACGATGAGGTGAGAAACCTGATCGAAACAGAGTACAAGAGAGCTCAGGAATTGCTGAAGGAAAAAAGGAATGAACTCAATATGCTTGCCAAAAGATTGATTGAGAAGGAGGTCCTTCTAAAATCAGATCTTGAAAAGCTTATTGGACTAAGACCTTATCAGGAGGAAGAGACCCATCATACACCTGAAGAAATTATCGCTTCACATACGCCTGATACTCAGGAAGAAACAGCAGAAATCTAAAAAAAATAAAAGAATTTTAGCCTTAAGCTTTTAAATGAGATTTAGATTGTATTAAATTTGCCTCACCTATGATAAATAAAGACTAATTTTCAATTGGTTTTTTGGGGTTATGCAGGGTGCTTGTCTTCGTGACGGCATCCTGTTTTTTTTTGTGTGAAATCGATTGTTTACTGGTCTACAGACTAATTTTCGTCAGAAACTTGAACACCTTCCAGGGTGATAATTTACACAGAACTCCTCTTATAAATTTTCATGCGATTTTGGATTCAATCAGGGCTATAAATAAGGTTTTATTAAGGCTTTTTCTCATGTAATTTTTGTATTTTTGCACACCTGTTTTACAATTTACCGTTATCGATAGGTACGGGTCTGAGGAGAGAGTTTTCTCCCATTAATAAAACAAACAAAATGAGCACAGAAGAGAACAACAAAGGGAATTACGGCGCCGATAATATTCAGGCTCTTGAGGGCCTGGAAGCGGTAAGGAAGCGTCCCGGTATGTACATCGGAAGTACCGATACAAAAGGACTCCATCACCTTGTATGGGAGGTCGTTGACAACTCTATTGATGAGCATCTTGCAGGATATTGTGATGCCATAGATGTCATCATTCATAAAGACAACTCTATTACAGTTAAAGACAACGGTAGAGGTATTCCTACCGGCATGCACCAAAAGCTTCAAAAATCAGCGCTTGAGGTGGTAATGACTGTATTGCACGCCGGTGGTAAGTTTGACAAAGACACTTATAAGGTTTCAGGTGGTTTGCACGGTGTAGGTGTATCGTGTGTGAATGCTTTGTCCTCGTACCTGAGGGCTGAAGTGCACCGCGAAGGCAAAGTGTTTGAGCAGGAATACGCAACCGGTATTCCACAGGGTCCTGTAAAGGAAATCGGAACTTCCGAAAGGACAGGAACAACGGTTACCTTTTTACCGGACGCAAGCATTTTTGAGAGTACGGTATATGAGTTCGACATCCTCGCCAAAAGATTCAAAGAACTGGCATACCTCAACAAAGGGCTCACACTTACCCTGATTGACGAACGCAATTTTGATGAAGAAACTCAGGCTTTCAGACATACCACATATCATTCAGAAGGTGGTTTGCTGGAGTTTGTAGAATATCTTGACAGTTCAAGAACGGCTTTATTGGAAAAACCCATCCACATCATTGGAAAAGAAGACAATGTAGAGGTTGAGGTAGCCATGAGCTACAATACAGGATATCAGGAAAATATATTTTCTTTCGTCAACAACATCAACACCCGCGAAGGTGGTACACACGTGGCGGGCTTCAGAAGGGCTTTGACGCGTGTATTCAAGCAGTACGGTGACGACAATGGCCTGTTTACCAAAGCGAAGGTCAATATATCCAGTGATGATTTCAGGGAGGGATTGACAGCTATTGTATCTGTCAAAGTACCCGAACCACAGTTCAAGGGCCAAACAAAAGGAGAACTCGGAAACTCCGAAGTTACGGGTATCGTTTCAAGAGCTGTAGGTGACGTTCTGAAGTTTTTCCTGGAAGAGAATCCCGGACAAGCCAAAAAAGTAGTGGAGAAAGTCATCCTTGCCGCTACAGCACGACAAGCTGCCGAGAAAGCCAGAGAGATGGTACAGCGCAAGTCTGTACTTACAGGTGGTGGTTTACCGGGTAAGCTCTCAGATTGTTCATCTAAAGATCCGGCCATCAGCGAAGTATACCTCGTAGAGGGCGATTCTGCAGGTGGTACCGCGAAACAGGGAAGAGACAGAAATTTTCAGGCCATTTTGCCACTCAGGGGTAAGATCCTGAATGTGGAGAAGGCCATGGAACATAAAATTTATGAGAATGAAGAAATCAAAAACATCTTCACGGCTCTAGGTGTAAGCATCCAGGACCGCGATGGTGAGCGCATTCTCAATATGGAAAAGCTCCGCTATCACAAAGTAGTCATCATGTGTGATGCCGACGTCGATGGTAGCCACATTACAACTTTGATCCTTACGTTCTTCTTCAGATACATGAAACCCCTCATTGAGCAAGGTTACCTGTACATCGCTGCTCCACCGCTCTACAGAGTGAGCAAAGGAAAGGAGTTCAGGTATTGCTGGAACGATGAGGAAAGAAAGGATGCTATCGAACAATACAGCAAGGGCAAAGAAGACAATTCTGTGAAGACACAGCGCTATAAGGGTCTTGGAGAAATGAACGCTGAACAGCTTTGGGAGACAACGATGGATCCGACAACAAGGCTTATGAGAAGGGTCAATATCGAAGACGCAATTGAAGCCGACCATACCTTCTCTATGCTGATGGGAGACGAAGTTGCACCAAGAAGAGAATTCATCGAAGAAAACGCCAAGTACGCCAAGATCGACATTTAACTCCTTCGATTTTCACATTTTGGTTTGAATGAGGCTTTTCCAGAGGATTTTTGGAAAAAAATAACACTATTTTATTTATACTCAGTCTAATTAATTAAGAACATTCAAGAGTGAATAGTGTTATATTTGCGTAATAAAAGTAAACAAGACAATTAATGGAAAATAATCGACTTATCTACCTGGATAACAACGCCACCACACCGTGCGATCCCAGAGTAGTAGAAGCAATGTTGCCATATTTTTATGAAGTGCCAGGAAATGCTGCGAGCAGAAACCATCCATTTGGATGGCAGGCAGAAGAAGCCGTTGATTACGCCAGAGAACAAGTGGCCAATCTAATCAACGCAGACAGCAAAGAAATCATCTTTACTTCAGGTGCTACCGAGGCAGATAACCTTGCCCTCAAAGGCGTTTTTGAAATGTACAAAAGCAAAGGTAACCACATCATCACTGCTACAACAGAACACAAGGCTGTACTCGACACTTGCAAAAGAATCGAGAAAATGGGCGGTGAGGTGACGTACCTGGAAGTCAATAATGAAGGGCTGATCAATCTTGAAGAGCTGGAAGCAGCGATCACAGACAAAACCATTTTGGTATCCATCATGTGGGCCAACAATGAAACTGGTGTGATCCAGCCGATGAAAGAAATCGGAGAAATCTGTAAGAAAAAAGGTGTATTGTTTATGAGTGATGCTACTCAGGCAGTAGGAAAAATTCCTGTTGACCCAAGAGAAGTTGGCGTTCACCTCATGGCTTTCACTTCCCATAAAATGTATGGACCGAAGGGTGTTGGAGCTTTATATGTTTCCAGAAAAAACCCTAGAGTTAAAGTTACTGCACAAATGGATGGTGGCGGACATGAAAGAGGCATGCGATCAGGAACTCTAAATGTTCCTGGCATTGTTGGCTTCGGAAAAGCTGCCAAAATTGCCAAAGAAGAAATGGCTCAGGATACAGAACGCATTTCAAAGCTAAGAGACAGACTGGAGTCTTCTCTCATGGAAATGGAAGAAACCTACATCAATGGTAGTGTTGCCCACAGAATGCCTCACGTTACGAATATCTCTTTCAAACATGTTGAGGGCGAAGGATTGATGATGACTTTCAATCAGCAAGTTGGAGTATCTTCCGGTTCTGCCTGTACCTCAGCATCTCTTGAACCATCATACGTTTTGGTCGCTCTTGGTTTGGGAGACGATTTGGCCCACTCCTCTATCCGATTCAGTCTTGGAAGATTTACCACTGATGAAGATGTGGACAGAGCCATCGAACTGGTAAAAAAAGGTGTCAATCACATGCGTGATTTGAGTCCAATATGGGAAATGTATAAGGAGGGTATTGATCTGACTATGGTAGAATGGTCTGAGCACTAATCTGCTGGCAGGAACCAATATTCAATCCACTTTGTTAAAAATATAAACTGAGATATAATGGCTTATTCAGAAAAAGTAATAGAACATTTCAAGAATCCTAAAAACGTAGGAACCTTGGATAAAGACAGCAAAAATGTTGGAACTGGTCTCGTAGGTGCACCTGAATGTGGTGACGTCATGAGATTGCAAATCGAAGTTGATGAAGCAACAGGCGTAATCAAAGACGCTAAATTCAAAACTTTTGGTTGTGGATCAGCAATTGCTTCTTCATCTCTGGCTACAGAATGGTTGAAAGGTAAGACCATCAACCAGGCTCTGGAAATAGACAATATGGAAATTGTTGAAGAGCTGGCTTTGCCACCTGTAAAAATTCACTGTTCTGTTTTGGCAGAAGACGCCATCAAAAGCGCAATTGCTGATTACAGAAAGAAAAACAACATTACTGTAGAGTCTGAAAGCAGCGTTGCCAGCGCATAATTTCTTTGACTTACAAAATATTTAAAGATGCTTTTTGTTGCCGAAAGTGCAAAAAATAAAATAGAAGAACTCTATTCAAAAGAGGGTCTGGGAGAAGATTACTTCATCCGGGTTTCTGTAACCAGTGGTGGTTGCAGTGGGCTTACTTATAATCTGGATTTTGACAATGAGAATAAGCCAAATGATCAGGTCTTTGAAGACAACGGTGTCAAAGTCGTAACAGATTTGAGGAGTTTTCTGTACCTGTGCAATACCACCCTTGAGTTTTCAGGAGGATTGAATGGTAAAGGTTTCTTCTTCAACAACCCAAATGCCGCAAGAACATGTGGATGTGGTGAAAGTTTTGCCGTATAGCGCTGATTTAGCCTATACTCCAACTGATTTTAATTTATAAAAATATGCAAGGCTGCTGTACTTTCCTGTATCAGCGGCCTTTTTGTTGAGTTGAAAACCCGAAAACACGCCCTTCACCATAGAGTACAGATTTCCCTTTCCTGCGTTGCGTTCGCTGTACATGACAGAATAATATGCGTCGAGCACCAGAGGGCGTATGGCAAGCTTTTCAAATCCATGTTTGACCAGCAGATTATCCACTGCAGACGGAGAAAAGTGGTATAAGTGCCTTGGCACATCCAGTCCTTCCCAATGTTCTTTATACATCTCTGCGTCGTAACTTTCTATGTTGGGCAAGGCCAGGACCAGAATGCCATCCTTCACCAGCCATTTCCTGAATAAGTCAACCTGTTCGTTGAGCATATGAACATGCTCCAATACGTGCCACAACGTTATCACATCGTAAGCTCCAAACTTGATGGCGTCCATCTGATCAGGACCATATGGCTCAATTCCGTTGATTTCTTTTGCCCGCATCCTGGCATGTTCTTCGACTTCATATCCTGCAACCTTATGGCCCTTGGTTGAACAAAATTTCAGGAAATCTCCCGTTCCGCATCCAAAGTCAAGTATGGAAAGCTGTTCTTTTCCTTTGGTGTACTGAAGGAGCATTTCATGTTTTTTGTTCATCATATACTTTCTGGCAGCACGATAGACACCACGCATGAAAGATCTGTCATGTGAGGTATGGCTCAGATAAGTTGTTGAAGTATAAAAATCCCCGATTTCACTCAAAGAAGGCCTTGGATTGGTAAATACAAAACCGCAGGAGGCACACTTTTGGAGACTGAAGTAGTCTTTTTTATAATGATCCTGGGCAATCAGAAAATCTTCAAAAGCATCATTACCACAAACCAGACAAGTCCCAAGACGTTCCATAAAGTCAAAAATTTTTGCAAATAAACAAAAAAACCGGCAGGCCTCAAAAACTACTCCATCTTCAGAAAACTCTGAGCCCCGTTGACTACCCTCAATCGGTGTCTCCGGGGTCCGGTTTGGAAAACAGGACCCGTATAAATATCATCAAAGTAAAGCGACTTATCTATGGTAATCACATTACCAGATGGCAAAGCGGGTAAAGAAGTGGCCACCATCTGATTGGACAAGGTATCAAATTTGACTTCATACAAACCGCCTGAAGGGGCAGTAAGCACCATCTGGTCTGCCTTAATGTTTGCATTGTGAATCAATGTCGCATCAGGTACCTGAGCCAAAACCTGTTGGGTGATGTTGCCGCTGTTGTCTACAGCAATTTTGTACATATTGGTTTTTGACCTTACGCAAAAGCCGGCTCCGGGTTCAGACAAATACAAGATGTCATTCGCTTTTGCAGAAATATCAAGCCCCAAAATCATCAAACCTTTACTCATATCTGATGCCAGAATTGTGCCTGATTTAAGAAATGGAAATACACCCCAACAACCATAGTATCCATTATAAGCAACATTTGCATGTGTATCATAATAAGCAATTTTTGTTGGAGCTTTTGGCTTTGAAACATCGTAGACTTGTACACCATCTTCGTAATATGATATGAACAGTTTTTCCTCATGTACATATGGATTGTGTGGCACATTATTGCTCGCTCCTGAAATAAGTGGTTCGTTGAAAGAACCTGCGTTGACCAAAGAACCGTTTTTGATCTGATAAATCTGCATCGGTATGCCAAGCGGGACTTCATTTGCACTGTATATATATGGTGAGTCAGGGTGCTGCCAAGATGAATGGTGGTACACACTCAGTGGAATTTCTGAGCCCATTAAGCTGACAGGAGTAGATGCATTTGTAAAATCATATACATAAGTACCCGAATTACCACTCGATGCAATGCCTATGTGATTTTTGACATAAATATCATGAACATATTTCCCATCATCAAAACGACTGATAAATTGAGGAACAGCCGGGTTGGAAATGTCATAAATAATGACTCCCAGATTTGAATTATTTGGAATATATCTTGCTCCAACAGCATATAACCTGGCATGGGCAGTATCAATGTAAATGTTGTGCGCTCTCAAAAATTTTGATTTGTCGGCTCTCAATACTTGTTGCGGAAGGCTGTCCAGGGGAATAATTTCCAGGCCTTCAGAACAATTATCGCAAACGGCATATAAATAATTTCTATAGGTTTTAAAGTCTCTCCATGTGGTGCTATTTCCTCCCGCTTTATCATATAATTTAACAGGGTTTCTGGAGTCTGTGACATTATAAATTCTAATATTTGTATTGGTGCCAATAGCTGCATATTCGTTGCCTGCCCCATCTTCCCAACCCCAGACATCATTAAAAAAAGTAGCGCCGTCCTTAGGTGGGTTGCTCAAAAGAACCATATTTTTAGCACCCTGAGCAAAAATTGAGATTTGGGGTGAAAAACCCCAGCAAACCAATATCAATAAAACAGACCAGTATCGTATGCAGACAGCAATTGAACATTTAAAAAAGGATCCCATTTTAGCTTCATTAATTGAAAAGTTAGGCGATCTACCCCCGATCAATCAAACAAAAGATGTTTTTCAGGCATTGGTAGAATCAATTATTTCACAGCAGCTTTCCACAAAAGCAGCGGATACAATTTACAAAAGATTTTTGACTTTGACAGGAAATGTACTCCTTCCCGGAGAAGTTGCAGCCCTGGATGTAGAGCATATGCGCGGCGTTGGCATTTCTTACCAGAAGGCAGGTTATATTCACAACGTAGCACAATTTTTTATAGAAAATCCCGGATGGTATGAAGAAGCCTACACTCTTGACGACGAAACACTCATCACGAGACTGACCCAGATCAAAGGAGTAGGACTCTGGACTGTACAAATGTTACTGATATTTGAGTTGGGTCGTCTTGACATTCTGCCTTTGGATGACCTCATTGTCAGAAAAGGAATTGTTTTTCACTACGGGCTGGACGAGAAAGATAAATCGCACCGAAAACAATGTGTTGAAATAGCAAAATCCTGGGAACCCTACCGCACCATAGCATCGCGCTACATGTGGGCATCAAAAGACATGATTGTTCTGTAAAATTAAGGATTGACAAGGGCTTTATTGGCCTCGTACACTGCGATAGACATATCTGTAATCAGGTGGATGTCCTTCTCAATGGCGTTGCCTACTACGACCAGGTCGGCACCAGCCATCATGTTGTCATACACTTTTCTGGGATCAGATATGCCTCCTCCAATGATCAAAGGCACTGTCAAGACTTCAGAAACGTGCTCGATCATTTCTGTCGATATAGGATGAAGCGCACCACTTCCTGCGTCCATGTAAATCATTTTCATGCCCAGCATTTCTCCGGCAAGAGCAGTCGTCATGGCAATGTCTGTCTTATCCGCCGGAATAGGGACAGTGTTGCTCATGTATTGCACAGTCGTAGTCTTTCCTCCATCAATGAGCAAATAACCGGTAGAAATGATTTCCAGCGGACTTACCTTCAAAAATGGTGCTGCAACAACATGTTTTCCAATGAGGAGTTCAGCATTTCTGCCTGAGATCAAGGAGAGAAATAAGATGGCATCTGCCCTGTAACTCAACTGGAAGGAGTTGCCCGGAAAAAGAATGAGTGGAATGTCGCAGTTTTTCCTGATTTTGGAGAGGACTTCATCCAGCATGTTGTTGATGATCAGGCTGCCACCAACAAAAAAATAGTCCACTTTTGCATCTATGGCCAATTGCAAAAGCTGATCAATATGCCCCAATTTGAGCTTATCAGGATCAATCAAAACAACAAACTTCTTTTGTCGCTTCTGTTTGGCTTCCAATATTTTACCGTAGATGTTTTCCACACATTTGTATATGGTACAGCCCAAAGATAGGCTGAGCTTTGGAGCTTTTACGTAAAAATAGTGATTATTTCTCCCGGAAGCGGAAGATCAGAATCAGAGCCAATGCTTGAGCCGCAGTGATAAGTCCTATTGTTTTGTAAATTCCGGCAATTGGTTTTGCTCTAAAATCTCCAGTTTATAACCCATGCCATCGAGAATGGTCCTCCACATATCAATCATTTCCTTCTTTTGCTCATTGGCCTTTTCGATAACACCACTCTGCAGAGCTACGTTTTTGATGTATTCTTTTGCATTGTTGTTGATGTGGTTGTAATCATCACTTGTAAAGGAATTAAACAAACCCTGTTCGATATCATAATAATCCAGGGTATGGTCTATCGCAAGAATCTCGGCTTTCGGCATATTGGCAATGACGACTTTACCCATGGTGCTGTCAACAGTGATGGTGATTTTATCAAAATCATATCCTGCGGCAACTTTCGCATTGACCCGGAGCATGGCTTTTTTCCTGAGGGGAAAAACGTCATAAGTATAGAAGTCTTTGTAATTATAGATTTCAGATAAGGTAGCTTCTACAGTGACAAGCTTGAGCACTTTCTCCATTTTCTCTACCACCACTGATGAGGAAGCCTTTATTTGTGGTTCAAAAAGCTGAGACTTTTTTCCCCAAAACCATCCCACAGCCAGAAACAGAGCAGCAACGCCCAGTATCATGAGGAATAAATTGATTTTTTTTATCACCGTTTTAATTGACTTTTGATGTTACACTGTTTCTCAGATTAGTGTAGGATTTTAAAATCGCTTTGCCGGTTCCGACAGATAGCGGGGATTCTATCAGAAGAGGTATTTTATTGTTGTCGTCACTGACCCAAATTTTCATTTCAGTAGAGTTTTTAAAAACTGTACCGGCCACCATAAAAGGACTGATTTGTAAGGTGTTGAAGTTACCAAGACCTCTAATCTTCTTATTTTTTTCCTTTCCTCTGTAAATCAATTTGACAGGATAAATTTCCTTATCAAAAAAGACTTTCACCGGAAGTTGTGTACCCGGAACCAAAGTTTTGGTATCAGTATTCCTTAATGAATACAAAATTGATACCAAGTCGTGCATACACTCATTTAAAGCGAATTGTTTTTTGACAGCAGTCTCTTTGCTTTTGCCATGAAAGGATATTGCGGACAAAGTATTTTGTTGAAAGGCAATGCTGTCGTACAAACGATAATCCCCTTCTTGAATGATGCGTACAAAGTTTTTGGGCAAGAGGGTTTGCTTGTCTATTTTGGTATAAAAATAATCCCTAACCTTAAAGAAGTAGTCATAACTCTCGTAAGTATTGCCATAAACCCTGACTTCATAGCTGTCAGCATTTTCGCGCAAATTCATTGTTACCTCACCAGCAGACAACCATACAAACTGCCAATTGTAATACACCTTATAGACCAGTGTTTCACCATTTTTAAAGCTGGTATTGGTTTTGTAACACTCGTCATTGATTTCAGACTTACCTGTAAAGGCCAAAAATGAAACAACTGACAGCATTACCCCTGTCAGCAATAACCATGTCCTTTTAGTTTTTAATATGTTCATACTGCTTTGACTCCTCTGTATTTATGTAAAGAATATACTCCGGTCCCAGCAATAGCCGGAATAAGTACGTTGATCATCCACAAGGTCAGGCTGGCGAGCAGGATTTTGTCTGCTTCAACCCCAAAGACCGACCAAACCAAAAGCGCCGTTTCGCCTCTGGCAATGAGCGACATAACCGGTGGCAAAATGAGCATGGATTGAATCAGAAAGATCACACCAATACCCTGAAGCAATTGGACTATGCTGAGATCAAAATTGAATGCCTTACATATCAAAACATATTGCAAGGCATATACCAAATACCGCAGCAGTGACCAACTCAGAATATTGACCTTTTGATGGCTGTTTAAGATCTCGTCCCCCAGCACTGAAAATGACTTGAAAAAACGTTGAAATTTTTCCTGTACAAATCCAAATAGGGTTCCAAGATTAAAATATACCATCAACATCAACAACGTCAAAATCATCGAAAATGTTACCATTCCCAATGTTAAACTATTGTCAATCAAAGTGTTGAACTTTGTATTCAAACCAAAACATATGCCCCCAATCAAAAGATTGACAGCGTTTTGTGCAAGGCTGCAATAGAGGTTGGCCATAATTCCCGGAGGGCTCTCCCGCATTTGCAAATGAAGCAGTCTACCGGCATATTCCCCTGATTTTGCAGGCGTAAAAATACCCAGTGTATTGCCAAACAAGATGGATTTCACGGCTGGCCAAAGATTCAACTTGTGGAAAGATTGTACAGCAGTTTTCCATTTGAGGGCCTCAAAAATGACATTGACAGGTAACAACAGGAGGCACAAAATCACTTCTACCTGATGCGCTTTTAATAATCCCGACCACTTTTCCAGATAGTCAGCTTCCTGAGGGATGACCAATTGAGCTTCGTAATAAATAAACCACGACATGGCCAGGAGCAAAGCCAGTCTTACAGGCATAGACCAAAGCCACGACCAGGTGAATTTGGTTTTCTTTACTGTTTTTAGCTCACGAGCATCCATTTTACAAAAATATCCAATTATTCATCATTGCCATATTCTGATTTAAGAACCGCCATTAATATTGAATAATTTCAACCAAAACCTTAAAAATTCAAGAAATACCTAGAAAATAACCCTCACTGCCTCTTGACACTTACGGGTGAATACCATTATATTTACAACTTTCGGAATTGGTTGAATATTAATAAAATGTCAAAACGATAAGGATTTGGAACTCAATATTGTTTTAATGTTTTGTAAACTTTTGCCTGCTCCTCTTAGGTCTGAATAAGAATCAACTCACGCGTTGAAGTAATAATCTATATGACATCTACCAGCTATAACAATTTAATTCAAAAACTGGATCTATTTACACGTAAGTACTACGCCAACCAAATGATAAGGGGAAGTCTCTATTTTGTTGGTTTTGTAGTATCCTATTTTCTGATCATCAATTTGCTGGAAGGAAGCTTTTACTTCAGCAAAGGCATGAGGAAGGTTCTTTTTTATTCCTGGCTGTTGATGGGAGCTTTTGCGGCTTATCGCTGGTTGATTGATCCCATGATCAAAATGCTGAAGCTGGGTAAGACCATTTCACACGAACAGGCTGCATCCATCATTGGGGATCACTTTTATGATGTAAAAGACAAATTGCTCAATATCCTTCAACTGAAGAGTCAGTATGATGCCGGAAATGGTTCCGAATTGCTCATGGCAGGTATTTCACAAAAGACTGAAGCCATCAAACTGGTGCCATTTCAGAAAGCCATTGATTTTTCGAAGAATAAAAAATATGTGAAGTATGCCCTGCCTCCGGTTTTGTGTTTGGTAGGTTTGTTTTTTATGTCGCCTTCTTTAATCAAAAACTCAACTTACAGATTGCTCAACAACAACGAGGATTTTGAGAAAGAAGCACCTTTTCATTTTACGATTGAAAATGAAAACCTCAAAGCTACTCAGTATGCGGATTTTGTTTTGAATGTCAATGTAGATGGCGATGTGTTGCCGGCAGAAGTGTTTCTTGATATTGACGGCTTCAGCTACAGGCTGGAAAAAAAATCTGCCAATAATTTTGAGTATACATTCAGGAATGTCCAAAAGGAAGTCAACTTCTACCTGAAGGCCGGAGAGGTATCATCAGATGACCTTACGCTGGAAGTATTGCCCAAGCCTCATATTGCCAATTTTTCCACATTCCTGGATTACCCTGCATACACTCAAAAGGATGATGAAAAATTGTCTAACGTAGGTGATCTCATCATTCCTGAAGGAACCAACATCAAGTGGAATTTTATCACTGACCACACTGATAACATAGCATTACGCATTGGTGATAATGTCAAAGAAGCACCAAAGACCTCAGAAGATGAGTTTGAATACAAGGTCAGAGCCATGGATAATTTCCAGTACGGCATCTACCTCAGCAATGAGTTCCAGGACAGACCTGATTCTTTGCTGTACACCGTTAGCGTCATTAAAGACCAATATCCGACGATCAATGTAGAAACCATTGTGGACAGTCTGAATAAAAATGCAGTACTTTTTGATGGAGAATTGGGCGATGATTATGGTCTCAGCCGATTGACCTTCAATTATACCATTACAGATGAAAAAGGGAAACTCAAGGTTACTGACATCAAAAAGCTGAGCTTTGAAGCAGGAAGAAACAGTTCTTTCAGACATTTGGTGTACTGGGATGATTTTAAACTTGCCGCAGGGGATAAACTCGAGTATTATTTTGAAGTTTTTGACAACGACGGAGTCCATGGCAGCAAATCTGCTAAAAGTGGTCTGATGACATTCTCCAAGCTTACTAAAAAAGAACTGGAGGAAAAACAAGACGCCAACGAAGAAGAAATCAAAGACAAACTTCGTGATGCCAACAAGGACATCAAAAAAATGGATGACCGCTTCCAGAAGATGAAGGAAAAATTACTTCAGAAAAAACAATTGGACTGGCAGGACAAGAAAGAATTGGAAAAGCTATTGGAAGAGCAAAAGAAACTTCAGGAAAAGTTGCAAAAGGCTAATGAGAAGTTTGAAGAAAACCTTCAGAATCAGCAAGAGCTTGATCAACCAAAAGAAGAGATCAAAGAAAAACAGGACAAGCTCAAGGAAATGATGGAGGAAGCTGCCAACGATGAAAACCAAGAGTTGATTGAAAAAATCCAGGAGTTACTTCAGGAGCTCGAAAAAGAAGATGCCCTGAAAATGATGGACGAGTTCAAAATGCAAAATGAGAACCTGGAGAAAAAAACAGAACGCCTTCTGGAGTTGTACAAGCAGCTCGAAATGGAAAAAGAAGTCGGTGAGCAAATCGAAAAGCTCAATGAGCTAGGCGAAAAGCAAGAAGAACTTGCCAAAAAGACAGAAGAAAAAGAAACTCCTAAGGAAGACTTACTGAAGGAACAGAAGGAAATCAATAAAGAGTTTGATCAGATCAAAAAAGACCTGGAAGAACTTGAAAAGAAAAACGAAGAGCTTTCTCCTCCAAAAGACATGGGTGATGACAATCAGGAGAAGATGGATGACATCAAAGACGACATGAACGATGCCACCAAAGATCTTGAGAAGCAAGACAGCAAAGGCGCATCAAAGTCTCAGAAGTCTGCAGGTCAGAAAATGAAAAGCATGGCCGGAAACATGCAGGCCAGTATGGAAGGTGGCGATATGGAACAGCATACCGAAGACCTCAAAACGATCAGACAAATCCTTGAAAACCTGGTAACGCTTTCCTTCGACCAGGAGGCTTTGGTCAAGAATCTTAGAGAAACACAAGTCAACACACCTAAGTTTGTGGATCTTGTTAAAGAGCAGTTTAAGATCAAAGATGAGTTCCAGATCATTGAGGACAGTCTTACTGAGCTGAGCAAAAGAGTAGCTGAAATTGAGTCTTTTGTTGGAGAAAAAGTGACCGAGGTGAAGTACAATATGTCTAATAGTATTGAGCTATTGGAAGAACGTATTGTGGGCCAGGCCAATGACAAACAAAGGAGAACAATGACAAATCTGAACGATTTGGCACTAATGTTGTCTGAATCTATGGAGAATATGCAACAACAGATGGCCGGCGGAATGCCCGGAAGTCAAAATTGCAGCAAACCAGGAGGAACCGGAAAGGGCCAACAAGGCAAAGGAAGAGTCCCCATGGATAAAATATCAGAAGGCCAGCAAGGTATGGATGAAGCACTGGAAGGGCTGAAACAAAAGATGGGCAAGGGTAAGGATGGAAAAGAAGGTCCTACTGCCAAAGATTTTGCCGAAGCAGCAGCCAGACAAGCTGCATTGAGAAAGGCTCTTCAGGATTTAAAGAAGGACAAACAAGAGCAAGGTAAAGGAGCAGGAGATCTGGAAGGTATCATAGACCAGATGGATAAAATCGAAACCGACCTGGTCAACAGAAGGCTCGACGCTGAGACTTTAAAGAGGCAAAAAGACATCGTTACCCGTCTCCTGGAAGCAGAAAAAGCAGAAAGACAGAGGGGTGAAGACGAAAAAAGAAAATCTGAGTCAGCGCAAGATGTGAAACAAGAATTGCCACCGGCAATCCAGGACTACCTCAAACAAAGGGCAAGTGAGGTAGAAATGTACAAAACTGTTTCTCCGGCACTGAAACCTTACTACAAGATGTTGGTAGATCAATACTATCAGCAGCTGAAAAGGGGATAAAATATATTGTACTATTTGTGTTATTAAGAATCAACAAGGTTATTAAATGATAAGTGGTAAAGAATTAAAGATTGAGTCAAAACCAGAAAATATTAACCAACTTGAAGCATATGTTCAGGACGTCATCAACCACATAGGAGTCAATTCCACAAAGTTTGCTGACATCCTGATCAGTCTTACGGAAGCTGTGAACAACGCCATGATTCACGGCAACAAAAACAATGTGCAGAAGCACGTACTTATTAAGTGTAAGGCGCAAAAAACAGGCATTTACTTCTCCGTAAAAGACGAAGGTGATGGCTTTGATCCTCGTGCGGTGCCCGACCCTACGGATTTAGATCATATCGAGTGTTGTGGCGGAAGAGGTGTCCACATCATGACCCAACTGGCCGACAGCATCAAATTCAGAGACAACGGAACTAGGGTTGAGATGTTTTTTGACAACAAATGAATCATCAATTCAACCCATTGAATGATTAATTACGTAGCTGAGGATATTGTTTTTCCGGAGTTTTTCAATCAGGAAATACTGAACCTCTGGCTTTCAGGACTTTCCAAATCTTACAACGTTTACATCCTGGGCATTACCTACATTTTTTGTTCTGATGAATATTTATTGGGCATCAACAAAAAATTTTTGGACCACGATTATTACACGGATATCATCACCTTTCCCTATCGTGAAGGCCGATTGCTGGAATCAGACATTTACATCAGCCTGGACAGAGTTAGAGACAATGCAACAACACTTGGGGTATCATATGAGTCTGAGTGTGTCAGAGTGATGGCACACGGCCTGTTGCACCTGATTGGGTTTAAAGATAAGGATGGAGAAGATGCAGCAAAAATGAGACAGGAAGAAGAAAAAGCAATCCAAAGCTATTTTGCCATATAATTCCAGACAACTTCTTCGTTTTTCAGGAGACATCGTAAAGAGACCATTGTTTTGTGCTTATCATTTGAAAATACACCTGATTTTGGTGTATTGTTAATGCGTAGAAAGTTTAAATGAGAAATCAGTAACCGTCTTTCAACTGCAACTTTTCAAATTTTAATGCGCAATCAAAACGGTCCATCTATTTTGCAACTGCTAAAACTAAGATACTTCTTATATTTGCCGAGCTTATGGGCAACGTATTGTTATTACTTGTTAGGTTTGGTTATCACCTCATGTTTTTTTTACTTGAGGGCATTGCTATTTATTTGATTGTCAACTACAATCAATCACAAAAAGAAATATTCATCAATTCAACCAACTTGTTTTCCACCTCATTGAATGACAAAGTAGACGGAATGGTGAAGTTTTCTAATCTTCAACAAACGAATGACAAGCTACAGGCCGAGAATGCGAGGCTTCTTGAGCGATTTATTTCAGAAAATGTCAATGCTGTAGATCTTACAACCATAGACACCCTTTCTCAGGATAGCCTTAAATATCATTTGATACCTGCCACCATTTGTAATAGTACTTATACCTTGAGAAACAACAACCTTACCTTGTGCCAGGGAAGTAAGGATGGTATTGAACCCGACATGGGAGTCATAACAGATAAGGGACTTGTCGGAATTGTCAGAAACGTGTCGCCAAACTTCTCCAGAGTCATGAGCATTTTACATTCACAATCCATCATTGATTGTGCCATCAAGCGGAATAATGCACACGGTAGCCTTATTTGGGACGGTAACAATCCCAGAATACTCAATCTGGTAGACATTCCAAAACACATCAGTGTGCTTGAAGGCGATACTGTTTTGACCAGTGGCTATTCAACCATCTTTCCAAAAGGACTTCTGGTGGGTACCGTGAAAAGTGTAACATTACCCAATGGCAGCAACAGTTATAATATTGGTGTAGAACTTTTTTCAGATCCTGTAACCCTCAACACAGCCTATGTGATTGTAAATAAGTATTCCAAAGAACAAATTACGCTAGAATCGGAAATCATCAATGAATAGTTCTACCATAACCAGAAATATTATTCGTGCTATAGGCCTGCTGCTTTTTCAGGTCCTGGTTTTGATCAGGGTAGACCTTTCGATCGGCGATTTTACTTATGTGCACTTTCTGATTTACCCATTCATCATTTTATTACTACCGGTCAATACGCCAAAAGCCTTTGTACTTATTTCAGGATTTGTCATTGGTATCATTGTAGATATGTTTTACAACAGCCCCGGTGTCCATACAGCAGCTTTACTCATCACTTCTTATGTAAGATCGTTGATTCTGCTTATGCTGCAGCCTTATGAAGGTTACACCAATAAAACCAGCCCTACTTTGGTTCAAATGGGATTCTCCTGGTTTATAAGCTATATTGCTATCATGTTGGTGATCCATTGCTTTGCATATTTCTCTTTTGAAGCTTTTACCTTTGTTTATTTCTTCAAAATATTTTTAAACACCATATTTACCGTTATTCCAACGTTGATATTATTTACCATCATGCATTTGGTGTTCAGATCTAAATATTAAAGGTCTTGAAAAATTTAGAACGACGACAATACATCGTTATTTATGTGTTTATTATTGCAGCAGCTGCACTTATGCTGAAGGTAGCCTCTTTGCAGTTATTTGATTCAAAATATACCGGAGAGACCAAATCGGCTGCATTATACAAACAGACCATACTGCCTTCAAGGGGTATTTTATACGATAGAAACGGAGAGCTTCTGGTAACCAATGCCCCTTCGTACGATATCATGGTGACCTACAGAAATATTAATCCCGCTATGGATACCACTGAATTCTGTAGTTTGCTGGGCATCACTAAGGAAGATTTTACGAGAATTCTCAGCAAAGATTGGAAGTCGGGACAGTATTCAAAATCTGTACCCTTTGTTTTTTTGTCAAAAGTGAGCCCTGAAAGGTTTGCCCTGCTTAAGGAGCATTTGTATAAGTTTCCTGGATTCTTTTATGAGTTGCGGAGTACGCGAACGTATCCCTATGCCGTTGGTGCCCATGTACTTGGCTATATGAGTGAGGTCGACAAAAGAGTCATCGAACAGTCTTCCGGCAAATACACGATGGGCGATTATATTGGACGAACCGGTCTGGAGAGAACCTATGAAGACAAACTTTCCGGCATTAAAGGAGTAGCCTACGTACTTAAAGACAATCTGGGCAGAAAGGTGGGCTCATATGATAATGGGAGGCTTGACTCTATGGCCATACCCGGCTATGATCTGAGGACCAGTCTCGATGTCAAACTCCAGGAATATGCCGAAAAGCTATTTGTCAATAAGAGAGGTTCTCTTGTAGCCATAGATCCTTCAACAGGTGAGATACTTGCTATGGTGAGTGCTCCGACCTATGATCCTAATATTGTTGGGACCAGAGCATTCGATACCATCATCAGGGACAATGCCAACAAGCCCATCTTTGACAGGTCTGTAAAAGCAGAATATCCCCCGGGCTCTATCTTTAAATGTTTGTTTTCCTTGGTCGCCCTCCAAAAAGGAGTAACCACCGCAGATAGAGGTATGGCATGTTCCGGAGCATATTATATTGGAGGTGGAAAATTCCAAAAATGTCACCGACATGCTCCAATTGGAAATATTTCAGCAGCTATACAATACTCTTGTAATTCTTATTACTACCACCTCATGAGGGAGATGGTCAATTTCTACGATCCACGCAAGCCCGGTATAGGCCTTGATACCCTTGTGTCATATTTGAATGACTTTGGATTAGGTAGAAAATTGGGCGTTGATAATACGTATGAAAATGACGGTTTTGTCCCAGACTCAAAGTTTTATGATAAAGTCTACAGAAGAGAAGCTACAGGCTGGAAGGCAACATATATGCTTTCATTGGGTATTGGACAAGGAGAACTGCAATTGACAACAGTCCAAATGGCCAATATTGCAGCCATCATTGCCAATCGTGGTTTTTACATCACCCCTCATCTTCTCAAAGGTTACATGAACAGTGAAGACCTTATCCCTGAGGAGTTCAGAAAGAAAAATATCATGCGCATTGACAAGAAACATTTTGAACCGGTCATCAATGGTATGCAGGCAGCTGTTACCGCAGGTACTGCTACCAGGGCCTTTTTGGATGATATAGAAGTCTGTGGAAAAACAGGGACTTCACAAAACCCATTCGGAGAAGACCACTCTGTATTCTTTGCGTTTGCGCCCAAAAACAATCCCAAAATAGCATTGGCGGTTTTTGTTGAAAATGCCGGTTTTGGAGCGCGTTACGCAGTACCTATCGGAGGACTTATTATTGAAAAATATCTTACAGACACCATCAGGCCTTCAAGAAAATTTTTGGAGGAGGCCATGTTCAATAGTAATTTATTGCTGCCTCAGGACCTGGTCGTTGAGGACTGATTTATTTACCACCCAACTGTACTATTATGATCATTTCCTGTATTGTAGCAATTGCAAAGAACAACGTCATTGGCAAGGACAACGATATTCCCTGGTACCTTCCGGCCGATCTGAAGTACTTTAAAAAAACAACAACAGGACACCCGGTGATCATGGGCAGAAATTGTTATACGTCCATAGGTAAACCACTACCCAACAGGACCAACATCATCATCACCCGTGATCCGTTTTTTATTTCCAGCAATTGCCTGATCGCACGAAACATCAAAGAAGCATTATCGCACGCACATGGCACTGGAGCTGAAGAATGTTTCATCATAGGCGGAGGGCAAATCTACGAGCAGACTGCTCCTCTTTGGGACAAGCTGTATCTTACAGAAGTCGATCTCGAAACGGCAGGCGATGTCTTCTTTCCCAAAATTGATTTTGAGGCCTGGAATCTGATCAGTGAGGAGTCTCATGCGGCTGATGAGAAAAATGAATTCAACTATACCTTCAAAATATTTGAAAAAATAGATTAATTTTAGAGCGTAAAACGCTTTGAAAAATTGATCACAGAAGACCTCATCTACTATCTGTGGCAGACCAAACAGCTCTATGACCTTGCCACAACCTCAGGAGAAATTATATCCGTCATCGACTACGGCTCGCGCAACCATGCCTCAGGCCCTGACTTTGTAAACGCAAAAATCAAGATCAATGGCATCATTTGGGCAGGATCAGTTGAGATGCACGTGCTGAGCTCAGATTGGCTCAGGCATACCCACGACTCTGATCCAGCTTATCACAACGTCATCCTGCACGTTGTATATCAGGATGATAAGCCGGTCACCTATTCCAGCCGGCAAAACTTTAGGATACCCACAACTGAGATTAAAAAATACATCAACCCTATCATTATGAAAAATTACAACACCCTCAGGGAAAGTACCACTTGGATCCCATGTGAAAAACTGCTGAATGAAGAACTCACACAAAGTCTTAGCCTTAGATATCCGGCCTTAACCGGAGAGAAATTGCAGGTAAGCCTGGAAAACATCCACCGTTTGTATGTCAACAACCAGTTTGATTATGGCGAAAGCTTATACCAACTGACGGCTCATTATTTTGGTGGTCCACAAAACGGCCCCATTTTCGAACGCCTGGCCAACGAGGTTCCTCTGCACATCCTTCAAAAGAATATATTTGACCCATTGAGGATACAGTCAATTCTTTTTGGTGTTTCGTCTTTGATGCAGAAATCTACTGTTCAGGATGACTATAGTGAAAAGCTCCATGCGGAGTTTGTCATTCAAAAAGCCAAGTATGGATTTAAGGTCATGGAAGACGCTGCTTGGAAGTATGCAGGAATGATGCCTTCCGGTCAGCCTGCCTTCAGGTTGGCACAGATGATTGCTGTACTTTTGCGGCAAACCAATTTGCTGGATGATTTATTGAATGCCAGCTGCCTGTCAGACATGAGGCTCATCCTTTCTGCCGAGGCAGATGTTTATTGGCAGACGCATTATCAGTTTGGTAAGGATACCTCAAAACACAGTACAGTTATCACCAAACCACTTCAGGACAGGATCATCATCAATGCCTTTGTGCCCTTCCTGTTTTTTTATGGATCACAAAAAGACGATCAATATTATAAGGACTTTGCGCTCCAGCTGCTGGACGAGATGAAGCCTGAAGAAAATCAGACAATCACAAAGTGGAAAAACCTGGGAGTGCGGTGTGAAACTTCTCTGGAAAGTCAGGCTTTGATTTATCTGAGACACCAATATTGCAGCAAGTCAGGATGCCTGAGCTGCGTGATCGGCAATAAAATTGTCTCTGGAAAGTAGATTTAAAGAATTGTTTGAATTATTCGTACCTCAATGCTTCAATAGGGTCGAGTTTGGACGCCTTGAGTGCAGGGTAAAGACCTGAAATCACGCCAACGAATACACAGACTACCATACCGAGAATCATCCAGGCCCAGGGGATGAAAAAGCTTCCTTTGACCAAAACATTGACGCCAAAACCAATGCCAATACCCAGCAAAATACCTACGATTCCACCAAAAATACAGATGGTTACCGCCTCCGTCAAAAACTGCATCAGAATATTATTGCCTGTTGCTCCCAGAGATTTACGTACACCGATTTCCCGGGTCCTCTCTGTCACAGATACCAGCATGATGTTCATCAAACCGATGGATGCACCCAACAAGGTCAACATCGCTATGACCATGGTGGCCCATCTCAGTGTTGAGGTCATTTCTTTGAGTCTGTTGAGTATGGAGTCACTTTTGGCAATTTCAAAATCATTTTCTTCACCAGGCTTCAATGCCCGGATGTTGCGCATCACAGCAATAGCAGCCTCAATGGTTGGATCTATCTGGGTTGGGTTTTGCACAGCCAGACTCACATTGTAATTTTTCTCAGGATATCCGTACTTGTTTTTTGCAAGGTCCAGAGGAATGTATACTCTTTTATCGCTGTTGTCTGCAGAGCCACTACCATTTTGTTTGAGTACTCCGACGATGGTATACCTGTCGCCTTCAACCACGATTTCTTTACCGATGGCTTTTTTCGCTACCTCGCCAAACAGGACTTTTACTACTTCACTGCCCACTATGGCTTTGTAGGTTTCATTTTTGAGAAAGTTCCTTCCCTCAATGAGTTCAAAAGAAGAGGTCAAAAGGAAGTTTTCATCAATGCCCCGCAGCTGAAAAGTAGGGTTGGTTTTTTCACTTCCTGATTTGATGGTGACATTGCCTTTGCACCAGGCGTCAACAGATACTGCAGCTCCCTTCCCTGAAAATCTTTCTTTGAATTCGAGGGCCTGTTCTATCGTGATGGATTTGCTCTTTCTCTGGTCGCGGCCTCCTCTGTTGGAAGACAGCGTTTCAGACCTCGGTTTCACCGATAATGAATTTGCACCCAGTCTGTTGAAGTTGCTGTTCATTGAAAAAAGGATGGCATCAATTGCCGTAAGAATGCCCACAAGGCATGCAATACCCACTGCAATGATCAGCAATGTGAGCAGGGAACGAACAAAATTTGACTTGATGGAGTAATAGGCCTCCTTTACGTTTTCTAATGCAACCACTTCTTAAGCGCTTCTTTACTGTCAAAAATAAGAAAGTATTGCCAGTGGATAGCCTCTTTTCTACTGATGGCTGTAAAAAGCCGATGAATTTCTATTGAAACATCATCAGTACGTCAGCAAAGACCCCTGCTGCTGTCACTTCCGCACCTGCTCCAGGACCACTCACCTTCAATGGTCGCTTGTTGTAGCGGTTGCTGGTGATGACAAACATGTTGTCGCTGCTGGCCAGACTGTAAAATGGAGAATCCGGACCCAATTGCTGTAGAGATACCGAAGCTTTGCCGTTTTCTGTAACACCAACGAATCTGATGACTTTGTTTTCAGCAACCGCATTTTTGATCATATCATCAAAATAATAATCATGGGCTATGAGCTGTACAAAGAAGTCGTCTACGTCAGCCGCGTTCATGACTGCGTCTGGCAGGATGGGATGAACTACCACATCATCTGGCTCAATAGAAAAACCCATTTCTCTCGTTAGGATGATGAGCTTCCTTTTGACATCTGCGCCGCTGAGGTCTTCTCTCGGATCCGGCTCTGTAAAGCCCAATTCGCGGGCCTCCGTGACCAGATCACTGAATTTTCTACTTCCGTCAAAATTGTTGAAAATGTAGGACAATGATCCTGATACTACGGCTTCTATTTTGAATACTTTGTCACCGCTGTTGATGAGGTTCTGGATCGTTGAAATGACCGGAAGACCGGCACCCACATTGGTTTCGTATTTGAAATGAATCTTGCGGTCTGACGCCAGTTTTTTGAGTTCAAGATACTTTTCATATGAAGAAGATGTTGCCACCTTATTGGGCGTAGCAATAGAAATACTGGCCTTCAATATTCTGTCATACATGAGTGGCACCTCTTTGTTGGCTGTGCAGTCAATGAATACGCTGTTGGACATATTCATCTTATTCATATGGTCAACAAAATCTGAAGGAGAAGATGTCATCTTGCTTTCACTAAGCAGCTGCTTCCAATTGCTCAGGTCGATGCCATCTTCATCAAATACCATCTTTTTGCTGTTGGCGATGCCCACCACGTTGATTTCGAGTTGAAAGTTTTTGATCAGCTCCTCTCTCTGTGCCTGGATCTGCTGCAACAAAGTGCTGCCAATCAGACCAACACCAACCAGATATAGGTGTATCCTTCTGTTGTCGCTGAGGAAAAAAGAATCGTGAATGGCGTTTAAAGCCTTGGTTTCATCCTTGCTGGAAATGACAAAGGAAATGTTTAACTCTGATGAACCCTGAGCTATGGCAATGACATTGATGCCGTTTTTGCCCAAAGATTCGAACAGTTTTCCCGCTACTCCGGGAGTATGTTTCATTTTTTCACCAACAATGGCCATTACAGTGAGGTCTTTCTCTATTTGAATAGGATCTATGACCATTGCTGATATTTCCTTTTCAAACTCCTCATTGATGGCAGCTTCTGCCGCCTTGAGGTCTTTATCTGCTACCGCAAGACAGATGGAATGTTCCGATGAGGCCTGGGTAATGAGTACAATGTTCACCTTTGCTCTTGCCAGAGATCCGAATAGTCTGGAAGAAATGCCTGTGACTCCGATCATGCCGCTTCCCTGAAGTCTGAGCAAGGTAATTTTTGGCAAAGCAGTAATTCCTTTGATGATCGAAGGGAAATCGTCTTTGCCGTCCTTGCTGATCAAAGTGCCCGGGAATGTCGGGTTGAATGTATTTTTGATATAAATCGGAATACCTTTTGAGAGTGCCGGCTGGATGGTTGGCGGGTAGATGACTTTTGCTCCAAAATGAGACATTTCCATGGCCTCAGCATAACTCAAGGTAGGCAGTGAATATGCCTTGCCGACTTTACGCGGATCTGAGGTCAATACTCCGTCTACGTCCGTCCAGATTTCCAGAATTTCTGCATCCAGACCGCTTGCCAAAATGGCTGCAGTATAATCAGAACCTCCACGACCCAGAGTTGTGGTTAGTCCGCCGACATCGCTGCCGATAAAGCCTGTCACAACTGTTGTTCCAGTCGTTTTGCCCTCTAACAAACGTGCTTTTATGAGCTCATTGGTCACTTTAAAGTTGACCTTTGCGGCGCCAAAATCTTTATTGGTTTTGATAATGGTCCTTGCATCTACATATGTTGCATCTACTCCGGCGTGCTGTAATGCAGAGGTGATGATCAGGTTAGAGTTGCGCTCTCCAAAGCTGAGAACATAGTCCATTGTACGCGGAGAAACTTCCATCACCAGTTTTACCCCAACCAGCAAATTGGTCAGGTCGGCATGGTTGGCTTCCAGTTGCTGGAGCAAAGCTTCGTCAGCCCCAAGTTCTGTTGCAGCTTTGGCGTGTCTTTCGATGTATGCTTCGAGCAGTGGCTCGTAATCTTTGGCCTTCGAGGCAAGTTCAGCCATTTCGATAAGCTGGTCCGTCACCTTGCTGAATGCAGAGAAGACCAGTACCAGTTCTTCGCCTTTTGCAATTCTATCGTTAACAATTTCAATGATGCTCTTTATGCTTTCAGGAGAACCTACAGAACTCCCTCCAAATTTCAATACTTTCATAAAATGGCTTTTTTCTTTTTTATGCCTTTATAACCTTTATGTTGATGGCTGTGCCTTCGACGAGCTCAATACTTTCGCCGTCATTTGACTCCAATGTGAGCTCTTGCGCCAATACTTCGTTTTTAATGTAATCGCTAAATTTTGCGACTGCAGTGCTTACTGATTCTGCAGGCTCCAGGCTTACCAATATTTTATCGGTCACGTCAAAATCACTGCTTTTTCTGATGTTCTGGATCCTGTTGACAATCTCTCTTGCAATACCTTCCGACTCAAGTTCCTCTGTGATGGTGATATCGAGAGCCACGGTAATTTCTTTATCATTGGCCACCTGCCAGCCCGGTATATCTTCAGAGATGATTTCAAAATCTTCGAGCGTCAAGGCATAGTTTTGACCGTCTATGACCAAATCATAAGTGCCGGTTCGCTCAATAGATGCGATGTCTTCCTGAGACAATGCTGCAATGATCTGGCTCGCAGCTTTCATTGCGCCACCCAATCTTTTACCCAGGGTCTTGAAATTGGCCTTTGCTTTTTTGCTGATGATGCCGGAGGTGTCTTCCAGCAGCTCGATTTCTTTGACGTTGACTTCTGCCTTGATAAGATCATCAACTTTCATCACTTGTGCTTTGAATTCTTCACTCAGTGCAGGCAGGAGAATCTTGTGCAACGGTTGTCTTACCCTGATGTTTTCCTTTTTGCGCAAAGACAACACGAGAGAGGATATGCGCTGTGCATATTCCATGCGTTGTTCCAAAGCCTTGTCGATGACATCGGTATTGGCCTTAGGAAAGTCATCGAGATGTACAGAAATTGCCCCTGAAGTACCTGTGACTTCATTGAGGTTTTTAAACAACCAGTCTGCAAAAAATGGAGCTACCGGTGCCATCATGCCTGATATTTTGATGAGGCACTCAAATAGGGTCTGGTATGCAGCGATCTTATCGGTGGAATATTCTCCCTTCCAAAATCTTCTTCTGCACAGTCTTACATACCAATTGCTCAGATGGTCATCGAGGAAGACCTGTATCTTTCTCACTGCGCCTGTCGGCTCATAATCTGCATAATCGGCATCCACTTCTTTGATGAGCGAGTTGAGCAAAGAAATGATCCAACGGTCTATTTCAGGTCTTTCGTCCAGAGGAATAGGTGCCTGCTCAAACCTGAAACCATCGATGTTGGCATATAATGCGAAGAAAGAATACGTATTGTACAGGGTTCCGAAAAACTTCCTTTTGACTTCCTCCACTCCCTCCATGTCGAATTTGAGGTTGTCCCATGGTGGTGCATTGCCGATCATGTACCATCGGGTAGCATCGGCTCCGTGTTTTTTGATGGTTTCAAATGGGTCGATGACATTGCCGATCCTTTTCGACATTTTCACGCCGTTCTTGTCCAAAACAAGTCCGTTGGAAACCACATTTTTGTAGGCAACACTGTCGAAGACCATAGTAGCTATGGCATGGAGGGTATAAAACCAACCCCTCGTCTGGTCAACGCCTTCCGCAATAAAGTCAGCAGGAAATGTCGAGCCGCTGTCAATTTTATCTTTATTCTCAAAAGGATAATGCCATTGTGCATAGGGCATAGATCCGCTGTCAAACCAAACGTCAATCAGGTCCGTTTCGCGCTTCATTTGCTCTCCTTTTGATGAGACCAATATGATGTAGTCGATGTATGGCCTGTGCAAGTCTTTAGGCACTTCCTGATTCAATCCGAGTGCAGCATTTGCCTTTTCTATCTCTTCCTGCAGCTGAGCTACTGAACTGATGCAAATCTCTTCTGAAGCATCATCTGTCCTCCAGATGGGCAGTGGAATGCCCCAATATCTGGACCTGGACAAGTTCCAGTCCTGAAGATTTTCCAACCACTTCCCGAATCTGCCCTCCCCTGTGGATGCGGGCTTCCAGTTGATGGTATTGTTGAGTTCGGCCATGCGTTCCTTAACTGCAGAAGCACGTACAAACCAAGAGTCCAAAGGATAATACAACACAGGTTTGTCTGTCCTCCAGCAATGTGGGTAATTGTGGACGTATTTTTCGACCTTGAAGGCCTTATTTTCTTCTTTTAATTTGATGGCGATTTCCACGTCTACCGATTTCTCGGGTGCCTGACCATCTGCATAATATTCGTTTTTGACAAACTTGCCGCCAATTTCGGCAAGGTCAGCTCTGAACTTTCCCTGCAGATCTACCAGTGGTACAGGATTTCCAGCCGCATCGAGGACCAGCATAGGAGGCACTTCAGGTACGGCTTCTTTTGCCGCTCTGGCGTCATCTGCACCAAAAGTAGGTGCCGTATGAACAATACCTGTACCATCTTCTGTAGTCACAAAGTTGCCCCCAATTACTCTGAAAGCATTTTCTGCATTTTGATATGGGATACTGTAAGGCAATAATTGCTCATATCGGATGCCGATGAGGTCCTGACCTGAAAATGACTTGATGACCAGATAAGGTACTTTTTTGTCTGTCACCTGGTAAGCATCGATTGCTGCCTGATCTTCTGCAAGCACAAACTTGTGGTCAAAGACCTTGGAGATCAGGGCTGTCGCCAAAATCACGTGAATGGCGTCACCGGTATATTGATTGTATGTTCTTACAAGGCTGTATTCAATTTTTGGCCCAACAGTCAGTGCTGTGTTGGATGGCAAGGTCCAGGGAGTGGTTGTCCAGGCGAGAATGTGTATTGCTCCATAACCATGAAGGAAAGAGGGCAAAGTCTCGTCCAGTGCTTTGAATTGAGCTACTACCGTAGTATCAGTAACGTCTCTATAGCAGCCGGGCTGGTTGAGCTCATGGGTGCTCAAACCTGTGCCCGCGGCAGGTGAATACGGTTGAATGGTATATCCTTTATAGAGCAATCCTTTCTGATACAATTGCCCCAACAGCCACCAGACAGATTCTATATAGTCATTTTCATACGTAATGTATGGATGGTCAAGGTCAACCCAATAACCCATTTTCCTGGTGATGTCATCCCAGATGTCCTTGTAACGCATGACTACTTCGCGGCATTTGGCGTTGTATTCATCAACAGAAATTTTGGTTCCGATGTCTTCTTTGGTAATGCCAAGTTCTTTCTCAACACTCAGTTCTATAGGCAATCCATGGGTATCCCATCCTCCTTTGCGTTCAACGCGTTTGCCTTTCATGGTCTGGTAGCGGCAGAAAATGTCTTTGACTGTTCGCCCCATGACGTGATGGATGCCAGGCATTCCGTTGGCTGATGGAGGACCTTCAAAAAAAACGAAGGTGTTGTCTTCTGATTTTTCTGATACGCTCTTTCTGAAAACATCTTTTTCATCCCAGAATTTCAATATTTCACTATCGATTTCCGGAAGATTCAGTTGTTTGAATTCTCTATACTTTGACATACGTCCTCTCCTGTTTTTATCGGGCTATACAGATATCGAATCTTTCAGCCCATAAAATTTTAAAATTGGCCACAAAAATACAACCGTATAGGGTCTGCAACGTGATTTTCGGAAAAAAAATGAATAAAAAACAAGGCCAAGGGTCCGATAATTAATTAGAATTCAAAACAGTGCGCAATCCAATCCATACATCAGATCAATGGCGTGGGCATAAACACAATTTTGTATGCTTTGTTTGCTCCTGATGAAATAATATTTGATGCTGAATGGCTACCCCTTGACACGCATGGAAAAAAAGCATACCTTTGGACCAGAGCCAACGGTTAAAGTTGTAGAGGTTAATAGATTCCTTTGATAAATAAATAGGCGTAGAAAGAGAAATCGTATTCAATAAACCAATCTCTCTTTTTATGATTAAGGAACTAAAAAAGTCCTGAATGACAGATCAGGCATCTTCCAAAATTTCGTCCTCCTCTTCAGCATACGTTGGCTTTTCTTTTTTCTTCAAGCTGTTCTTTCTCAAATCAACGTACTCCGTTCTGTGTTTATAGACTTCTATTGCCATGTATATGGCTGATCGGATAGATGTCTCGTCTGCCTCATTTTTTCCTGCCAGATCATAGGCCGTACCATGATCAGGAGAGGTTCTGATTTTGTCAAGACCTGCAGTAAAGTTGACGCCTGTGCCAAATGTGAGTGCCTTGAAGGGTATCAGTCCCTGGTCGTGATACATGGCCAGTATGCCGTCAAATTTTGTAAACTGAGAACTGCCAAAAAATCCATCTGCACTGTAAGGACCTGCCACATTCATGCCACTCTTTTTGGCTTCGATGATGGCCGGACGTATGAATTCCTCTTCTTCCTTGCCGATAGTGCCATTGTCGCCGGCGTGTGGATTTAACCCAAGCACAGCGATGAGGGGTTTGTCGATGCCAAAATCCCTGATAAGGGAATCGTTGAGCAAGCGAAGTTTTTCCATGATCTGAGACTTGGTGATCTTATGGGCTACCTCGCTGACCGGTAGATGATTGGTTACGAGACCCACCCTGAGGCGTTCACCCACCATCATCATCAGACTTTTACCTCCGATGGTATGCTCTATATATTCTGTATGTCCCGGATATGGAAACTGAGCCATGCTCATGGCTTCCTTGTTGATGGGTGCAGTGACCAGTGCATCTATAAGTCCTGCTTTTAAATCCTGAACCGCCTTGTCTAAAGCCAGATAAGCGTACTTACCGCCATCTTCTGTAGCTTTTCCCAGCGATATGTTGACATTTTCATCCCAGCAGTTGATCACATTGATCTTATCTCTCGACGCTCTGTCTGCAGATGAAATATTGAAAAAATTGATTTCACTGTCCTTCACTATGTTTTTATGATAGGACATGACCTTGGAAGATCCATAAATGATGGGAGTAAATTTGGTAACAAAATGTTCGTTTGAGAGCACTTTGATGATCACCTCGGGTCCTACTCCGTTGACATCTCCTATAGTAATTCCAATTTTCAAAACACCTTTATTTTAATGGTTATCAATGTGTGATCAGAACTCATAACACCCCGGATCAGGGCTTATGCCATCTCTGTCTTTTCCAGTGAGGTCGCGAACAATTCCGGGTACAGGCAAGCCTTTATTCAGTGCCACTGATGAAGTATCCAATCTGTAATCATTGTCAGTGTAGTTGACAAACAATGCATCACCTGATTTTAAATTATAGCACGAGATGCAATTGTCAAAAAATTTTGGAAAATTGTCTGAATCCAAAAGTTCGTCTACTTTAACGATACAGTTTTTGAGCACATATACAAAATCACCAGCTACTTGGTCTCCCGTGAAGTCATCAAAAAATAACTCGTCCGCACTCCCTCCCGCAATGATACAATTTGTAAGGCTCAATTGCAAGGGATTTACATCTACGAGCACCTGACAGTTTAAATCTTCGTCCAGATTGAGGCATTTTTTATTATTGACTGCAATGGCTTCGTTCTGATTGATGTAAGAACCAAAGGTAGAGTAGGTGAACTTGTAATTGCCTCCATAACTGCCCTGGAAACAACTGCCTCCGTTGTTGTAGACCAGGATATTTTCTGCGGTGAGAGCGCCGTGGTATCCAATGATACCCGAATATGAAGTATTTCTTACAATAGAATTTTTAATGGTCAGTTCAGCAGCGGAGTCAATAAATAGTCCGACCAGGCTGTTTTTGATGACGGCATTGTTGATCACGCTGCCTTTGCTCCCTGAATAAATCCTGATACCTCCCCACTGACCGTCCAATTCTTCATAGGCTGGTTCGAGTCGATCTCCCTGGATGATGACAGGCTCATCGTATGTACCATCTATCTGCAGTTTTCCATTCTCCAGCACTATGATTTGTCCGTCGTTGTAGTATTGCCGGTCTTCCGTGACACCCAATGCACCGTGGACATGGATTTGCGCCCCCTTCGGAATGACCAGCGTGCATTCATCAATGAGCAAGATTCCATATATGACATAAGGTTTAGGGTCGCTGAAGACCAGGGCCTGATTATCACAGGTCAGCAAACCAAAGGTATTCGCCATAGAAATATAATTGGCGTTTTGCCCCCAGGCAGTGCAGATTATGCGCTTTTCTTTTCCTCCCTGTGTGATGATGAGGTCTTCTTCGATAACAAATGGAGAAACCGATAATGGCTGATCCGGATCGACGGTCACTTCGGCAAATACGTAGATGCTGTCCCTGGGCAGGATCTCAATGTCCTTCAAGTTGTTTCCTGAGTAGCCGTCTACATTGATTCTGAAAAAGGACTCATCTCCTTTGTCCAATCTGACATCGACTTTTATAGATTCGTTTTCCTGGTTGTAAAGTTTGATGAGTTTGGTTGCAGAGCCAATGGTTGTGAATACTGTATCAAAATAAATAGTATCTGATGATGCATAAAGTCGGGCCTCACCTTCAAAGTAGGTCTCATCCTTCCTGCAACCGGAAAATATAAAGTAGCACAAAACCGGAATGATCCAGAGGAAAGCTTGCTTCTGTTTGTGCATCTAAATTTTTTTTGAAGGGCAAAGGTAGTTTATGAACCCTTAATTTTGAAGTATATGAAGCCACATTGTTTTGGGTATTCATTGCGCTCAAACCAAAACTCCGTAGCTTTTCTCACTGCAAGAGACACAAGGCTCTTCGTATCAAGGGTAGAACGAGCGGCATCGTATTCTGCGTATTCGACGCGGCCATTTTCATTGACACAAATTTCTACTGCAACTACGCCATCCTCTTCTGAAAGAATAAGAATGCTTGGTCGCTCCAGCACCCGCCTCAATCCAAGGCCTTGTCCAACTATGGCCAGGGTTAGATCTTCGTCAATGACTATTTCATTGGGCGTATTGTTGTCTTCGGGAATGAGCAAATTACTATTGGAATTTGATTCTTGTCCATTGGCAGCTTCGTTGAGACTTGGGTCAGGCAGCGGATTATCTCCCGTATTTTCTGTCAGGTCAGTTTCACTGCTAGGTCCGGAGACTTGTGAAGAGTCATTGATGGTATTTTCCTCTACTGTGGTCACATCTGTAGCCGGGGGTTCATTCCTGGGTGGATCTTGTTTCACCACTTCAGGAACATTTGGACAAAACTTCCTGGAATTGATGGCTGCCGTTGTAGAGCCGTTTCTTGCAGCTTCGTTCCAGTCCAAACATGCCTTATTGAGCAAACCTTGTTTTTGATATATTTCTGCTCTTTCGAGAAATAACTTTTCGTCTGTAAGACCCATGGCTATCGCAGCTGACAAAGATGGCAATGCTGCATCAAAATTGCCAAGGGCATATTCACTTCTTCCCAAAATGCTGGCAGCATCCGGGGTAATTCCCAGCAATTCTATAGATTGCATCGCATCTAGTTTTGCGCCCTTATAAGCAGCCAGTTTGTACTTAGTTTCACCTCTGAGGATGAGTGCATTTTTATAGGTAGGGCTTTGTTTGATGATGTCGTTGAGTTCTTTTACCGCATCATCATAGCGCTGAGTATTCAAAAGGTACTCCGCTTTGACGTATTTAAATCCAATTTCTTCTTCTATGGCCTGTGCCCACACCGTTGCGGTCAACAGAAGAAATGCGATAAATGATGTAAGTTTTCTCATATATTAAGATGGATAAACTGAAGTGTAAAAGCCCGGACCATGAGAAAACAGATTTTGGAATTATTTTATTGCAAAACATTCAATGTTGCAAAAGCTATAGCGCAATTGTTGTCGATCAGCTTATGTCCATTGACCTTTACAATCAAATAAGGTCATCCATTTTACACCTGGTATAGTTTTCAACGAATTTTGCAAAGATACGTTTGTTAAGAAAGGTATAAAACTATTGTTTGTAATAAGTTTTCTTGCCAGGATTTTCCTTTGGATACAAACAGCGGATCAAGAATTACCAGGTCAGACACAAAAAATCACATACGGAAAGATAAAATTCCAAATTATTTACCTTTGCGAATCTATGACCGGACAAGACATTTTATACGCAAAATCATTGCTGGAGCAAGGAAAACTGGTTGCCATTCCCACTGAAACGGTGTATGGTCTGGCAGGAAACGCCCTGGATGAAAAAGCAGTCCTAAAGATATTTGAGGCAAAAAACCGACCCCATTTTGATCCTCTGATCATCCACCTTTCAAGTCTGGACCAATTGTCAAGATACATTGAGGAAGTGCCCGATGTTTTTTTGAAAATTGCGGACGACCATTGTCCCGGGCCGTTGACTTTTTTGATGAAGAAAAACAACAGCATTTCTGATCTGGTCACTTCCGGATCTGATCTCGTCGCTGTACGTTTCCCTGCCCATCCTTTGACCATGTCATTGCTCCAATTGCTTGACTTCCCTCTGGCTGCACCCAGCGCCAATCCCTTTGGTTACATCAGCCCTACGACAGCCCGGCATGTTGAAAAACAGTTGGGTGAAAAGATAGATTATATTCTGGATGGAGGCCCTTGTGACATAGGGCTTGAAAGCACCATCATCGGCCTGAATGAGGAGCAATCAACCATTGTTGTATACAGAAAAGGGGGACTAGAAATTGAATCCTTGAACAAATATGGCCTTCCGGTTGAAGTAAAAGAGACCAGTACCTCCCGGCCATCAGCTCCGGGGATGTTGCTTTCACATTATGCCCCAACTAAAATGTTGTTCCTGGCTGATGATGTGGATGAGGCTCCTTCAACCAACCATCGTACTGCTTATCTTGTGCTAAAGAACAGAAAAAACCAAATTGATCATTTTGCGCTCTCCTCTGATGGCGATCTGCGTGAAGCCGCAAAAAACCTATTTGCAATGATGCGAGAACTCGATGAAGATGATCAGTATGACGTGATTATCGCAGAAAAAATGCCTGAATCGGGCCTTGGCCTGGCCATCAATGACCGCCTGAAAAGAGCTGCGTACAAGGCAGAATAATGACGTTTTAGCAAAACAATTACAATACCTTTAATTTTTATCCGTTCAATTTTTGAATGACCACAGTTCGCGACATGGGTCATTTTGAGCTTTTACCCTTTTTTATTACCAAAATTGAATTGTATGAAAAAATTAATGCTCTTCTTACTGCCATGCCTTTTCATGGCTTGCCAGAAAGAATTTAACAGTCTGACCAACAATGATGAGGTAAGTACATCTGAAATGCCTGTTCCAGGATCAAGTAAAATGGTCTATGATATTGCTGAGCTCAGTACTGAACTACAGCATCTGATCAAAAATGAAGCGTCTAAAAAAGGTGTTTTTGCGCAGGCCGAACTTTTTCAATTTGAAAAAGGCCAGATGGTAAAAACAATATTTCTACAGGGAGGTGTGAAAAGGGAGGTATTTTTTAGTACTGGAAGTTCTTTCGATCAACCTTTTATATCACTTTCCAGTACCAGGCAAGAATTTAAAGCAATAAGAATAGAATGTACCGGCACTACAAGTGATGGCATGACTCCGTGTTATGCCAAAGTGGATAAAGAGTTGGGGCAGTTGTACTGTGAATGTGAGTCCGGATTAAATGCGATGGAGGTGAGTTTGGTTGGTGCCGGAATGTAAACTGAAGCTTGGAAAATGTTGAGAATTTGATTAAATCTGAGCTAGGAATAGCAATCTGGAGTCCAAGTTCAAAAACTAATTTCGAACACTTTTTGACAATCGAGTAGGTGACAAAGATAAATGACTTTAGATCAAATTTATCTTTGTCGACCTCTCACACCACCGTATGTACTT
>JAGQWX010000170.1 GCA_020436935.1 Saprospiraceae bacterium
CCTGACTGTTTAGCTTCGTGTTGTTTTAATTGATCACGGCTTTTTAAAACGTATGTGGTGATGAGGAAAATAATGTCAACTTTTAAGAATGATCGTTTATTTTGGGGAAGCATAATTTCCTTATCAAAACAATCAACTTACAAATAACTTACAAACATTGACATGGACACCGGTGAACAACAGAAGCTAAGTATAGATAAATTAATAAGTTGCGTTTTGACTTTCTTGAATTTTCCAAGATATTGTTTTTATTGAACTTAGCTAAATTTTTGACGGACTGAAAATCCGTGTGTCCCCAGTTCAATTCTGGGAGACGCCACCACCTTAAACCTCGTAATTGCTAAAGTTACGAGGTTTTGTTTTTTTTGGTCCATTAGTGCGTATTTTGGGGAGTCATATTTACCGATAAACGCGATAGCGCCGGTGATGCGCATAAGGATAAAGCAACCTACTTCTGGTTTGCAACATACTGAAACACATCTTCCAACGGTTTGTTAAAGACTTGCGCAATTCGAAAAGCTACTTCCAGTGAGGGGGAATACTTGCCACCCTCGATAGCATTTACCGTTTGCCGTGTTACGCCAATCTGATCAGCCAATTCCTGCT
>JAGQWX010000171.1 GCA_020436935.1 Saprospiraceae bacterium
CTTCTACAGCTTTGTGCCTTACAACTGGTATGAGTGGTTGAAAACTGGTGCGAATACTCCAAATCTTGGACAATATTGCATCAGCTCAGAAAACAACAGCATCGCCGGAAGTGGTACCAATGGCAACACGCCAACAAATGGTGGCCTGACTTCAGATCTGCAAAATAGACCTAGGTTCAATCCTAACTGGCAGGATGCAGGTTGTAGAGTATTTGGCAAAAAAGTCATCATTGACGAATACCAGGTGGGCGAAGGTTGTAAGAAGTGGTTGGTTAGATTTGAATACATCGACTGGTGTAACCCACAATGGGCAGCATGTGTCACTACTGTGTACAAATATGAAGACACTACACCACCTGTAATTGATGTAGCAATGACCGATACAATCAGTGTGGACGTAAGTTGCGTTGCAACATGGACAACATCTCCTAAAGCAGTGGATGAAGGTGGTTGTGATGTAGGCTTGACATGGACTGTCGATGTATTGTTGCCAGGTGGTAAGAAAACTTTGACAGGAAGAGGCGTAATGCCGTCTATAACCTTTACGGACCTGCCAGCAGGAAAATGGGCAGTTCATTATAAAGTGGTTGATGGTGGT
>JAGQWX010000172.1 GCA_020436935.1 Saprospiraceae bacterium
TTGACCGTGGAGGAAAATTTGAATTTTTTCGCTACCATTTTTGGTACGACAATAGAAGAGAACTATGATTTAGTAAAAGACATCTACGTGCAAATAGAGCCTTTTAAAACACGTAGAGCTGGAAAACTTTCGGGTGGAATGAAACAAAAACTGGCATTGAGCTGTGCATTGATACACAAACCAAAAGTATTGTTTTTGGATGAACCTACCACTGGTGTGGACCCAGTGTCGAGAAAGGAGTTTTGGGAAATGCTAAAACGGTTACAGAAAAAAGACATCACCATTCTGGTATCTACCCCTTATATGGATGAAGCTGCTTTATGCGACCGTATTGCATTAATCCAAGATGGCGAAATCCTGCAAATTGATACACCAAACGCTATAGTCAGTCATTTCCCTAAACCTTTATATAATATTAGTGCTAATGATATGCATGGCCTTATTGAGAGTTTAACAAATCACGAACACACTTATAGTATTTTTCCTTTTGGGGAGTTTGTGCACTACACCGATAAACGTGACTTGATTGACAGGGAAGACTTAAAAGACTATTTGGAATCCCAAGGCCTTTCGGATATTAACATTGAAAAAACC
>JAGQWX010000173.1 GCA_020436935.1 Saprospiraceae bacterium
GGCTCTGGAGCATTTACTGGGTTGACAACCGTTCCGCCGAGCTGCAACCGCCTGTCGTCGGCTCTTTTAGCGACGGCGTGGGTTTGTTTACAGGAGCTGATGTCTGCAATGGCCAGCCTGTCATTGCCCGCTTTATCTGGTCAGAGATAACGGACAATTCCGCCCGCTGGGAACAGGCCTTTTCCCCCGACGCCGGGCAAACCTGGGAGACCAACTGGATCATGACCTTCCAGCGCCGGCCGGCCTGACGCCCCCCTGATTTATGGTACGATTCCCACATTAACAGCTAACAGCTAACAGCTATCAGCTATTAGCTATTAGCTATTAGCTATTAGCTATTAGCTGTTAGTGGCTTTCTCATCCCCAATACAGTACAAGGTGAACTATGACGCTCCATCTGCGCCCGGCGACCCTGGATGATGTTGCCTTTCTGGCTGATGTCGTCATTACGGCGACAATGGCGCAAAATCGTTTCCCGCCGGACGTGGATATTGACGCGTATCGGGCTGGCTATGAAGAGTGGACGCGGGAAACTGTTTTGGGCGGGATCCCGGGTTGTACCCTCAGCGTGATCGAATGGGCCGGTACGCC
>JAGQWX010000174.1 GCA_020436935.1 Saprospiraceae bacterium
CGCCTATGCCAATCAACAATTGCTACAAGAAAATGGATGGATTCCATTGGGTACCGATTTCCCCATCGAAGATATTTCACCCATTAAAACATTCTATGCAGCTGTTTTCAGAAAAGATGCCAAGGGGTGGCCCGAAAATGGTTTTCATATTGAAAATGCTTTAACTAGAGAAGAAGCTATTCGTGGCATGACGATTTGGGCAGCAAAAGCCAATTTTGAAGAACATGAAAAAGGCAGTCTTGAAGCCGGCAAATTTGCTGATTTTGTCATCCTTGATACCGATTTAATGACGGCAAGCCCTACAAAAATATTAGCTACAAAAGTATTATCCACTTATTTGGGTGGAGAAAAAGTCTTCGAATTACAATAAATAGTGAATGTCCATTACTGAAAAACTTTCATTTACTGCTCAAATTTAGCTTTAATTAATCCACATTTGTGGGTAATTCACTGGTAAAATGACCCCTTGTAGAGAATAAAAAATCATTATGTTTGTTGAATGAGTTGGAAGGAAAAAAGATCCGTAAAAGTAGCCATACTTGATTTATACGACGGACATGCTAACCAAGGCATGCGATGCAT
>JAGQWX010000175.1 GCA_020436935.1 Saprospiraceae bacterium
GTTACACACATTGGAAACCATACATATCAGTAGTGATAATAATATGATAGATGCTCGTTTTCCTGTACAAACAGTATTGCGCCCTCAAAGTGAAGAGCATAGAGACTATAGAGGATATGCCGGAAGGGTAGCTAGCGGTATTTATAGGGTAGGAGATGAAATAAAAGTGTTGCCTTCAGGTTTGACTTCTAGGATAGCTTCTATCAATGCTTATGAAAATAATATAGAAGAAGCTTTTGCAGGTATGTCTATTGCGATGACTCTAAAAGATGACATTGATATCAGCAGGGGTGACATGATCGTAAAAGTAAATAATGTACCCCAAAGCACACAGGATATCACCGCTATGATCTGTTGGTTGAACAGTACTAATGCTGTTCCCAGAGCTAAATATGTATTAAAGCATACGAGTAATGAACAAAAAGCAGTTATTAAAGAAGTGCTTTATAAAGTAAATATTGATACTTTTAAGCGTATTGAAGATGATAAACTGTTGAATATGAACGATATTTGTAAGGTAAATTTGCGTATTACGGCACCTATTATGGCCGATGAGTATGATGTTAATAGGGAAACAGG
>JAGQWX010000176.1 GCA_020436935.1 Saprospiraceae bacterium
CTATCATGACATACTGGAATATCAGGCTATTCAAATAAATCACTTAAATCATAGTAAAAATAGATAGACCTTTGCAGCCCGGTTTAACCCGGTATAAATTATGAAGACTAAATCCATAAAAAAAGACAAGGTTAACATCATCACCCTGGGTTGCTCCAAAAATCTGGTAGACAGCGAGAACATCATGACCCAATTGCGGGGCAATGATTTTGAGGTTAGCCATGAAAAAGAAAACAGCGATGCCAATGTGGTGATCATCAATACCTGTGGATTTATTGACCTGGCCAAACAGGAAAGCATAGACACCATCGTCACCTATGCCGATGTAAAAAAAGCAGGTGGCATCGATAAACTGTACGTAACCGGCTGCCTTTCACAACGCTACAAAGACGACCTCGAAACAGAAATTCCCGAGGTTGATGCCTTTTTTGGCACCATGGAAATACCAGCATTACTTGCGCGTTTGGAGGCAGATTATAAATATGAGCTGTTGGGAGAAAGGGACATCACTACCCTGCCCCATTATGCCTATCTGAAAATTAGCGAAGGCTG
>JAGQWX010000177.1 GCA_020436935.1 Saprospiraceae bacterium
AAAGGCCGTAACCAACAATCCATGGGCAGTAGATGTGGCCGCGATCAGTAGAAAGAGGATGCTCTTACCTGGGGAGGTCTTGGACTAGGCTCGGTATTCCTATAGGCCAAGAAGTCAGCAGAGGGCATAGTAGAGAACCAAACCCGCTGGCCAATGACTGGCCACGTTGCCGGCAGCGGCGCGGAGAGGGTAAACTTGAAGGCCCGAACGTGAACCGCCCAAACAATTGCCGGGTGTGTAAGTGCCTACTATCGCCGACCGCTACGCGGGGCGTAGGTGCCTGCAAAACCGGCACGCGCGAGGGCAAGAAATACTTTTCCATGGTTCATGAACCGCCGTATACGAGACCCGTACGTACGGTGGTGTGAGAGGGATAAGCAGCGGCAAAGTGCCGCTGCTTACCCTACTCGATTGTAGGCATTCTTATCAATCCTCCGGTCTGTAATTATCCCAATACTCGGTTGGAGTTACAATTTTTGTGGTTCCAATTTCCTTAATCGTAAAATCTCTGGTATTTCCTGTGATTATAA
>JAGQWX010000178.1 GCA_020436935.1 Saprospiraceae bacterium
CATCGCACAAAACAGAGCAGGTCGATTCGGGCGCAACCCGACAGGTAACTAATTTCCTGTAGGGTTGCCGCCCGAATCGACGGCGCGCTGGCGTGCCCCTACCCCGCAAGCACTCAGGTGCGCCAATCCCGCGATCCGGCCGGTCGCCCCACCCCAACCAGATCCACTATGCTCCTATCCATACCTGTCGGCTATCAGCTATCAGCTAACAGCTAACAGCTAACAGCTAACAGCTAAAGTATTAGATAAATCGAGCATAGGTTCAATCCTTAATTCACCCACCCTGACAGGAGTGCAACCCAGCCCCTGTCCTTCTGAGCCGGTTTATCTCAGATTGCATAGACGGAAGGCGCTTTGTCATTCCGAGCGCAGCGAGGAAAAGAATGAGTGTGACACAGCCGGACCTGATGCAGGTCCCAACCAACGAGCCAACCGACCCAACCACCACGCCACCAGCGCCCCGACTCCCCATGATTCGGGAGCCACGCCGCATCGTCGTTTTTGCCGGCCTTATCGCC
>JAGQWX010000179.1 GCA_020436935.1 Saprospiraceae bacterium
TCAGGTTTGGCAAAACCGATATCATGATAGCCATGACTGCTGAGGATGTTTTTGATCACTTCGAGCTTCTGTCATGTATGAGTGGCGATGATGATGGGTTTGGCAGCTACCGCAGCTAGGAGGATCTGCTCGAGGGGGATATGGCCATTAAACCATGTTTTGTTCGGTTCGAGTGTGCGAAGATCGACGATAGGATCCGTAGGTGCTACATCGGTGGCGTTTTTGGGGATGGGTTTGGTTAATACGGGAAGGTTGATAGTCTTTGGTCTTTGGTCTTTGGTCTTTGGGTCGATGATGTGTGAGAGAAGTGAGTGATTATCAGCTATTTGTGGAAGCCGATCATAGGTTTCTTCTAATGTCTCTATCCTCTGGAGGAGGTGGCGAGCGAGCGCGAGTGAAGTGAAACTATCGTAGAGTGCGTCATGATGTGATTCGTCTTTATAATTCCACTCTGTCCCATCAGGCAGGATGAAAGGATCTTTGGCGTAGTCATCAGTGATTTGTCACCAGAGGACTTC
>JAGQWX010000017.1 GCA_020436935.1 Saprospiraceae bacterium
TGATCAATATTTACTGTTTTCCAATTCATTTTATTGGACATTCTTTCCAAGAGATATTCCCTGATTACCTCATTTGAATATACATCATTGTAATCGTGTTCATTACAAAATGCAAGAAATTTCTTGAAGCTGCTCAAATACGATTTGCGTGTTTGCTGTGGACTGTTTATTAATATAAAATAGTCCTCGTAGCGCTTGACGTGATAATTTTCTGATACCATTTTTATTCGATTTATTATGGTTATCATAGCCCAATCTCTGTGCCTAAACGGTGATTATCCGAAATATTTGGGGATTGTTTTTTCGGGTTTGTTCAACTTCTTTATAGACGATACAATCCCGTATCAAACATTCGCATTTATTGTCCAAAAAATAAAAAAAACATACTTTAATTTCACAATAGAAAACCTTGATACCAAGTCTAGCTTTTGCTCCAACCCAAATTTATAAAACTTATGCATCACATTACTGGTATTGCCCCAAAAACTTAGACTAAAAATTTTAAATAATCAAGGATGATGATCAAACATGCAGATGGCAGGTCACAACATGCATTTTTGTTTAAAGATTATTTGGTTATGCGGTTAGTAACATTTGGAGATTATTCCATCCTCCCCTTCAAAAACACCATACACTGATCAAAAATCAATTGCTCGCCCTGGAGTTTCTTTTTGATGACGTTTGGAAAAGAAGAGGTGTCGAAAAAGGAAGGCACAAAGGCGATGCCTTTTTTGAGGCCGACAAAGTGGCACATGAGCTCGAGGGAGGAGACTTCCTGGACGATTTTGCCGGAGCGTTCAAATCCGGCTTTTTTGCAGAAGGCTTCAATGACCTGGTAGATGGGGTGGACTTCGGCTTTGATCTCGACCCAGTCTTCTGCGCCGAGCTGGCTCAAAACCAGGCTTTCTTTTTGGGCCAGGGGATGTGACTCATACATGAGAATGCGAAGTTCGCTATTGAGCAGGGGTAAAGAATCGAGTTCAGCTGAAATCAAGGGGCCAACAGAGATGCCGAAGTCTATATTGCCCGATAGAATAGCTTCCTGGACATCGAGATGGGTTTCGTATTCTTCGAGTTTGAAGAGGGCGTCGGGATATTTGGAGGATAGGATGTCGATGGTGTCGATGATGCGCTGGTTGTGGATCATTCTGTAGGAGCCCAGCTTGAGTTCGCTTTTTGATTTTTGGAAGTTGGCGGCTTTTTCTTTGGCCTTTTGTGCCAGATCGACAATCTTTTTGGCGTCCTTCAAAAAGATTTCACCTGCTTCGGTCAGCTCCACAACCCTGTTTTTCTTCCGTTTCACCTTATTGAAGAGGTCAACACCGAGCTCTGACTCCAGATGGGCGATTTGCTGGCTCAGGGCCGATTGGGAGACAAAGAGCCTTGCTGCAGCCTTCACGAATTGTTTTTCTGAGGCAATGGTGATAAAATAAATGAGCTGACGAATCTCCATTCAAATAAGTTTTACTTATACAAAAGTAGAAAATACTATTTGACTTCGGCGGGAAATGTATAAACCTTTGCATACTGAACGGAATATAGAATGTCCATTATGCATGCGTTGATAAAATAAATCAGATCAAGGCGCAAAACGCAGGTGGAGTGGTACCTCCAACGAGTATTTGCAACGAAGATATGATTCATTTTAGTAGCATGAATGTGGATGATTCTATTTCCTTTCAGTATAAACAAATATACATCGATATGATTTCAGCTCCCGTTTCAAATAAAACCCATCTCGGAGAATTTTTGCCCCTGATGGGCACCGATCACATAGAATTTTACGTTGGCAATGCCAAACAGGCTGCTTTCTTTTATGAAAAGACCTTTGGTTTTAAGATCATTGCTTATGCCGGACCTGAAACAGGTCAGAGAAGCAAGGTGAGTTACGTGCTTGAACAAGGAAAAATCAGACTGGTATTGACCGCGTCGCTCAACCCTAATACTGAAATCGCCCGCCACGTACACAAGCACGGCGACGGGGTCAAAGTACTGGCCCTCACGGTCGAAGACGCAAAAGATGCTTATTTTCAAACCATCAGCAGGGGCGCAGAAAGTGTTTTTGCCCCGATGACGATAAGCGATGAGTATGGCGATATCACCATGGCGGCCATTCAAACCTATGGAGAGACCATCCACACCTTCGTCGAAAGGCACGATTATACCGGTGTATTTATGCCCGGCTATGTTCCCAGGACTTCGGGTGCATTTGAGGGAGACGCCGGCCTGCTGTACATCGACCACTGTGTCGGCAATGTAGGCCTGGGGGAAATGGATGACTGGGTCAATTTCTACAGGGAAGTGATGGGTTTCAAACTCCTGGTCACCTTTGATGACAAAGACATTTCCACAGAATATACTGCCCTGATGTCGAAGGTAGTATCCAATGGAAATGGATACATCAAATTTCCAATCAATGAACCCGCCGACGGACTAAAGAAATCCCAGATTGAAGAATACCTTGACTTTTACAGAGGCGCCGGAGTCCAACACATCGCAGTGGCTACCAACGACATCATTTTTACTGTAAGTGAACTGAGAAAACGCGGTGTGGAATTCCTCCATGTGCCGGAAACATATTATGATGATTTGGTGGAAAGGGTAGGAGACATCAGGGAAGACCTTGACCAAATTAAGGCCCTAAACATATTGGTGGACAGGGACGAGGAAGGCTACCTGCTCCAAATATTTACCAAACCCGTTGAAGACCGGCCTACACTTTTTTTCGAAATCATCCAGCGAAGGGGCGCACAATCCTTTGGAAAAGGTAACTTTAAAGCACTCTTCGAAGCGCTCGAGCGTGAACAGGAATTAAGAGGAAATTTGTAAGCCATGCCATTTTACCACAGTTTAGGTCAGATACCTGCGAAAAGACATACGCAGTTCAGAAAGAAAGACGGCAGCTTGTACTACGAACAGCTTTTTGGCACCATTGGTTTTGATGGCATGTCTACATTGATGTATCACATCCACCGCCCCACCATGGTGCAAAATATTGTGGGACAAAAAGATCTGACGCCCAAGGTTGCCATTGAAAAAGACATCAAAGCCAGACTGCTCCACGGTTTTCAAATCGAAAGTGCTTCCGACTTCCTGGACAGCAAAAAAACGCTTTTTGTCAATAAGGACATTTACATAGGTCTTGCATCTCCAACCGGAGAAAAGATGCCGTATTTCTTTAAAAACGCAGACGCAGATGAACTCTGGTTTGTCCACGAAGGCAAGGGCAGATTGAAAACGCAGCTCGGCCAGATTCATTTTGAGGAAGGCGACTACCTCATCATTCCACGGGGCATGATCTATCAGATGGAGTTTGACACGACAGCCAACCGATTGCTTTTTGCAGAATCTTTTGTACCCATTTATACGCCAAAGCGGTACAGAAATCACTTTGGTCAGCTCCTGGAGCACAGCCCATATTGCGAACGGGATTTCAAATTGCCGCGCGATCTGGAGACCATCGACGAGACGGGTACGTTCATCATCAAGATTAAAAAGCAAGGCATCTGTTATGATGTGGAATATGGCCACCATCCCTTTGATGTCGTAGGCTGGGATGGATACAATTTCCCGTATGGATTTTCCATCCACAATTTTGAACCCATCACCGGGCGATTACATCAGCCACCGCCTGTGCACCAGACTTTTGAGACTTCTGCTTTTGTGGTGTGTTCCTTCGTACCGAGGTTGTACGACTACCATCCACTGTCCATCCCTGCGCCATATCACCATTCCAATATTGATTCCGATGAACTGATTTATTATGTGGACGGTGATTTTATGAGTCGGAATGACATCAAAAAAGGACACATAACCCTGCATCCCGGAGGCATTCCCCATGGACCTGCGCCAGGGGCTTATGAACGCAGCATAGGGCAAACCAAGACCGAAGAACTGGCCGTCATGATCGATACCTTCAAACCACTGATGCTCACAGAGGAAGCCCTGAAAATCGATGATGGAAAATACTTCAGATCATGGATATCGTAGAAGGCTCTGATTTTTCTATCCACAACATCCCCTTTGGTATATTTTCTAATGGAAAAGGAGGTGAAAAAAGGATGGCCAGTGCGTACGGCGATGAGGTCATAGATCTGGCTTTTCTTTGGGAGCAAGGCCTTTTTGATGATTTTAAATTTGACCGACGGATCTTTGTAAATGATTATTTGAATGATTTTATCGGTCTGGGTAAAGCGGTCACCTCAGGTGTAAGAAAGGCTATCATTGATTTTTTGAAGACTCCTGAGCATGCGCTTTGGCAAAGGCGTGATGATTTTATGTGGAAGATGGCAGAGGTGGAACTACACCTGCCTGTCAGCATTGGTGATTATACAGACTTTTATTCTTCAGAAGCCCATGCCACGAATGTGGGTAAAATGTTCCGCGACGAAGCCAATGCCTTGTTGCCCAATTGGAAACACATGCCGGTAGCATATCACGGCAGGGCGAGCACCATCTTTGTGTCGGGCACCAACTTCAAAAGGCCAAAGGGGCAGATCAAACCTCATGGTGTGGAAACCCCATATTTTTCACCCACCAGAAGACTCGATTTTGAACTCGAAATGGCAGCTGTCATCGGAAAGGATTCAGAATGGCAAAAACCTGTGGATGCCAATGAGGCCGGGGATTATATATTCGGTTATGCGCTGTTCAACGACTGGTCAGCGCGGGATATCCAGCACTGGGAATACGTGCCTTTGGGTCCATTTCTGGGCAAGAACTTTTTTTCTTCCATGTCTCCGTGGATTGTGACGTGTGAGGCGCTGGAACCATTTAAAGTCAAGGCAAATGTGCAGGATCCGCCTCCGTTGGACTATTTGCAGGAAGACAACAGGTTTCTGTATGATATAAATTTGAAGGTTTATTTTCAAACCAGAGAAGGTCAGAAAAAATTGATTTCCACGAGCAATTACAAAAACATATACTGGAGCATTGGTCAGCAGATCGCCCACCATACCATCAATGGATGTCAGCTTAGGATTGGCGATGTATTGGCTTCGGGTACGATTTCCGGCGAGGATGTGGGATCATTTGGTTCGCTGCTTGAAATCACCTGGGGCGGCAAGAATCCAATCATGTTTGAGGATGGGAGTACGCGTACTTTTGTGGAGGATGGAGATACCATCATCTTCGAAGGTGTTGCCGGTGCAGGGAAGGCCAAAATTGGATTTGGAAAACTTATCAATACGGTTTTGGGTTAAAATAGTATTTATTGTTTGAATAGGCGCTTAAGAAGGGTACACTAAAATTGATGTTAAAGTTGTAAAACATGATAAGTCCCATAAAAAGTGAATCTCAATACGAACTCTATCTGGAAAGAGTTTATGAATTGATGCAGCAAGAAATTGAACCCAATTCAAAAGCATCTGATGAATTAGAGCTAAGAAGTATACTGATTGAAGACTATGAAAAGAAGAATTTTCCAATAGATGCACATAATCCCAGATAGCACATATTTAACCTGGTTAAATCAATACCGGAAAAATTTACGATGCATGGAATTGAATGAAAACATAAGCCGCTTACCGCCACATCTGATGCAATACGTGCTGGATCAGGATTACAGCCTGTATACGGCCGTTGATCAGGCGGTTTGGAGACATGTCATGCACAAAAACATCGCCCATCTGCCTGGCGTTGCCCATGAATCTTATCTGGAAGGCCTCAAAAAGACGGGCATCTCTCCTGAAAAAATACCGTCGATGTACGGCATGAATAGAATCCTGAAAGAAATAGGATGGGCCGCTGTCGCGGTGGACGGACTCATACCCACCGCCGCATTTTTGGAGTTTCAGGCGTACAAGGTGCTGGTGATCGCTCAGGACATCAGGCAGCTGGAACACATTGAATACACGCCTGCGCCGGACATCATCCACGAATCTGCAGGCCACGCGCCCATCATTGCCAATCCGGAATATGCAGAATATCTGAGGCGCTTGGGAGAAATAGGCTGCCGGGCCATTGCTTCCGCCAATGACCATGCCTTGTTTGAAGCGACCAGAAGACTTGCCATTTTGAAAGAAGCCTATGGCACTGCACCCGAAGCCATTGATGAGGCTCAGGCCCTGGTTGATCACCTGCAGTTGAATGAATCTTCCCCGTCAGAAATGTCCAGGTTGAAAAATCTGCACTGGTGGACGGTAGAATACGGCTTGATTGGCAGCCTGGAGAAACCGAGAATTTATGGCGCCGGCCTTTTGTCTTCGATCGGAGAGTCTATGTCCTGTCTTCAGCCCCAGGTCGCTAAAATTCCATATTCAGTCAATGCTGCCGACGTGTCTTTTGATGTGACAAGACCACAACCCCAATTGTTTGTGACCCCTGATTTTGCACACCTCAGCTTTGTTTTGGAAGAGTTTGCCAATCAGATGGCCATTAGGAGGGGTGGGGCAGAAGGCATTGAACAGTTGATCCATTCCCGCCAATTGGGAACCATTACTTACAATACCGGCATCCAGGTATCCGGCGAATTTTCTAAGCTGATCAAGGATAAATACTGCAGGCTGATTTATGTAGAAACCAACGGTCCAACTGCCTTATCACACCACGAGAAAGAATTGATTGGACACGGCATCTTGCAACATCCAAAGGGTTTTGGGTCACCCGTCGGAAAATTACAAAACATCAATATCCCCATTGAAGGCATGTCGCCCACAGACCTGGAAGCCTATAAAATCAGGGAAGGCCAATACACTGTATTGAAATTTGAAGGGGGGATTGAAGTTGCCGGTGAAGTCATTACCGGTATCAGAACCCTTATGGGCAAAATCATCATGATCAGTTTCAAAAATTGTACGGTAAAGTACCATGACCAATTGCTTTTTGGTCCGGAGGCAGGCATTTACGACATGGCGGTGGGCAGTGAAATCATTTCCGCCTTTGCTGGTGCTGCAGACATGTATTCTTTTCCAATTCCTGAACGCAAAAAAGACAATGTATCTCAGCCAATCCCCAAGTCAGCACAAAGATTAAAGCTGGAGGCTTTGTACGCTGAGGTAGCCACCATGAGGGAGACGTATGAGGTAAAGCCGGAAAGTTTATCCAAAATTATGAACATACTGCGATCTGAATTTCCTAAGGACTGGTTGTTGAAGCAGGAGATTGAGGAGTTGATGGTAACAATGTGAACCACATGAGCCATTGTGGCGTGTAATTAGGGGGGTAAATAAATGCTTTTCTAAAAAACAAAAGCCGTGGCTTTGCCACAGCTGTTGTTTGATTTTTTGGAAAGTAATTTTGGGGTTAGAATGCAAGTTTGGGGTGTTTTCTGTTCATTATTTACTTAGACTTCTGCCATCTGTCCTTCGAGCATATTTTGTTTGATGATGGTGAAAGCGGTGACCCATGCTTTTTCTGTTTCTGCGTCCCATTGATCCTGCAGTGCTTCGCGAAGGGTTGCAATAAGACATGCTCCGACGACATCGTAGTGTTCAGGGGCTGCACCATAAACATTGTGCCTTTGGCCAAGATGCCTGACCTTATCTATGATCTCTTCATACCGATCTACCTTTGAAACCACATACGCCAGAATCATTGTGAGTTTTCCAGCCAGGGTATGGATGTCTCCTTTGAATAAATGCCTCACTCCGGGAGCCATTTCAAACAATCGGTTATAAAATGCCAAACCAATTTCTTTATGATTTAAAGAAATAATGGACCATGAATTTTTGATTTTTAGAATTTGATGTTCATTCATTTTAATTGTATTTTGAAATTATAAATATTATTTGTTGACCTGCCACTGAAGTGGCAGGCAATTCAGGCAGGCAATTCAGGCAGGCAATTCAGGTGGGCTAATAAGGGCGATTTGAATGGGTACGAGTGAATACCATCCATGCTATCCATGCCTCTATGCAACCCATGCCTCTATGCAACCCATGCTTCTATGCATTAAAGCCTTGCTACTGACATGATGTAGAGGGTTCCTTTGATTTTTACCTGGGCATTGTGTTGGTTGGTAAATCTTATGAGGCAGGTATTATTTGATGCGTCAACACTGTGTGGGGCCATGGTTACATAGGACCAGTCGACATAGTCAGGGTGGGGGTCTGGTATGAATTGGGAGATAGAAACCCGCACATTGTCTGCGCTTCCCGAAAAATCTACAATGTTGCATTCATAATCAAAGCGAACGCCCGGGCCCATAGTCAGATTTACGCTTTTAGAATTAAAGCCTATTTGCAGTTGAGAACTACCATTGCTGGTTACTACGCCATGGTCATTGATTTTATCGGCCTCAAGATTTCCGTCGATGATCACATCTCCGTCAAACTTGCTGTCTCCGCCTTTGACCCTGAGTTTTTTGCTAAAATCAACACTGCCTCCAACAGCAAAACTTTCATCGACCCTGAAAGAAGAATCTATTCTGGCATCGCCATAAACCCTCAGCTTATATCCACTCGGTCCGCCACCCAAGCCGAGGTCTTCCATTCTGGAAATTCCCCAAACCCTGAACTGATATCCTCCGGCGGAAGCACCAACGCCCAATCGATCATTGATAATCACAGAATCCATCCTTGATTCACCTTTCTGGATTGTCAATCCATCAAAAATAGAGAAGCCTTTGACATGCAACTCTTCACTGGTTTTATTAAGATTATTGATGCGAACTTTACCACCAAAATGACTGTAACCATCGGTGACCTGAAGTTTGATCTGAGCATCATTGTCGAATAAATTGCTGTTTCCAAAAGCAGCATTTTGTCCATGAATAGTACTGCCCCTCATACTGCCATTGACGTTGAATTTATAAGTGGAAGAAGTAGTACCAACGCCGACATGCCCATTGGGTGTTATAGTAAATCTGGATTGACCGCCGGTGTAAAAGCGCATTCCATTGACAGGGTGATATGCAATGCCGGCATTTCTTTCATGGCCGTAGACAAGCGCAAAGGAATCCAGAAATCCGTTGCCTTCCTGATTTACATCCAGCATAAGACCACCTGCAATGGTGAGTTTTTCTTGTGGTTCGGAGACGCCAATGCCTACATTTTGGGCCAAAAGAATCTGGTGTGACAGCAATACTGCCACTGCAATAAATTTTCTCATAACTGAGGAGTTAATTAATGTTTAATGATTTAAATGTGGTCTTTATTTGTCTTCCAGAAGCCAGCCGACATAAGCAATCTTCCATTTACCCTCGTGTTTTTCAAGAATTCTGGTTTCTCTGCTAAGGCCTGCCATATCCATCAAACTGTCGCCTGTATCTTCTCCATACTGATCAAATGTGAGCCATGCAACATCTTTGTAAATGCGCAGATTGATGTTTTTTCTGCGGACATTATTGGCTGTGGGATTGGGCTCAGGACTTGCCTCCATATGTGCCTTGGTACGGGCGCTCCTTTCTTCCCACCCTTTGACGACGGTTACTCCGCCATCCTTCCACCAACCCATCGTTCTCACATACGGACTGTGGACCCAATAAGAAGCAAATGCTTCATAATCTTTGTCCCAAAATGCTTTGGATTCTCCGGAAATGACTTCCATGATTTGCAACGAATCACTGACGTTTTCAGGTAGCTTGTATTTGAATTCGTCCTCATTTTTGAAATAATATCCACTAGCAAACAATTGTACGATGACTGTTATAAAAAATAATTGTTTCATGATTTTTTGATTTTAATTAATATGATGAAACAAAGATGATTGATTGTTATTCCATGGTGTCTTTGTACTTATCCAGTGGATGTTTTGATTGATCGAATGGAAAAAAGCTTACTGATTTGAGTTTTGACACAAGGGTTTTATGCAAGGATTATTCTGGATTGACTGGATTGCGAATTTTATTAAATATCAGGTAATCAATGATTTGTGCTGATTTTAAATGCCTGGTTTTATGCAAGTGAAGGATTTCTGTAAATCCGTATTATATGTCATATGGAGAAAGACTGGTTAATTTTGCGTCTCGTATATTTTTAATGAGTATGAACATTGAATAAAGTGTGATGCAAATTAAAGCATTACTGAACTACAATATTTTTTATAAAACCTGAACTGAAATAGTTGTTATGGATGACTTTGGAAGTGTCTACATGTTTTTTGCTATTCACAATTCCCAGACCATATTTAGCTTGTGAAAGAATAGTATCTTTAGGATTTGATATAATAAATTTATTTCCGGTTAATTCTACTGGAGATAATATGCCGGAAATTGTAAGTGAGTACGTTGTGTTTATGCCTTTGATCGGAGCCTGATCAATGATTTGGTTGCCATTTATATGATATGATTCGTTAGGTCTTCCGTTTAAGAGTAAAATGCCAGTATATCCAACAGGGTTTGTAGGCCGGGTTAAATTTTTTTGAAGCCCATTTTTTGACAATATATTTCTTTGAATACTGACAGGGAAGAATGAACAAATACCATAGTAGCCATTAGAATCAATCTTATTTTCTTCAATTGAGACTCCTGTCGGGTAATACGGTACGCCAATGGAGTCCCAACATAAAATTCCTGAATTTCCATTATTTAAAATGTGGTTGCCGGAAATGATTACATTTTTTATTTGGCCGGTCTGAGCAGGTAAATAATCCTTATACATTTTTACTTCAACACCGTGGATTGTATTATTGGCAATGGTGTTGTTTCTAATTATTACATCTACACCACCGGGATACAAATCAATACCATCCTGAACGTTGTTGGATATTAAATTTGACTCAATCAATATTCCTGTGCAATTTGACAAGGTTTTGATTCCATTGGAATTTCCACCTAAACTGTTGATTATTTTACAATTTTTAATGCTGACATCATCTACCTTATATTTATGTAATTCAACCGGATTCACACCCAAATGCCCGAGTTGTATCTGATGTGCATTGCCCTCTAAATGACAACTATCGATACGAATATGATTCCCTTTTTTTATCCAAATGGCTGAATAATGGTTTTTTAATTGAAGCCTTTTAATGATGATTGGAGCTTTGCCTGATTTCCATTCATTTTCAATATCTATCAGTCCGTGACTGTATTTGGAATTGACGTATTTTTCCATACTCAGACTAAAGTTATCAATGAGAATAGATTGTTGATTAACAATTTTAATGGCCGAATTTTGGATCGAACTTTCCTTTGTTAAATGTTCATCGCCAGTAAATCCAATCAATTTCCATCCTGATTTGAGCAATAATTCCTCATCTGATTTAATAAAAATAGTATCTCTATTTTTTAATTTTAATACTTGAGACCCTGACGGAATATTATTAATCCTGTCAACATCAAGGTATCTTTTTCCTGTGCTTTCATCCCAAATGGATAAGTTTTGTTCGTCAATGATGTATTCTGATGGCAAGCACATTGAGCTTGTGCAAATGATGCAGGATATAAAAATGAGGAAGGAGAAATTGTTCATATTGTATTGATATTGCAGATCCGATGTTAATAATTAAGTCAGATAATTCTTATTTTTCGGCAAGTCTTTATGATTTCTAAAGTTAAATAAAATGAAGAATCTTTGGTTGCTGAAAGTTCAAAACCCCTATCTTTCGCCCAAAGTCCTTTTATGAACGTTACAGAAATCCTCCATCACCTCATTTCATTTCCTGTCCTTGGAGGCCAGGTCAATAGCAGTATCGCAAGCTGGATTGAAAACTATCTGACGCAGAATGGCGTCGCTTTTGTCAATGTATGGAATGAGGAGAAAACCAAACGTTGCATCCATTGTCGGATAGGTCCGGCGATTGACGGAGGGGTCATTCTTTCGGGTCATATGGATGTGGTGCCTGTGGATGGCCAGGACTGGACTTATCCTCCTTTTGAATTGACTGATCCGGGCGATGGAAAGCTGTATGGGCGGGGAACCAGCGACATGAAAGGATATGTTGCCTGTTGTTTGTCTTTGGTGCCTGAAATGATGGTGGCCGATTTGAAAAGACCCATTTATCTGGCGCTTTCCTTCGATGAAGAAATCGGTTGTCGCTCCGGCCAAATGCTGGCCAACCATATGCGCGATTATTACGAAGAAAAACCTGCCTTTGCCATCATTGGCGAACCAACCATGCTCCATGGCTTCAATTGTCAAAAAGGCATTGTGGTGTATAAAACGAGCCTCAATGGCATCAATGCCCACAGCAGTAAAATCATGGAGAAAGTGAGTGCCATCCACGAGTCTGCAAGGCTCATCACCTGGCTGGAGGATAAGATGCATGAGCTGATCGGCAATGGTCACATCGACCACAGGTTTGTGCCTCCACACACTACTTTTCACGTAGGTACATTTGAAAAAAGCGGCACACAATTCAATATAGTAAGTGACAGTGCTTCCTTCATGTGGGAAATCAGAAACATTCCTATGGACTCCATTGCTGGCCTCTTCGGAGAGTTTGAAGCCTTTTGCAGAGAGAGGGAGGTCATTTGCCAACAAAAATTCCCTGACTTCCGCATCGTCAATGAAGAAATCCACGACGAAGTTCCCTCTCTGGATACACCGGAAGAGAGTAGGGTAGTTGAGCTCATACGTACCATCACCGGCAATCATGCCATAAAATCAGCTGCCTATGCTGCCGAAGCTGGACAATTTCAAAGAGCTGGATTTGAGGCCATCATATGCGGACCCGGAGACATTGACCAGGCGCATAAGGCCGACGAATTTATTTCAAAAGATCAGCTGCAGAAAGGTGTGGGGATGATTAGAAAACTGATCGAGATTTCCTGCTAAAAATAAATTTAATGATAATTAATTCACCACTAATAATTTCACTTTAATCGTTAACAATTCTCCATTTATCCTTAATCATTAATTCTTTGATTATAAGTTTTGATCTCGACGATACTTTGATTCCTTCCTCAAATTCATTTGAATGTGAACAATCAAATATTTTAGGAAAATTATTGGGATTAGAACCACTCAGGAAGGGAACCAAAGAATTGTTTAAATTATTAAAAAAAGACGGACATGAAATTTGGATTTACACTACATCTTATCGCAGTAAAAATAAGATAAGATTGATTTTCGGAATTCACGGCTTATTTCCACAAAGGATTATCAATCAAACCATTAATGCTAAAGTTTTAAAAAGATACAATTGTTATTCCTCCAAGAATCCGTCATTGTTTGGAATTGATCTCCACATTGACGACGCAAAAGGAGTAAAAATGGAATCAGAAAAAGATAATTCCAATGTGTTGATTATCCTTCCTGAAAATAATAATTGGGTAATTGAAATAATTAATTCAATTGCGAATTAAAACCTTGGTAATAAAAGATGTAGTAAATGTGACATATACGTCATGAATTATTGTGAATTATGATGAAAAAATCAATTCCCAATTTGCTAATATGCCTAATCGCCAAAATGCAAAAAAGCAATTTCAGCTAAAGACCAACACCCAAAGACCAAAGACTGGCTTCGACTTCGCTTGCTTCGACTCCGCTCAGCCACCTAAATCGTATTAATTTCGAATGTAAACTCTTTTAAAAAGGGTGTAGTAAATGTGACATATACGTCATGAATTAGGCTAAAATTCCAAAAGCCAAAAAACTAAAACGCCAATTTGCTAATATGCCAAAATGCTAAAACGCAATTTCTTCCAAAGACCAATACCCAAAGACCAAAGACTGGCTTCGACTCCGCTGGCTTCGACTCCGCTCAGCCACCTGTACCGAATTAATTATGAATGGAAGCTCTGAGAAAGGTGTAGTAAATGTGAAATATACGTCATGAATTAGGCTAAAATTCCAAAAGCCAAAAAACTAAAACGCCAATTTGCTAATATGCCAAAATGCTAAAACGCAATTTCTTCCAAAGACCAACACCCAAGGCCCAAAGACTGGCTTCGACTTCGCTGGCTTCGACTTCGCTCAGCCACCTAAATTGTATTAATTACGAATGTAAATTCGTGTAAAAAGGATGTAGTAAATGTGACATATACGTCATGAATTAATTATGAATGGAAGCTCTAAGAAAGGTGTAGTAAATGTGACATATACGTCATAAATTAGATAAAATTCCCAAACCCAAAAAACTAAAACCCCAATACGCAAATATGCCAAAAAGCCAATACGCTCAAAACCCAAAGACCACCTTTGACTTCACTTAGACCCCACAAATTTCCCTTTAACCTTTAACTTTTAACATTTAACAGACAATAATTTCCTATCCGCATCAATGCTTCCTTCCCCACCCAAAGGAATAGGCGCAATTTTATCGATATGGCCAAAGGGAGCGCCATAATATGTTGGTTTGCCAATTGCGGAAAACTGGGAAGTGAGGGTTTCTTTTAATGAAAAAGAAAATGCTGCATTTTCGGGATTACAGTCATTAAAAATGCCGAGCACAAATCCTGCGGCTTCTTCCAAATCACTTGCTGATTTGAGCTGTGTGAGCATGCGATCGATGCGGTAGGGTTCTTCTCCAACATCTTCAATAAATACTAGTTTGTTTTTGAATTTTGGCAGGAAATCTGTGCCGCACATGGAAGCGAGAAGGGTGAGATTTCCACCAATAAGTTTGCCTTCAGCTTTCCCGGAAACAATGGTGTAGGCAAATTCTCCATCTGTTCTTTCCCCTTCAGGAATAGGCTCAAATTGGAATTCATTTTTCTCACCAAAAAGCATGACCCTGGTTTGCTCCAGGGTGAATTCCGACCACTTGGAAGCAAGCATAGTGGCGTGGTAGCCCATGATACCGGTCTTTCGGTATATGGAAAGCAATGGACCAGTTATGTCACTGTAGCCGATCAATGGTTTAGCATTTTTTTTGATGAGCTTATAATCGATCTGATCGAGAATCCTGGTGGTGCCATAACCACCCCGCAGACACCATACGGCCTTGACGTCTTTGTTTGCATAGGCGCTGTGCAAATCTTCAAGCCTTTCTGCATCCGTGCCGGACAAAAATCCACTTTTGCCTCGTATATATTTTCCAAAGACCGGTTCAAGGCCCAATTGATTTAGATTTTCTGCGACATATTCAAATCGGTCGTCTTTGATTGGACCAGATGGAGCTACAACACCTACCATATCACCTGCTTTAAGCAAAGGGGTCTTTTTGTCTTTATCTTCCATGAGATGTATTGTATTGGCCAGGGGCATCATACTTACCAAACCCAGCATTGATGTATTGAATGTTCTTCTTTTCATTGATTTTGATCGACATGAATCTTTTTATCGATGTCTTTGATGTTTTAATCAGTGTCAATAATGACAATTTTTTTGATTTTATCATTCAACCTTACAAATAAATTTAGCTCTTAGCTGTAAGCTGTTAGACCTTAGCTATTAGCTGTTAGCTTCAATCTCCTATCTCTGATCTCCTTACTCCCATCTCCGTCCTCCAACCTCCCTCCTCCATTTAATAAATGATCTTTGTCACCTCCGCACCTCATTTCCGTCATCCATGATCAAAATCAATACTGCATAATTTTGTCTTCGAAATGAGGATGATGTTTGATTATCGAAAAATGATTTTATTTGTATGGACACTAGTTTTAGACCCTGGATCACCATGAACCGGGTTGTCATGCTCATTAGTTGTAAACTGTAATTTTTCTAAATTAAAATATTCAAATCAATATATGTTTCCTAATATAAAGTATGTATCGGCAGCAGATGCGCTGTCCATCATTGAAAGCGGTATGAGGGTTTATGTGCATGGAAGTGCTCAGACTCCATTGTTTTTATTGAAAGAATTGGGTGCTCAGAAAGACAGGCTGCGCGATGTTGAAATGGTATTTATCACGGTCCAGGGCGATATAACCGTGGCCAGACCTGAATTTGAAGGGCATTTTAAGCTCAATTGTATGTTTGTGTCCGAACCGGTTCGCAAAGCTGTGAATGAGGGTAGGGCGGACTATATGCCGGTATTCCTGAGTGATATTCCGGATTTATTCAACAGAGGAATATTGCCTTTGGATGTTGCACTGGTTCAGGTGAGTCCTCCCGATAAACACGGTTATTGTAGCCTCGGATTGAGTGTAGACATAGCTCGAAGTGCGGTCAACAATGCAACACATATCATTGCACTGGTAAATCCACGAGTGCCGAGAACCCATGGCGACAGTATCATCCACGCTACCAGATTTGCGAAAATGGTATACCACGAGGCAGAATTGCCGGAGGTGGATTATGGGTCAAAGGTGGCGGATGCCGAACTGCTGATTGGTGCCAATATTGCAGAAATGATTGAGGACGGAAGTACTATACAAATGGGCATAGGTACCATTCCCGATGCTGTACTCAAAAAGTTAACAGGACATAAAAACCTGGGCATCCACACGGAAATGCTGAGCGATGGAATCATTCCATTATTTGAAAATGATGTGATCAACAACAGCAAAAAAGTAATTCACCCATATAAAACAGTAACCGGCTTTGCCATCGGCACCCGAAAACTATATGATTACATAGACGATAATCCTGCTTTCACATTCCTTGATATTGATTATGTTAATGACCCGCATGTGATCCGAAGGAATCCAAAGGTGGTAGCCATCAACAGTGCCATTGAAGTGGACATCAGCGGACAAGTATGTTCAGACAGTATTGGTACCAAACAATACAGCGGCATAGGTGGTCAGATGGACTTTATGCGGGGAGCTGCTTTGAGTGTAGGAGGTAAACCCATTATTGCCATCACCAGCCGTACCGCCAAAGGAGTGCCGCGCATTGTGCCAACACTCAATCCCGGAGCCGGAGTGGTAACCAGTCGGGGACACGTGCATTATGTCGTCACTGAATATGGATCTGCTTATTTATTTGGAAAGAATCTCAGACAAAGGGCCAGGGCATTGATCAATATCGCTCACCCGGACGACAGAGCCATGCTTGAGGAAGCATGTTTCAACAGGTTCCATAAATTTTAAGCAGCAACCAAAATCTGAAGTGTCTGGAGGGAAGTCTTGCGTGGTTTTTAGAAAATTTTACCTTTGCGGCAGATTTTCGAATGCGTTAAAGTATTTCCGGAACTCAGATAAAATATTTCATTTATCATCCCGGCTGAGACATCTGAGTATTTTTGTTATAGCAAATATTCATGTATGTAAGTTGTTGTAAGACAGATTATATTAAAACAAAGTTTCATATATAACATAATAAAATATCGGAATTATTCATCAGGGAATACCCTGTATTTCCACTTTTTTTAAAGTTTTTTTGACAAAAAGAGATCAAATATTTTGCTTGATGAATTTATTCCGATATTTTTGCTTCAGATTGAGTATCCCCCCTTATTCAAATAGATAATCTCAATTCCCCATCCCCTGAGCATATACTTTTTAGTATAATTTAAATTAACATTATCCCGCAATGAGAGGAAAAGTTACGTGCTCTGTTTTTGTATTGTTTTTATTTTTAGCTTTGAATGTCAGAGCTGCGCTGAATACAGGCGCTGTAGCTGCAGATTTTAATCTTACTGACATCAATGGACAGCATCATTCACTTTCTGAAATGATCGCTCAGGGTAAAAAAGTCATCGTAAATTTTGGAGCCACATGGTCACCTTCAAGCTGGAAATATGCTTATAGCCAGACCCTCAACGACATCAATACGCTTTATGGTGAAGAAGGCTTGAACAACTTGGTTGTACTTTACATCGAGTCTGATCTCAACACATCTACAGCTTGTATAGAAGGTGACGAAAATTGCAATTCTTCTTCGATGGGAGACTGGACTGCAATGCTCAACTATCCGATCATCAATCTTACAGAAGAAGATGCAGAATTACTCGGTATTTACCAGGTAGATCAATATCCTACGATATATGGTATTAACAGCGATTGGACCATCACAAACCTTGGTCAAACCAACCATGCTAAAATAATGAACTGGATGTTCGGAGAGCAGTCTTTGCATGCATCTGTTGACGTGAAAAATAATCCAACGTTAGTTTCCAATTTCTTTGAAATCAACAAGCTCCAAAAATCAGTGAAGTTCCACGGATCAAAAGCAGCTGTCAGCACAAAGGATGCCAATAAGACCAGCTACTACAGCAATTTGTTTTCAGAAGTTCAAAACGAATTGAATCATGATGTGACTTCATCTCCAACACATTCTAATGTAGACAACACAATTGATGTAGAGTTATCCAATGCTCTGTCAAAAATACAAATGCAATACCTGCTGAGGTAAAGCACAATCTTACAAGATTTTTGTCCTGCAAATCAAAATATGCAGGGAGCAAAAATGGTGTGAAAATTCCCCCGAAGTAAAATTAATTTCCATAGGAACATTAAAAGGTTTGCTGATTTAAATGTACTTAGGGCTGAAGGTGTAACACTTTAGCCCTCTGTCATTTTAATGCATGCACAAATTGTAAATTTCGAATTAAAAGAGATATACCAATTGTCTGCTTAGGAAATTTGCCTTTCAAAATAAGTTTTTTAGCCATTTACCAATCTTTTTTTCTAGTTTCACGTTCATTTTATAAAATTCAAATGGCAATAGATTTAGGTACTCTTCTGGTGAAAGCCAACGCGTATAAACATGTACTCCAAAATACCGAAGATTACAGACACCAATGGCCAGCCACAATCAAACCTTTACTGAAAGAAAGCCTTGATGAAATCATTGCTGCAGCTGAATTAAAAGCTGATGTAAAATTTCAGGAGAATATAGAAAATCTTGAAGCTGTCATTCTCGATTTAGGAAAATCCAGCAGTGGTATCAGTGAAAGTCTTGAGGATTCCGGTGTAAAGCGGACTATGGTCAAAAACAATGGCGCGCTTATTTACCAGCAACTGTTCAACGGAAAAATCATGGTGATGCTGATGAGTCCGTACATCGAAGGATATGGCGATCCCAAACCACCTAAAACCATAGAAATACTTAGACCCGACGAATTGAATAAATCATTCATCATCAGACATATGGAATTGTTCCTCAAGGACATTACCGAATGGGAGGATTTTGATGATGACCAACCGGTAAAAAACAATACCGGATTTAATCCAATTGGATTCCACAACAATGGGGTTCAAACAGAAGAATAGACATTCCATACCAATGAATCTGAGGATGTTGTTTATGATCAATGCTTTGGTAGAAATAGGAGGTGGATTATACCTCTTATTAAAATCCGACGCATTGTTTGATATGGAAGGGGCTTCGCCGGCTTACATCCATTTGCTACAGCTATTTATTGTTGCAGTACTGTTTCTGGGAGGCATCAGCTTATTGGTTTTTAAGCATTATTCTCCCGGACCAATCCTCAAATATTTGACATTGTCTTTTTTAGCCTACCACCTCATTATAGCTTTGAAAATGTATCAGGCTTATGAATTGGGAGTAGCAGCTGAACCATATGCATTCATTACACATTTTATAATGAGTACATTATTTGTCTATTTTTATTTTAAAGAAAAATCTTCATTTTTATAATATTCAACAATGCGTAAAGCTTTAATAAACAATATTTTAACTTATTCTATTTTAAGTTTCAGTGCCTTTGGAATTCTCTCCTGCAAAACCCAAAAAAGCATGGAGGATTTATCGGTAAATACAAATGATGAAGCCGATGATATTGAGGAGGTGGTTTTTGATACCATGGTAATAGATGGTTTCGACCCGCAATTTGCAGAGGAAACTCCTGAACCGGTTAACCCATACAGAGCTTCTGCCAAAAGGACTTTTGATTTGTTGCATACCAAACTTGATGTGTCTTTTGATTGGGAAAAAGAACAGCTGATTGGGAAGGCGGATCTGAGCTTGGTGCCTCTTTTTTACGATCAGACCGAGCTGGAGCTTGATGCAAAAAGCTTTGAAATCAAAACTGTATCCGTACAGAAAAACGAACTCAAATATCGATATGACGGTGAAAAGCTGACAGTGGAACTGGGAAAGACTTACACCAGAAAAGACACCTTAAAGATCAGCATCAGTTATATAGCAAAACCCAATGAAGGTCCTATAGGTGGCAGTGAAGCCATCACTTCTGATAAAGGATTGTATTTTATCAACGCTTCGGGTACCAACCCATTGTTGCCTCAGCAGATCTGGACTCAGGGAGAAACAGAAAGCAGCAGCAGGTGGTTTCCTACCATTGATAAACCCAATGAAAGGTGTACACAGGAAATTGCCATTACGGTAGCAGATAAATTTACAACGCTTTCCAACGGAACGAAAATATCTTCTGTTAAAAAGGAAGGTGGTCTGCGTACAGATACCTGGAAGTTGGACAAGCCTCATGCTCCATATTTATTTATGATGGCCATCGGCGAATACGCATGGGTAGAAGACAAATGGAGAAATATACCATTGTATTATATCGTAGAGCCTGAGTTTGAGCCTTATGCTAAAAAGATTTACAACCATACTCCAGAAATGTTGGAGTATTTTTCAACCATCCTGGATTATCCTTATCCATGGGATAAGTTTGCACAGATCACCGCCAGAGAATATGTATCAGGGGCTATGGAAAATACGACAGCTGTTTTATTTGGCGACTTTATACAAAAAACTGACATCGAACTGATTGATGACGATAATGATGGCATTGTTGCGCATGAAATGTTCCACCACTGGTTTGGCGACCTGGTGACTTGTGAAAGCTGGTCGAACCTGACCTTGAACGAAGGCTTCGCGAATTATGCAGAGTATTTATGGTTGGAGCATAAGTACGGAAAAGATAAAGCCGATTTGCACAGGCTGAATGAAATGCAGGCATATGTCAATGATGCCCAGCAGGGAAATGTGCATCCTTTGATACACTTCCATTACAATGACAAAGAGGATATGTTTGATTCGCACTCTTACAACAAAGGCGGATTGGTCTTGCACATGTTGAGGACTTATGTTGGCGATGCTGCTTTTTTTGCCGCACTCAACCACTACCTAAAAAAGAATGCATACACGGCTGTTGAAGTGGATGAGCTGAGAATGGCATTTGAAGACGTAACCGGTGAAGATTTGAATTGGTTTTTTAACCAGTGGTACCTGAGAGAAGGTCATCCACAAATCGATGTTGAATATATATATGACGCGGAGCAACAATCACTCAGTGTGTTTACCACCCAAAATCAAACGGTTGGTTATTTTAAAATACCATTTGAAATGGCCATTTATAATGCCGACGGAAGTGTAAGAATGGAAAAGGTTTGGGTAGAAAACCAACACGATACCATTACCATTGCTGATGTCAAAAATGCACCAATCAACATCAGCCTTGATGGTAAGGATGATATCCTGGCTGAAATCAATGAGCAGAAGTCAAACGACTACCTCTTCAATGAGTTGATGTATTCACCCAACCCGGGGCAGAGAATGAATGCAATATATGTTCTGGCAAGCAGTGAGGAGACCGATTATAACAGATTGGCAAGTGTTGCTTTGAGGGATGAAGTTTATCTGATTCAGCAGGTAGGAATTGAAGTAATACCAGAAGTTGAAAATTTTGTTGAGAAATTGAAGAGCCTCGCGTTGTATGGAGGTCATAAAGACCTGAGGGCAGCTGCAATTGCGAAACTTGCTGAATCGAGTGAAGACCTGACCCCTGTATTTGAACAGATCTTTAAAACCGAAAAAACACCAACTGTTCTTTCTACTGCATTGAGCGTACTGACAGATTTGGATTTTGAGAAAGCCAGCATGTATGCCAAACAACTCGAAGGTGTCAATTCTGATCAAATCCTTGGAGGGCTTGGAGTAGTATATTCAAGGTCAGAAGATCCGGCGACAGGCAAATGGTTTATGGATAAGATTGAGTCAAAATCCATTTATTCTACTTATCAATTGTTTGGACCATTTGTGGAATATCTGAATGGTTTGCCTGCTTCTGAAATTGAACCGTATGCTGATGCATTATACAAGATAGGAGTGGATATGAAAAGAATCAACTTCCTCAGATTTATGTCCGTCGCTTCACTTTCTGCAGTGGCCAATGGTCTGCAAGACAATACCACTGATGCCAATGCGGTAAGCTTGGCGACTAAAATCAGAGACTATATTTCAAAAGCTAAAGAAGTGGAAACAGATCCACTTTTGTTGTCCAGGTATGCAGAGTTTTAGGTGAGTCTTGATCTGAGTATATTTGATTTGCCGACTCCTGTCAGGGAGTTGGAAGAAATATACCAGCAATATGGAGTTCATCTTTTTGTGAAGGAAGATTATCTCAATCATCCGATCATATCCGGCAACAAGATGCGCAAGTTGTTGGGGAATCTCCGGCACTATGCATCAGGAAATTATAAGGGGATTTTATCTTTTGGGGGTGCTCATTCCAACCACCTTTATGCGATGGCTGGAGTGTGTCGATTGTTTGACATACCTCTGACCATGATCGTGAGAGGTGATGGTTATGACAACAGCAATGAAACACTTCGGTATGCAAAGGAATCGGGTGTCAATTTGCAATTTGTGGACAGGGCAGCTTATCGGATGAAGCTGGAGGCTACTGAGATTCAAAAGATTGTGGATCAACATGATGGTTATTTTATCATTCCTGAAGGTGGCAGCAACGTCTATGCAAATGAGGGTTTGAAGATATTGTATGATGAATTGACGGAACCATATGATTTCATCGCCCTTTCCATGGGGACGGGAGGAACGGCAGCAGGATTATTGCAGGCTTCAAAAAGTGAAAGATTGGTTATATATCCGGCCTTAAAAGGCAACTGGATGGAAACTCATCTGAAGGAATTTTTTGGAATTGAAGAATCCTTGGCTCAAAGAATGACGATGCGGAATCATTATCATTTCGGTGGCTACGGAAAAATGCCGGATGAGCTGATTGTTTTCATCAACGAAATAGAAAGCCGATATCAACTCCCGCTTGATCCGGTATATACTTCAAAAGCTTTTTATGGAATTCTGGAAGACATCAAATTGGGATTTTACCCGGCTGGGTCCAATATCTTATTTCTTCATACCGGAGGACTCAGAAGGCAGTGACGAGAAAGTTTATACATTTAGATTGTTATAAAATACCTGGAGATCAGCCATTTTGGGTCGCGCAAGACGTTTACCTGCGGCATTGCTAAAATACAAAACCAACACCCCTCCAAGCAGGAATGGTATCAGCCATAATATATAGGAGGTAATGCCTAGACTGTATTGAGACAATCCAATGATCAGCACAAACATGGTAATGAGCCCAAGCGCCAGATAGATGAACATAAACAACATCCACACCTCTGGCTTTGGACCATACAAACCGGTAATGCGGGTTTTGTGGTCTTCACTATCGAGATATAGAGTAAGCACAGGAGCCCAGAATTTTTCATCTGGATCCATTACTTGCAAGGTCACCTGTTGATGTCCCAATTTTGCCGTAATCGAATTTTGTCCACCTAATTTAACTTTGATTTCTTCTATGATCTGTTCTCTGCTTAGATCGGAGTTGAAGTGAAATCTTGGGCGTATCTCTATGATTTCCATTGAGATATAAATTAAGTAGTTCTTTTATATAAACTTCCCTTTAAATTGGGTCCTACCTTGTAAAGGAAATAGACACAACAAATCAGCAGTAGATTTTTGACAATATATTGACCAAGCAATGTGAGGCTACCAGTGGCATCACCCAGTGTGAGCGATGGGAAAAACAAGAAAGGTGTAAATGTAAAGATCAGATGTAAAATGGTGAGCCCCATAACAATCCTGTTGGTTGGGCAGCACAAGATAAAGAAAGCAATGCCCACTTCCCAAACCGCCAAAATCATCAGGCCAGTCTTAAACGATAAAAAACCAAAGGTGAGCACTTGGATCGTATTTCCGGCGATTTCCTCCGCTGGACTTACATGAGGAAAAAATTTCTGGATGCCAAACCAGAAGTAAATGATGAACAAGGAGAATGAGATGGCGCGAACTATGCTTTTGAGAGAAGTAGCTTCCATGGATGGTCTGGTTTAAACGATTTGAAAGAAAACAAAACATTCACCTGGTTGTCAGGTGAACAGGCGCAATTTTAAACTGATTTTTTGAAAATATAGATGATCTAAATCATATGCTGATCTTCCAACAAAAAAAGCCGGAACTGAATGCACAATTCCGACTTTTCGTAGTTTAAATAAATTAAGACCTTTATCTTGAAAGCCACATCATGGCTCAGCCATGGCAACTTTGTTTTACTAATAAATCTATTTGGAAACTGTTTGGATACCTTGAAAAATCAAGAATTATGCCAATTTCTCCAGATTGGGAAGTAGAGACAAAATTCAAATGTTAAAATTTTCAACATTAAAAAAGTGAGTGGGATGAATCTGTAGACCAAAGAACTTCTGACCTTCAAACCGGCTTTAAAATTTTTGGAAAGTGCAGAAGATTTGTATCAAAAATCCGTTATAGCTGGTGTGAAATCAATTGTCGAGCTTACTTCCATGTTGATGCACAATTTCCCACAGAATCCATATATAAATAGTAACTTGATCATTATTCTTCAATTAAATCCACATATATGATAAGATTTACATTACATCCTGAAAACCCCAACAAAAGAGACATCAAAACCATTGTCGAGATTCTTAAAAATGGCGGCATTGGCATCATCCCTACCGATTCTGTGTACGCCCTCGCTTGTCTGAAGTCCAACAAGGATGCCATAGAAAAAATAGTGAAGGTCAGTGGTAAAAGCGAAAAGAAAGCCAAGCTGTCACTGCTATGTAAGGACCTCAAAGAAGTGGCAGATCATACCCTGCCTTATGACAACCACATTTTTAAATCCATGAAAAGGTACCTTCCCGGACCTTACACCTTCATTCTCAATGCCAATAATACGGTCACCAAATATTTCAAGAACAACAAAAAGGAAATAGGCATACGTATTCCGGACAATCGCATAGTCCTGGATTTGCTGGAAGAAATCGGTGAGCCTTTGATCAGCACATCTCTCAGTACTGAGGAGGGAACGATGCGCGAGGTCATCGATGTCGAGGAGATTGAGGATGCATTCAAGGGTAGGGTAGACTTCGTGATAGACGGAGATCTTAAGGAGCCTTCTGAAACAACGGTTCTCGATTGTACTTCAGGAGAGATAGAATTGGTGAGACAAGGTAAAGGACCTATTGATTAACTTTGTGTCCGCAAATATTTTTGAATGAAAAGATTTATGGCCTCCGCTGTTTTTTGTTGCTTTCTGATGCTCCAATTGGGTATTGGACAACAAGAGATTGAGATTGTGCAGGAGCAAAATGACAACATACTGACGCTGGTGGGAAAAAACAACTCTACTACAAAAAAAATCAGCGTCAAATTATTGCTTGAAACTACTGGATACAAAATCACTCCAGCTCCTCCATATGAGTTCGTTCTTGAACCAGGAGGCAGTTATGAAATTGTCAAACTTATAGCCAAAAAAGGAGAAAGTACGAGCATAGGTTATCAAATCCAATATGCAGTCGTTTCAGGAGGGCAAAAGACATTGGAGGCCAAAATGACTAAGGAAGAAGTCAGTGAAAAACTTGCTTCTTCCGACATCATCATCTTTACAAAAACGACCTGTGAAAAATGTAAGTTTTCCAAAAACTTCATGAACGAAAACCATATACCTTTCATAGAAATGCCGTTGGAATCTCCTGAAAATTCAGAACTGATGTGGTCGGCATTATTCAATGAAGGCTTTGAGGCGACCACTATAGCCACCCCTATTTTTGCGATTAAGGGTAAACTAGTCTACAATATTGAGGATTTGCACGGCTTTCTGAAGGGCTTGGAGAAATAGGATTTAGAGTGCGGCTGTATCTCCCGCTGAGAACGCTGGAATTTCCGCAGAATTTCGCAGAGATGTAGTGTTCGACGTGAATGCATTGTACTTCATGGCTGCTTTTGTTTCCCGCAGATTAACCCAGATATTTCTGCTGATTATCGCGGAACCCCCGAAATTGCTAAAAAAGCAAACTAGCCAAAGGCTGCCCCCGCGCTACCCTGGCCCTAAAGGGAACCCGCCCATAATTGCTAAAAAGTAAACTAGCAAAAGCCAATATGCAAAACCGCCATTAAGCAAACGTGCCAACAAGCTAAAGACCAACACCCAAAGACCAAAGACCACCCGCCCGCTACCCTGGCCCTAAAGGGAAACCGCCCGCAATTGCAATATGCCAAAATGCCAACGTGCCAAAACGCAAATGTGCCAACAGGCTAAAGACCAAAGACTTAGTCCTGCTGGGCAAATACTTTCCTGAGCAAATCGCTTGTCCTCTGAGATATGTCAGTTCTGATGCCATACTCCTTCTTCTCGATCAGATCAAAAAGGCCCATCAAAGCCTGATTGGCAACATGGTCTGCCAGATCCGGATTTACTTTTTCGACAAAAGGAATTTTGTTGTAGGTGCCAACAGCATCTGACCAGTAATCCAGAGCATTGAACTTATTCAACGAATTGACCAATACCGGCTTGAACTCATCGTACAAGGCCTGGTAGGTTTTATTGTGCAAATATTGAGTGGCTGCATTTTTTTCACCCATCAAAATGTTCTTGACATCTGTGAAAGTCATTTGGGTGATGGCATTGAGAAAAATCGGGCCTGCTTTTGAAGCGGCATCTTCTGTAGCCTTGTTGATTCTTTTGATGGCTTCTTCTTCCAGATTGCCAAATCCCGGTATGGCTCTCAGCTTTGAGGTGACCTTTTGAGCTTCTGGCGGAAGCAATATTTTATATACACTATCATAATAGCCATTTTCTTTGGAAAGATAAGTTACTGAGGCATCTACCCCTTTTTCGAGCGCTTGCTTGAGACCATTGGCAATGTCGGCATTGGTCAAAACTCCCGATCCGCTGTTGAGCACGGTATCCAAAAGTTTTTGATCACAGGAGGTCAAACTGACTACAGAGAATAGGAGTAAAAGAGCTATTTTTTTCATCATCACGTTGTTTTGTTAATGTCTTTTCTTATGACGTTTATGTGTGCCAAAAAGATATCAAAAAGCATTGTTTTTTTGATATCTTTTTTTGAATCATTGGTAAAGTCTTATGATTTTTAAGATTTGGATTTGGCCAAAAAAGATTGAATTTGTTGTTGGCAATCTTCTGATAGAAGCAGCTTGCCACTCATTTCTGCTCTTTTTTCCAGCAATTCTGGCCAGGACTCTGTGCCTTCCCAACACATGCGCTTTACTTCCGCCTTGGCCTGGCTGCTCAAGCCTGCCAAATCGTGTAGCAGAGCTTCAAGGTGAGCATCCACATTTGCAATGTCAGTGTAGACATCATTGTATAAACCTTTTTCTGCAGCCCATTGCGCACTCCGCCACACGCGCGGATTCAACGAAAGACTCGTAAATCCGGACAAACCAATTTTCCTTTCCACCATGGGGCCGATCACAAATGGCCCTAATCCAATGTTGAGCTCGCTCAGTCTGACTTCTGCACCATCAGTGGCAACCACATAATCGCATGCCGCAGCCAATCCGACACCACCTCCAACAGCCTTGCCCTGAATGCGGCCGACCACGATTTTTGAACAAGCCCTAATCGCTAAAATCACTCCGCCGAAACCCATGAAAAATGCCTTACTTTCTGCTTCAGTCTTTATAGATATCAGTTCCTTGAAATTGGCACCTGCGCAAAAGCTTTGATCGCCTCCACTCAACAATAAAACCACTTTTACTGCTTCGTTTTCACTGCATGCAAGAATGTTATCTTTGAGTTGCTGCAAATCAGCTGAAGTGAGTGCATTTTGTTGTGCCGTTTCAAACCTTATCCTGGCTATTCCGAGATCGTCTATCTGAAAATCTACCATATTACAGTTTGATGAACTTTTGAACAAGCTTGCCATTTGACTCTGTCTGTACATCCATCAAATAAATTCCTGAGGAAAGTGAAGACATATCCAAAGTCAGATGATTGGTTTCAGAATACAATGTCCTGGAGAACTGATGCAAAACCCTTCCATCAATAGATCTGATATAAATATATGCTTGCTGTTTGGACAGCGATTTGAGACTTACATTGATGATGCCATCGGTGGGATTTGGACTCATCACCATTTCAAAATTTTCAATGGTTTTGTCCTTATTGCTGAGTGCAACATCACTGTTGATGATGATCAATCTTTCAGTGGTACAATTTTCCTTGTCTAGTGTCTGATCATTGATACATGCTAAACTGCCTGCATACTTTACATCCATCAGTTCGATGTCGTCGATGAACCACCCTCCATCGGGTGCAGCTGCAGCCGAGTCGCTGACAAATCTGAATCTGAACCTGAGGTCTTCACCCTTGTAAGGTTCCAGGTCTATATAACTGTCAATGTATTTGCCTCCACTGCTTCCACTAAAACCAAAAAGCGAAGGAATAGGCAATGTATTGTATGAAATGATGGAATTTGGCGCATTACGGAGGAACATATCTTTTGAAGCCACGCTCCAGGTATTGCCACCATCCCTTGAAAATTGTACAATGCCACCATCATATGAAGCTTCGGTGTCGTACTTATGGAAAAATCTGAGGACGGGTTTTTCACCTTCGATCTTAAGTGTGGGAATGTAAAGGGAATGGTCGTTTGCTTCGGCTATATTGGCAATAAAAAATGCCAACTGTCCTGATTTTGCACCTGTGTCGGTCAAATCCCACGTGTCGAAACCTTCATTAAGTTCAATATCAAAACCTTCTGTTCCTCCATCAATGTCATAAAAGGCCAGGGTCTGAGATTTCTCAATAGGGGCTGTGATTTGATACACAATTTCTTTTTCCTGCTCGTATTCCATGTCTCCAATTTCGAATCTTATGCGATCGTTGACAACTGTAGGAGGGAAATTAGATGATCCTTCTTTATAACTAGCGCCTTCAGGTATGATGTCCTCGACAAAAACGCCTGTGACTTTTGCTTTGATGTGGTTGATGGTTTTTAGTGTTACAACGATGTCTGCACCTGCAATAGTCACAGCAGGCATCACTTTTGTAATTTTGAGTTTTTCAATGCAGGTAGGCAAGGGTTCATTGTCCTGAATTCCATCATTGCGATCATTGGCTGAACCTCCATCTGAATAAAAACCAAGGCCTCTTCTTGCAAATGCTTCCCAGATCAGGCAGTTGTTTTCACCCTCAAAAAGTATTTGGTCTGCGGCAATCAAAGCTTCTCTTCCTTCAATAAAACCGGGACTGCAACCTTGTATTTTTAAGGCTTCGATCACGGTCTGAATGGCCATGCCATTTCCTGAATTTATGTTTTTAAGGTCTGGATCAAAACCATGTTTATCAGCCATCAACCAAAAATAATCCCACAACATATCAGTCCAGACTTCACCAAGTGGGTGGGGTGCTGATGTTCCTTTTATATCGTCAAATTGTTGCGGGTTGACATTGAGATCTGTTGAGTAAGGATACCTCCTTATTCCAAAACCGGTAATAGCCTGCGATGCTGCATATGTGCCAATGCCTCGAGGGTTTTTTCCGTCGTCTCCGGGTCTTACAGTGAATGCCAAAGCGAAAAAATCGCTCCATCCTTCTCCCATTTGTTCGTCATTGTTGAGACATGAAGTATTTCCAGGTCCTCCTGTGAGCCTGTTTGAAATGCCGTGGCCGTATTCGTGTGCGATGATGCCATTGTCAAACGAGGCATCCAGATATCTGGGTCCTGACATCTGCGGTGTCTGTAGTTTGATGTTGATCTCTATTTGCCTGCTCAAGAGATTTTTGAGTTTGTCGCAATCGCTCTTCTTGAGAAACAATGCCGGAATATTCACCAGATTGGCAAAATCTCCTCCTGCCATGTTCAACAACTCATCGCCATTGCCACCATTTATTCCTGAGGCATTGCAGATAAAGCAACCCACGGCACCTTTCTGTTGCACATTGTATGCCTTTTCACTAAAATCGCATTCGCCCCTGTCGACAATGGCTATCTTACCACTGAGATCATTGACTGCCGGATTGCAAAGTCTCGTTGGTGACGAAGAATTGTCTATAGCAAGTGCAAGATTTCCAATAACTGGAGTCTGATTTGCCTCAGGAATGGGTCCTGCCCATCCACTGGGAAGTCCATATTCAGATATATTGACCCCAATATCTTCTGGTTCTGTTACCTGAATGGCGCTGCTCGCCCTGTCCCAAATGTACATTTGCATTTTTCCGGGATTGCCGTCAGTTGGAGTGGTGAAATTGGCGTTGTTGAAATTATCAGGATCTGTGATGCTCATGCCATCCAAAGCATTGGCATTGACATGGTCATTTCCTCTGCCCATGTTGGAATAATTCTTAAATTGAAAATTCCCTGATACCTCATCAAACCCATAAAGATAAGTGAGGTCATGCATCATGTTGGTTGCGTAAAACAGGTTGGTGATTGATGCATTGGCATTGGCCAGTGGTTCCTCATCCTGGAATAAATCATAGTTGAAAACCAATGAATCACCACCATCGGGTGATGGAGTATCAATATCAGCAAAATCATTGTCATCTTTATCGGCAAAGGCATTCACATTGTTGCCCCTTGTGGTGGTGAATTCAGGGCCAGCAGCGCCGTTGGTATCGTGCCATCCAAAGGGAGAGGCTTCAGGGAAGGCCGGATCTGTCACCAGAACATGGGCGCCGTGATTGGGGCTTTCATATGGGAAAGGAATGACTTTATAAGCGGAAGTACCTGCCATTTCGACCTTCTCTTCAACATTAATTTGCTTGACCGGGGAAAAACAATTTTCGCTATGAGCGTATTTTTTGTCCGAATGACGGCAGTACAACGTGTGATTGAATTTCTGAATTACATTCCCTGTCGTAGCGTCAACGGCGATTTGCCAGTAGTCAGCCCCTTCTGCCATCTCCATGGTAAGTTGATGGGTTAGGAAGAGCTTGCCTTCGTGAAATATGTATTTTTTTACTGCGCCAATAGGGCTTTTGGTGTAGGAAGTTTGTTCCAGCTGATCTGGATATGCATTCGTCCTTGAATGAATGCCCGGAGTTTCCGGATTTTTTATACCCAGGTTTCTGGCTGCAAATACTGCAGCTTCTGGTGCGCTGATGGCCTGCTTGTCTTCTACGACCACTTCGTTGAGATGGCCTATTGCTGAGTTTCCAATGTGAACAATTTTATTGTTTTTGTCCAGGGTTACAATCAGCATCGCATTCTGGATGTCTATGTCATTGATTTGCTGTTGATAATAATAAGTGACTGCTCCATTTCTATTGACGTTGTTGACATGCTCAAGCCTGAAGGTTTTCAGATCTGACTTGTTTAAGCCGTACTTTTTTTCATTTTTCAACAGATGGTCGCCGATGAGTTCGTCGAAATTCTGAGCATTCATTTCAAAGATCAACAAACTTAAAAAAATGAAAAGTGAAATCGTTTTGCGCATAAAATGGATGGTTAGAAGTTTAATTTTCAGTATGGAACGAAGGAATTTTCAACTTAAAAAAGTACTGCAGCCGGAGAATTTTCAAACACTAGAGTCAAAATATAAAATTTGAAGTCCGTAAACTTTGATGTTTATTCAAATTTTAAATGCGATGTTTTGGTCTGGAACAACTCCGATCAGTATACAAATATATTCTTTAATTTGAGCTTGGAAAGGCTAAACTCATTAATTCAACATCGGTTTTGGAAAATCGTTTTTAAAATTGTCGTCCAATTTATTTTCAGTTTTAAAAATAATTTAATGGTGCTTTTTACCGGGCTGAAACCATTTTTACACAAATTAAGCGCGTATTTTATCATAAGAAGATGAAGTATCATACAAAATGGCTCATTTTTGCAGCTGATCAATTCACATTACTCAAAAAAATAGACTTTGGCAGATTCGACAGTATTAATTGGCAGGAATCCACTGATGGAAGCCATTCAGCAGGGCAGGGATATAGAAAAGATTTTCGTCCTGGACAGCATGCGAGGAGAGCTCGAGAAAGAAGTGCGCAAGATTTCTAAGGAAAGAAACATCCCACTGTCTAGGGTCCCCAATGAAAAGTTATCATCGCTATGTGGTTCCAGAAACCATCAGGGCGTTGTAGCATTCATCAGCCCTGTCATATTTCAGGATCTTGAAGAAGTATTGGCTTTACAATTTGACCAGGGTAAAAACCCTGCCATTGCAGTGCTCGAAGCGGTATCTGATGTGCGAAATATGGCTGCGATTTGCAGATCTGCATTGGTTTTTGGGATGGATGCCGTTGTGATCACCAGCAAAAGACACGCCGCACTGAATGCTGATACAGTCAAAATATCTGCAGGAGCCATTCTCAATATTCCCATATGCAGAGAGAAAAACATGCAGGCGGTGATTGAAAAATGCAAGCTTTTTGGTTTAAAAATATATGCAACGGATTTGCAAGGTGCTTCAGACATCAGTGACGTCGGGTTGGACGAACCTTGCGCCATCGTCATGGGCTCGGAGGATACAGGAGTCAGTTTTGAAACTTTGAAAATGGCGGATACCAGGATCAAAATACCTCAGGTTTCAGAATTTGATTCTTTGAATGTTTCTGTTGCTGCGGGCATCATGTTTTATGAAGTCATGCGAAAACGAACAATTAATCCGTAATCAGAGCAATTATTTAATTAAAAATGATATTTTTATCATCAATTATTTTTGATGATATGACCCTTGATGAACATATAGATAACCTGGCCTCAACCCTTATAACGGAAGATAAATACGATGAGGCTTTAAAATATTTTCTTGAAAATCTTGCCCATCTCAGCGCTCTAATGGATGCCTGTATCGCACCACCTTCCGAAGTTGTCAAAGACATCCGGGCAGTATTTAGTGAGACCCTGAAATACGTTTTTAAAACATTGCAATTTGAGGAAGAGGACACACAGGTTTCTGTGAGGTTTTTCTATTATCCACCCAAAAACTTTCTCCATGGTATGTTGCTCAAAGATGATTGGCAGGGCATCATCATTTATTTTCCGGGAATGAAAAAGGGAGGCATGCTCATGGCTAAGCTTGGTTTGGAACAGGCCAACTACTTTAGAATTACAAAACTTGGCAATGCGGGAAGTGCTTCCTAGCAGGCGCTAGATATGTGCTAACAATTGCTGTGCGCATAACTTACCAAAGGCATTGGCTGCTTTCGGACTGGCTGCTGTAATCAGACGTCTATCCACATGACAAGTGTCGTCGGCCTTGGTATTCACTATGGTCATACCGTGTTTTTTTAGCTTTTCTCCAAAAAACCAGGTCAACTGTCCGGGTAGGTAACCTATCATGGGCAATTGTTTGTCCATCTTATCAGGAAATGCGGCAATCGAATATCCTGAAAATGGAAAAGCTTTTCCACTGACTTCCTCCTCCAAAGATAGGAAAGCGGCCGGCCCGTGACAAATACTCAGGATAAACTTGTTTTGATCGTGAGCCCAATGGATCAGCTTACCAACATTCGGATCCTTGGGCAGGCCTATAATGGCACCATGTCCTCCCGGAATTAAGATGGCCACATATTCATGTGCACTGATGAATTGTTCTTTTACAAAGTAAGCCACGCTTGATGGCTTGTCCAGTTTTGTTTTGTATTCATTGAAAAAATCCATGACTTTTTGGTCTTCCTTTGGCATGGCCCACATTTCTATTTTGGCAGCTTTGCCCGTTGGGGTAAAAATGTCCAGCTCAAATCCGGCATCTTTCAAATGCATCATCGGAAGCAAGGTTTCTACCGGATGATTGCCTGAAGAAAACTGCTTTCCATTGGCTGTGGGCAAGTGAGCCTCTTCTGTACAAAGGACCAGAACTCTTTTATTCTGATCCATATTTTTATTGGAGTATGAAACTTGTTCATAGTTGGTCTTATCTGATGTAGACATTCTAAGTGCAAAGTTCGAAGGACTATAAGCACCATCTGACGTTGGTTTAGGATTTAAACCCAATAATTTTTTTAACATGATTCATTGTTGTTACATCCATTACACTCAGAGGCCATTGATGGTTCAAATTGATTGCATTCCTACCTTTAAAATATTAAAAACTAATGCAAGTATATGTCCTCCGGGTTGAAAAGCGAATGTTTTATCAACCTATCCTTTATTACTTCAACAATTCAGATAGATCCACATGGTCAATTACATTCTCTCCATATTTGGCTTTGAGGATTTTACCATTGCGGTCAATGATAAAGTCAGCAGGAATCTGATAGAAATTGCCTTCAACTTTGCCCCCTGGTTTAAAGCCGGCTTTCATGCTTTGTCCTACTCTCTTTATTCCCGATAAATTCAGTGTCTTTATGGCTTTAAACCATGAGGGCTTTACTCAATACATATCGTATAATTTTCTTTCCGGATCTGCAATGATTGGGAAATCAAACCATGTTTTATCGACTATATTTTTCAGCAAGCTATCCTTTGGAGATTGAAAAACAGCAATCACTCCTACGTCTGCTGCCTTCAATTTGGTCTTCTCCCTCATGATTTCTACCATACGCAGTTGGCATATGGCACATTCTGCATAGCGGAAGAAACTGAGCAGCGTTTTTTGATTGGGCAAACTTTGTGAATCAATTTTGTTACCAAATATATCCTCTACTTTAAATGAAGGTGCCATTTGATCTTTTTGTAAATGCATAATCTGTGTTTTTAATGATGATGCAATTTGAGCCGATCAAAGTCTTCAATTCTTGATGCAAATCAAGAAATATCTGATCTTATTCTGCTAATGGTTTCCGGTGTCATCATCAAATAGGATGCTATCATCTTAAGGGGGATGGAGTTGATGAGATGTCCGCTTCTCTTTTGAAAGATCAAGTATCGTTCTTTAGGAGGTAAGGTGAGCAGTTCAATTTGCCTTTGAATGTGACCGGAGAGCGTTTTTTCCAGCAAATGCTGGTACCAATGGGAGATTTCAAAATTGGATTGTACCAGCCCTAAAATTTCTTTCTTCGAGATGGCAACTACAACTGTTGGCAATGCAGCTTCTATGATGACTTGTGAAGCTTCACCCGACACATAGGATTGAAAGTTGGTGATGAATGAACCGGCATATCCAAAGCCAATGTTTTTTTCATCACCTTTTTCATCAATTACATATAACCTCAAACAACCTTCCTCAACAAAATATAGGTTTGTGTCGAGATGGTGAAGATCTACCAATACCTCCCTAGACTTTAGTGTTCTTCTCTTTTGCCATAAGCCAGTAATTGCAGCCAGGCTACCTTGACTTAAGTCTGATGTTTTTGTCAGGGCTTTTTCTAAATCATTCATGCCAATAAAATACTAAAGGACAAAGTAAGCTCTTTTTGATTACTTCAGTGCCTTCAATATCTCCTCAATAGCTTTGTCCAGCTGGGGTTGCTTTCCGGTCAGACGATCCTCGAAACTTTCTTTCACATAAATGTCAGGTGTCACCCCGGTTTTCTCGAGGTTGTCACCATTCAATGCATAACATCCCCACGAAGGCAGACGATAAAATGACCCGTCTACAAGGCTTCCGCCAGTTGTGAAAATGATCCAACGATACGTCTCCGTCCCAATGATTTTGCCCAGGCCCATCTCCTTAAAACCCGCAGAAGTGACCTCTGCATCGCTGAGCGTCTGCTCATTGGTAAGGATGATGATAGGTTTTGCTGCCGGACCAAAATTGGGCTGTGGAGCCATCTTACCTTCCCGGTATTTCCATTGAGCATATGGTTTTTGTGAAAGGAATTGCAGTACAGCGTCGTGTACATTTCCTCCGGTATTGTTGCGCAGGTCAAGAATGAGGGCATCGCGCTGATAAGCCTCAGAAACCATTTCTTTTTTGAAATTGGTAAGTTCGCCATCTCCCATGTTTTTCATGTGTACATAGGCGATGCGTTTTTTACTTTGGGCATCCACATAAGCCTGGTTGTCGTCAACCCATTCGTCGTACAGCATATTTTTCAATGCGCCTGAGGAAATGGGGTGGAGGAGAATGGTCGTATCCTGGTTGTTTCTGGTGAAGACCAGTTCGATTTCGTCATCCAGCGACGGTTGCGAAAAGTAAGATTCTCTGTTTTTGACAGGATCTACAGTCTTTCCGTTGACCTTTTTCAAAATGTCTCCGGCTTTGATGTTTTTGCCGGTGATATCCGCCGGACTTTTGGCTACAATGCGCTCTACCTTGTAAGGATTGTCTTTTGAAAAAACGATACCAGTCTCATTGGTTTGGCTGCCATAAAATGCGGCGTCTTCTTTCCCATCCGTTCTGAATCCAAAATGGGAAGTATTCAATTCGCCCAGCATGTCGTTGAAGAGCACACTCAATTGCTCCCTCTTGGTGACATATGGCAGGTACTGTGCAAATTGGTCCCGGAGAGTCAGCCAATTTTCGCCATGAAATTTTTCATCATAAAAGTTGGACTCAAATCCGGCCCATGCTTCATAAAACATTTGGTGAAACTCGCTTTCCAGATCTTTCCTGAAAGTGTAGTCTGTTTCTATTTTTTCTGTCTTGTTTGATTCAGGATTCAAGGTGTTGATAGCGCCATTGAGCAATAGGTAGTTTTTGTCTTTGGCGGTCACAAACTGCCCGCCTCTCACCGGAGACGACTCAAGTTTTTCCGTTTTATTGTTTTCGAATGGTTTGACCACCGTTCTCCACAACTGTCTCCTGCCTTCATCGTGTGTAGACACATAATAGATGTAGGAGGTTCCGTCCTTGACAATTTCAAATACGCTGCCCTGGGAGCCAAAGGATGGACTGATCTGTTCTATTCGGTCCATTAATCCTGCTTCATTGATGGTGATTTGAATGGAATCCTTTTTGACTTCTTTTTTCTCACTGGTTTTCACCTCCGTGCTGTCCGTCTTCTTTTTGTCTTCTTCTTTAAATAGTTCGTTGAATTTATCCAAGGTGTAGGGTTTTTCATACTTGTCCAGCGCCATCCGATAGATGTGCCGGTCTCCGCCACCCCTTGGAAAACTTGGTTCTGTGAGATTGGATTCAAAGTAGATGTATTTACCATCGGCAGACCATGCCGGCTCGCTTTCACTTACTCCTGTGTTGGTGAGGTTGATGATTTTTTTGCTCGGAATGTGGTAGGTGAATATATCGAGCTCAAAGTTTCTGAAAGCATTGTACAGGATGTAGTTACCATCCGGAGAAAATTCAAACTTTGTTCTGCCGAGCGCCCAAAATTCGTCCTTTACGGCTGTGGTACTTTTAAAGTCCTGCAGGTTGAGCAGGCGCAATTCGTCTCTGCCGCTCAGGTAGACTGCATTTTCCATTTTGGGGTCTAGGACCAGTCCGATGTTGTTTTTGGCTTCATTGGTAATGCGCTTTGGGGTACCGGTACCATCTGCAGGCATGGTGAACAAGTTGGTATAACCTGAAGCAGTCTGACTGAAAAGCAAAGTGCGGTTGTCCTTGAGCCATTTGACTTCCAGAATACGCTCTTTAGGGTCTGTCTCCATTTGCTGGATGAACTTTCCCTTGATGTCCGAGACAAACAAGACTCCCCGTGACAGGAAAGCCATTTTTTTGTTGTCAGGTGAAATGTCAAAATAGGTGATGTTGTCTTTGGTTTTGAAATCCTGTGTTTTGGTCAGCGTATTGTTTTTGTATATGGAGATGTCTACTTTCTGGGACTTTTTGCCTGCCACATCGTAAATGAAGATCTGATAATCTTTGGTAAAGACAATTTTATTTCCTCCGGCACTTACCTGAGGCCAGCCTATTGAGGTCTTAAAATGGGTGAGCGCATTTTTTTTGCCGTTGACAAAGGTGTATAAATTGTACTGTCCATTTTCCTCGTCAGAAGCAAAGTAGATCGTGCCTTTGCTGTCTATGGTTGCCCACATGTCCTTGCCTTTGTAGTTCGTATACTCTTTATAAGCTCCCGTTTTGGTATTGTAGGATTTGATATTGGGGTTGAAATCTCCCTTGTACCGCTTGCGGTGGGTAAAGTTTTTGCTTTCCCAACTTTCATTGAAAAATATTTCACCCGAGCTGGGATGCGCCACCACATTGTGCACATTATTGAAGTAGTGGTCGAACAATCGGACCGGTGTCGTCCCACTGATGTTTACTGAATATCCCGCAAAGCGATTGGCTCTGGATGAAGTGAAATAAACCTGTTTGGAATCCCAAGACCAACTGTCGACATCATCCGCACCATCGTGGTAGGTCAATTGTCTGATATCGCCTCCTCCGACAGGAACGATGTACACGTCTTTATTTCCATATTGGGTTGAACTGAAGGCCAGCCACTTGCCATCGGGTGAAAACCTGGGCAGGCTTTCTTCGCCGCGCATGCCTGTCAGTCGGAATGCTTCGCCGCCTTTTGCGGACACCTGCCATAAATCTCCTTCGTAGGAAAATACAATGGTTTCGCCATTAGGTGAAATGGTAGGGTCCATCGTGAAAAATGCATCTTGTGCAATGAGAGCCACATTCGAGCATATTATCAATGTCAGTATCAGCCAATAATTTTGTTTCATTTGAGCCAATGATTTAGGATTGTAAATATTTGGTCGGGTGACTTTTATCTGTCTTCGAACCAATTGGTTTGTTGCCAAAGTCCTACATCAACAGTGAAAACCACCTGGAAACCGCCCCATTAGGGATGGGCTTATCGGTTTCAGGTTACCCGTGCATATCGGGAAACAAGATATGTAAAAGGGTATGGAAGCTTGTAAAGGATGACGGTATTTTTTCGTTTTTGAATAAAGATTCACCACAAAAATATATTAGGCATACGGAAGGCCTTCATAGTATATTATGACGCTCTGGTTACAAACTCTTGCGCAGCTTTTCAATGGCTTTTAAAATTTCCTCACGGTGTTTGGCAGAGGTCATCCATCGTGGAAGCCTGGCTCCGATGCTTTTGACCTGATGGGTAAAGCCGTTCCTTTCACGCAGCTTTGCTCCAACGTGTGCCTCGAGAAAGTCAAGGTGATCCCTATTGTAAGCCCAAAGAGTTTCTCCTAAGACCTCCATTTTCAACCAGACGGGCAAATGAAAAAAGGGATCAACAGGGGCACCAAAAATCAAAATCTGCCCCCGCTTCTGCTTCTCGTCTTTCCTCTTTTGAATGTTGTGCAACACCTGGCTGTAACCGCAATGGATACAGCTTACCCGCACCTCATCGACGGTGAATTTTGGCTGGTGGAAGTTACCGGTCTGCACCAAAGCCTGTTGATTACACTTGGGACAGACGACGAGAATGTCTCTGACGAATTCATAAATGGCCTGCCTGTAAGTATGTTTGATGCGCTCCTGCATAAGAAGTAAATGGAATACCTTTTATAATGTATGAAGCCAAAATTAATGCCTTTGTTATTATAGTGGTGAAAAGAAGTTGGTGTTTATTGGAAAAGAGGGACCAAAAATAAAAACGGACCTGCCTCAACTGAATGAAACAAGTCCGTTTTGGGGTGGAAGATCGGGCTCGAACCGACGGCCTCTAGTGCCACAAACTAGCGCTCTAACCTACTGAGCTACAACCACCATTTCAATTTGGACTGCAAAGATAACATTTGGCCTGCCAATTTGCAAGCATATCACTGTGAAAAAAATTAGATGGACTCCGGCGATTCTTTTGACCTTAAGATTAGAAGTTTTTGTTAATATTGTTCCACGTTTTGACTGAATTGATTATCAACAATATAGGAAATATATGAGTAGTTTGAACCGATGGTTGTGCTTCTTTTTATGGTCTTTTTTGACTGTGTCTGCTACTGCTCAAAGTTTTTGGTTTGGCCCCAAACTGGGTGGTACCATGACTTTTCAGAGGTGGAACAACTTTTCTCCCAACCCTTTGCTGACTCCTGCTTATGATATTTTCATTGAAAGTTACAGTGAGGATAGCCCCAGTGCGCTTTTTGCTTCTGTCGGCTATCATACCAGAGGTAGTGGCATCAGAACCACATCTTTTTTTGGCGATCCACTGGGCACACAAGGTTTCAAATTCAACAATGTGGTGCTGGAACTTGGGGGAAAAAGATTCATTACGACAGAAAATCGGGCAAATGCCTATTACATGATAGGGGTGAGGGGCGAATACACTGTATCGACCAATCTGGAGCAGTACGAAAGATTTCTTAATCCTTTTTATCCGCACAATGACTTTGTGGAAAAGATAGTATACGGAGCTTCAGTGGGAGGAGGCATAGAATACAGCTTTGGAGAATTTTATCATGGATTTCTTGAAGTGTCGATTGGTCCTGACTTTGCCAATCAGTATTTCCAGCCTCCGATCAACAATGTAATAGATCCTTATACCGGTATGAAAACCAATCTTTCAGAAAGACAAATCAGGAATGTATCTATCGAGGTTAGGGCCGGCCTTAAATTATTAAGGAAGGTCATCTACGAATAGAGACCTTCCTTAATATACGGTTCGGAGGATAGATTGGTCAGAATTATTGCTTTAAAAAATTGAACAAGATCGAAAAGTGAAATCGAGCCATAGCCTAAGCTATGGAGAGATTGAACGATGAAGATATTGATCAATTTTTTAGCAAAAAAATGATCAAATCTATTTCCGAACAGTATAAAAATCGTTAATTCAGTTTCATTTCATCTTATATACCCATCATAAGGCGCATGGGATCTTCAAGTAGTTCCTTGACTTTCACGAGGAAGGTTACCGAGGTGCTACCGTCTATTATTCTGTGGTCGTAAGACAAGGCGATGTACATCATTGGTTTGATGACAACCTGGCCGTTTTCGGCTACCGGTCTGTCCTTGATTGCATGCATGCCAAGGATGGCAGACTGAGGTTCGTTGATGATAGGTGTAGAAAGCAAAGAGCCAAAAACACCGCCATTGGTAATGGTAAACGTGCCTCCTTTCATTTCTTCAATGCTGAGTTTGCCGTCTCTTGCTTTTGCCGCAAGATTTTTGAGTTTGGTCTCAATCTCGTGGAATTCGAGGCTTTCGACGTTGTGGATAGGAGGTACTACCAATCCTGTCGGCGTTGAAATGGCAAAAGAAATATCAACATAATCGTGGTATATGATCTCATTGTCATCGATGTATGCGTTGACGTCCGGCATTTCCATCAAGGCTTTGGCACATGCTTTGGCAAACAAAGACATAAAACCAAGTTTGATGCCGTATTTGGCGACGAACTGATCCTGGTACTTGTTTCTCAGTTCCATGATGCCCGACATGTCCACTTCGTTGAAGGTAGTGAGCATGGCAGTGCTGTTTTTTGCAGAAACCAACCTGGTGGCAATGGTCCTCCTCATTCTGCTCATCTTTTCCCTTCTTTCTACTCTGGCACCTTTTACAGGCGCCGGGCTTGCGGCAGCAGGAGCTGTTGGCGTCGGGCTTTCTTTCGGTGCTTCAGGAGCAGGCTTAGATGCTGCAGCTTTGACAGCATCGTCTTTGGTGATGCGTCCGTCTTTTCCTGTACCCGCCACATCTGATGGCTGGAGGTCATTTTCGCGCATAATCTTTGCGGCAGATGGTGAGGGTATGTTTTTATCTCCGCCTGTAGTTTTTGTTTCAGTTGCCGCTGTTTTTGTTTCTTCAGTTTTGGTTGGTGCCGGAGCAGCCGTGGCTCCTGCATCTTTGGTTACTGATGTATCTATGCGTGCAACCAATGCACCTATCTGGAGGTCATCACCTTCTTTGGCCACGTGAATGAGCTTGCCACTTGCTTCTGCGGGGAACTCAAGCGTTGCTTTATCAGATTCAAATTCACAAATGGGTTCGTCAATATTGATGAAGTCTCCGTCCTTTTTCAACCATTGAGACAGGGTCACTTCACTGATGGATTCTCCGATGACCGGAACATTCATCTCTACAATGCTCATAACAAATTAATTTTGCGCAAATGTAGAGGTGTTTGAGAGGGCAATGAAGGTTTTTATTAAAAATTGCAAGATAAATTTAAGCTTGCTTAAAAAAATATTTCAGCTTTGCTAAATATGATGAGGCGTCTGAATGAAAATGCTATAAAATAATAAAGTGCAGAGCTGAGAACTGTGCACTTTATTTTCGATTCACTATTTGGACCAATAAACAGAGAATCTGGAACCCTGTTTGGGTGTAGTTTCCTTATCCTGAAGCCAAGAGATGTATTGGTTTAGGATGCTTGCAACAAATATAAATTAAAAAATTAATATATATAATAATTCCATATGTATTTTTATTTTTTTTCGAGCATTTTATGAATGAGTTAAATTCGTAAGTTTTAACATATGGTTAAATATTTCATCCGTTGACTTTATGTGATATCATTTCTGTTGTACAAAAAGATGAGTTATCACTCGTTTGAATAAAAAATAGAAAACTATATATTAACTTTGCACCTTATAGTAGTATGATAAATTTGAGTAGTATGTTGCCGAATGGTTCTTTTGAGACGGACAATGAAGTGCTGGAAGACGTCCTCGTAGAAGAGCACGTAGATATCGGAAATGATTCTTCCCTAATTGTATATAATGATGACCACAATACATTTGACTGGGTCATCGAATGTTTCATGGAAGTATGCAATCATACCTTTGAACAATCAGAGCAATTGGCTATGATTGTGCACTTCAAAGGCAAGGCAACCGTCAAAAAAGGCAACTTTTCTGAATTGAAGCGCATGAAAGATGCGCTTACAGATCGAGGACTATCTGCAGTCATAGAAAAAGAAAAGAGTAGGTAAGTCAACTACGAAGACCCGAATTACTAAAACTCAGACATAGGTATAGTTTTGAAGCAAGCACAAAAATTGGATGATGACTTTTTTATCGGCGAGGGCATCATTCCACATCCTTTGTCTTCGCGCTTTGATGAATTGATGGTTGCTCCGATCGATAATCCCGATTTTTTGGTCCTTTGTTACAAATATGGCGTGTTCCCCTGGTATGAGTGGAATGACAGTGGAGTTTTCTTTTTTCCATCAAAAAGATTTGTTATTCCTGTTGGCACGGTAAAGGTTCCAAAAAGCATAAAATCAGCGTTCAATCAAAGAAAGTTTACCATCAGCATTGATTCTTCTTTCCATACGGTCATCAATTATTGCAAGGATGTGAAAAGGAAGGATCAGAATGGCAGCTGGATCAGCGACAAGTTTGTCAACATCTACTCCGAACTGCACCGAATGGGTTATGCCCACAGTGTAGAAGTATGGGATCATGAAGGCAATCTGGCCGGAGGCTTGTATGGAGTTTCTATCGGGAAAATTTTTACCGGAGAGTCAATGTTTAGTCTTCAGTCCGGAGCTTCCAGATTTGCATTGATTGCCCTTGACAACATATTGAGTGCTCTGGAGTTTAAATACATAGACTGCCAGCTCATCAACCCATATCTGGAGACATTTGGTGGCCAGAATATCCATAAAACCGAGTTTTTTAATATCATCCGCGGGAATATGTTTGAAAAGACTCTGCGTGGCAATTGGGGACAATTGGTTAATTTTATGAAATGGTAAAGTACGAAAAGTTTGTTTTGGACAATGGCCTTACGGTAATCCTTCATGTGGATGAATCAACGCCCATGGTCGCTGTCAATGTATTATATAAAGTGGGCTCGAAGGATGAAGATCCTGGAAAAACAGGCTTTACCCATTTGTTTGAACATCTGATGTTCAGCGGTACTGAAAATGTTCCGGATTTTGATACCCCAATACAACTTGCAGGAGGGGAAAACAATGCATTCACCAATAATGATATTACAAATTTCTATAATGTATTACCAAAAGAGAATCTTGAAGTAGCATTATGGTTGGAAGCAGACCGACTGGCCAAAATGAAGTTTACTCCAAAAGCACTGAGGACGCAGAAAAAAGTAGTGATAGAAGAATTTAAAGAGTCTTGCCTCAATGAACCTTACGGTGACATGTGGCATCATCTCTCAGCGATGATGTATCCTGACCACGGCTATCATTGGCCGACCATAGGCAAAGAAATTGCCCACATCTCCAACGCTAAGATGTCTGATGTGGAAGCCTTTTTCTATGAACACTACCGGCCGTCAAATGCCATTATATCCATTTGTGGCAATATCGATACAGCATATGTCAAAGAATTGGTGGTCAAATGGTTTGGTGACATCGAAGAGAAGGTGCTTGACAATAAAAGGAAGTTTGTTTTCAACTATGATAGTCCGGAAAAGTCAAGAGTGATCATCGCCAATGTGCCATCGGTAGCCACCATCCAGGGATTCAAAATGCACAGCAGATGCCATCCTGACTATTACACTGCGGATTTAATCTCTGATATCCTGAGCAGTGGCAGATCGAGCAGGCTTTACCGTCGATTGATCAAGGAGGATGAATTGTTCTCGAACGTAGACGCATTTATCACTGGAACAACAGACGATGGAGCTTTTGTGATTGATGGCAAGGTGATGGAAGGTATTGACCCGGACAAAGCCATCGCTGCAGTGTGGGAAGAATTAGAAAGGCTGAAGACAGAAAGGATAGGGGAGGAAGAACTCCAGAAAATCAAAAACAAGACCGAGAGCAATCTGGTATTTTCAGAAACCAGCATTCTGAGCAAGGCCATGAGCCTTTCGTACTATGAATATCTGGGAGACATTGAGCTGATCAATTCAGAAGCTGAGATGTATGACAATATTACTGCTGAGGACATTCAGAGGGTAGCCAATGAGTTGTTCCAGTACAACCGTGAAGTGAGAATCTTGTATCGCCCAATAGTCAAAGAGGTAGAAGCTGGCGCCGGAGAAGTAGCAGAAAGTTTGGCTTAGCCTAAAATAATAAGGAAGTTGAATTCAGGAGAGGATCAATGGCCTTTCCTCTGATACATGCCATTTTCTTTGATGTACTTGTACTTTTTCATCAATTCGGCAGCAATCATTTTCTGATCATAATGACGTAGAGCAAAATCTTTTGCAGCCTGACCAATTTCTATTCTTTTGGCAGTGTCTTGCAAAAGTGAAAGGATTTTTTCAGCGAATTCTTCTTCACTGTCCGTGATGACAATATTTTTCCCATCGGAAATCGGTATGCCTTCGGCACCCAAACTGGTCGAAATGATGCACTTGGACAAGGCCATGGCCTCAATGATTTTTACCCTCATACCGCTTCCTGAAAAGAGTGGTACCACCATGAGGTCGTATTTGCCCATGAATTCGATGGCATCTTCCACTTCACCGTGTATGAAGACTCCATTGCCCTGAAGGTTTAATATTTCAACGGGAGTATTTCTGCCTGCAACGTGAAACTGTGCATTTGGATTTTTGGCGTGTACCAGTGGCCAAACCTTGTTGATGAACCATTGAAAGCCTTCGAGATTGGGGATCCAGTCCATGGCTCCAATGAAGCAAATGGTTTGATTTTCTTCCGTTGATGGACTATGGTACTTATTGAGCTCAAGTCCGATGGGTGTAGCCATCGCCCCGTTTTTGTATCCGAGACTTTTAAACATGCTCAGGTCCCGCTCAGAGATGGCGAGCAAATAGTCGTATTCGTTAAGCTTATCCAATTCGTACTTCCTCAACTTATTGGTAAGGTGGTTGAGGTAGAGTTTTTTAGGAAGGAAGCCGGTTTGTTTGGTGATTCTTTCCCAAATTTCAAATTCTATATTGTGCGAACGCATGGCAATGAGTGCGTTGCTGTTTTGTTTGATTAGATTGATGTAAGGTGCGAGGTAGAGTGTTTCCATCTGGACCACATCAAATTCCTCATTGCGAAGGATCTCCAGCAATTTTTGCTCGAAGTCCCTGGATTCAAAACGGGATACATGGTAACTCTTAGAAGAAAAAAGATTGGCCAGGGCTCCACCGAATTTCACCCGGTTGTCAACATCAACGGTATATATCTTCTTGTAATGGTCAAATGAATCGGGCAAGTCCTCAACATGTACATAATGCTTGGAAGTATTCATCGTGAGCAAAGTGACCTCACATCCAAGGTCAACCAGTGCTCTGGTAAGATAAGTGACTGCAATAGATTCGCCATCCCGCAGGGGGAATGGAAATTTTTTACACAGTTGGAGTATCTTCATAAAATCTGGTCAGAGTACAAATAAGATTTCAAAAATAGGAAAAATATTTATCCCATCTTATTTACAAACGATTTATCGTGGCAAAATGGTCTTAAAACCTAAATGTATTTTTTAAAATTCGCACATGTTAGGGTAAAAACATTGAAAATGAATTTGATAAAGATAAGTAAAAATTTAATTTATATTCAAATGATTACCAATAGGAATATTGATGGATTCATTATTGCTGAAAACAAAAAAGCCGTCGAATGCAATATCCGACGGCTTTTTTAAAGTTTATGTTTGGCTTAGAAGCCCATGCCCATTCCGCCCATTTGGTTTTTGAACTCTTCCATGGTCATCTTTTTAAATCCATCCGTTTTAGGGGTGAATTTTGCAGTGTCGACTTTGTCTGAGATCTCTTTGGCCTGCATGGTGATGTCCATCATTGCATTTTTGATGATGATTTCCAAAGGAAACCCAGGTAATTCAACGGACTGATATCCTTGAAGAAGTCCTTGACCACCGCCTTTGATTTCATCAGTAACGTAAGCCACCACCGACATTTCCTCCATTTCAGGACTTGAAATATTGATTTTGTAACACTTGTGGCCAAGTATTTCTTTGGTGTCAGATTTGTCAGCTTTGATCTCTGTTGTGTTTTTTACAGCTTGTTGTTTTGGATCGTTGCTCATTTCAGAAATGGTAGAGGTGATCCACATTTTCTGGCCCATCATGTCCATCAACATGTCAAACTTGTCTGCCTCCTGATTGGATACAGTGGTAATTTTTACCATACCGCCCATCATGTCAGCCACAGTAGCCTGGACTTTGTCGGTAAATGAAACTTCAGTGCGACTGCCCTTCATCATCTCCAGCTGCATAGCCAGGTTGGCGTCAGAAGATTTGATGTCGGTGATTTCCATTTTGATGGTACCCTGTTTGAGCTGGGTTTGAGCAAATACACTGGTACCTGCCAGAAAGAATACAAATAAGTTTAATACTAATTTTTTCATTGTTGCTTTTATTTTTAATAAAAATAGGTGGTATTTGAGCCATTTTAAGATTTCTATAGACCAAAACCGTTGTAAAGACGACATATACCCACCATAGTTACGATTTAAATTGCTAATATAATCTTAAAACAAAAATGGTGCATCTTGTTGTGAGATGCACCATTTCTTTAGATATTATTTTGCAGCTTTTTTGTGATCTGCCAGGAATTGTTCGAGACCCAGATCTGTGAGTGGGTGTTTGAGCAATCCCAGAATGGCAGAAAGCGGACAAGTAACAACGTCTGCTCCTGCTTTTGCAGCATCTACTATATGCTTTGCGTTTCTGATGGAAGCTGCAAGGATTGAAGTTTCATAACCTTGCATGGCATAAATTTCAGCAATTTCCCTGATCAATCCGATACCATCCCAGCTGATGTCATCCACTCTTCCTACAAAAGGGGAAAGGAATGTTGCACCTGCTTTCGCAGCAAGAATAGCCTGGCCTGAAGAAAATACCAATGTACAGTTGGTCTGGATATCATGCTCTGTAAACCATGCGATGGCTTTGATACCATCCTTGATCATTGGAACTTTGACCACGATGTTTTCATGTAAGTCTGCCAATCTTTTTCCTTCCTCAACGATGCCTTTGAAGTCTGTTGATATTACCTCAGCAGAAACCGGGCCATCAACAATGTTGCAGATATCCACATAGTGTTTGATGACATTGCTGTCTCCGGTAATGCCTTCTTTTGCCATCAGTGAAGGATTGGTAGTAACTCCATCCAAAATACCGAGGTCATTGGCTTCTTTGATTTGGTCAAGGTTTGCAGTATCGATAAAAAATAACATGGTTAACTATAGATTTTGATGTGATTGAATGGCTGAAACAAAAAAGTGAGGAACAAAACCAGGCGCTCAACCTCCTACCCTTGCTGCATTTCTGCCCTGGGGGAGTTCAGAAGGAGCTGCCCATTTTGCCCTCACAGGCTGCAAAAGTATGACTTTTTTCAAAATACAAGCAAATAGCAGCATAAGTTTTTCATATAATAATTATATGAAATATGTAAGAATAACGCTATTAATCTAATAAAGCTTTTTATTGATAATTTCTATTTGGTCAACCCTTGAAGGAGTAAATCAACTATAGGTATGTCGGCAGGAGCCCATTCCAATTTTTTAAGATTTTCGTGATCAAAATACCCGGCAGCCTCGTGCTCAGCCAGCACAAAATCTTTTTGCGTCGGGATGCAGGTAAAAGCGATCAACTCAATGATGAAATCGGCATATGGATGCAAATGGGTGGTAAAGTATTTCAATTGCACGATGTCAATATCCAATTCCTCTTTGATCTCTCTGATGAGACAATCCTCATACTCTTCACCATCCATCACTTTACCTCCCGGGAACTCCCAGTAACCGGACATGGCCATCTGAGGTCCCCGTTTTGCAGCTAAGACTTTTCCATCCTGCACGATAATGGCGCAGCAGACTTTTATCTTTTTCAAGAGGAAACAACTCTTTTAGGAGGGTTCAAAGTCATCAGGCGGCTGATTTCAAGTCTTTTTTCATGGCCTTTTGCTGGGCCTTGTGCTTTTTCTTTAAAGCTTTATCAAATGCTTTCTGCTCCTTTTTTGGATGGACCACTTTGATTTCATCTATGATTCTTTGTGCTCCGGCGAACTTGTCGATGATGAAAAGGACAAACCTGGCGTCGACCATGATGTTTCTGCAAATGGATCTGTCATAATTGATGTCGCTCATCGTACCTTCCCAAACTCTGTCAAAATTGAGGCCCACCAGATTGCCATAAGCGTCAATGGCCGGACTGCCTGAGTTGCCTCCTGTTGTATGATTGGAACCCAAAAAGCACACCGGGACATCGCCTGTCTCATCTTTGTAGGGACCAAAGTTTTTGGTTTCGTGAAGCTCGATCAATTTTTGAGGAAGGTCAAATTCATAATCTCCCGGAACGTATTTCTCAATGACTCCCGACAGATAGGTGGATGGGGCATATATGATGCCGTCTTTTGGTGTAAATCCTTCTACCTGGCCATAAGTCACTCTCAATGTACTATTGGCGTCCGGATAAAACTTCTTCCCGGGAAAAAGGGCCATTTGTGCCGCCATATATACCCTTTGTAAGGAATCAATCCGGGCTGAGAATTTGGAATAGGAAGGGGTGACGCTGGCGTTATAAGTGTTTTCCCATTCCTCTGCAAATTGATATATTGGATCCGCAGACAGCTTAGCAATTGCATCAGCAGGAGCCATCTGTAATATTCCTTTTATATCATCGAAGGAACCCAGCTTGGTGGACGTATACCATTGGTCCGCCAGTTCTTTTGCGTTATTTTTGGTAAGCCCTTTGGGGATGAATTCTGAACTCAGATCATTGGCATAAATGGTTAACACTGCCACAGCAACTTCAAGGTCAATTTTATGTACATAGTCCTTATAAAAATCTTCAAGCCCTGGCAAAGCAGTAGCAACCTGTTTTTTGAAAGCCTCCTGATCGTTGTTTTGATAGACCCGTACCAATCGTCTGTATGTAGACATGATTCTGATGAGCTCAATGTTTCGCAGGGCGCTTTCCCGATAATATTCGAGTGCTTTTGCATAAGGCTGGATGTCCTGATGGAGTTTGTTCAAGGTTGGTACCAGGTCTTCATATTGCTTTGCCTTTTTAGCCCTTTCGATGAATTCTTTTTCGAACTTTTGCTTTTTCTCAACACCATTTGTCTTCTGAAGGCCGAGACTTTCACCGATCCACTTTTTCCAATAGTTGGCTGTGCTGGCAAATTTTGATGAATATTTGATTTTGATGCCCGGATCTGCGCGCATGTATTTTTCCTGGATTTTGAGGGCAGCATCGCGGATGGCTATTTTGCCCGGGTTTTGGGTCTCAAGCAAATTGATGACAGCCTGGGAAGGGAGGTACTCAGAAGTCCTTCCGGGAAAACCAAAGACCATGGTGAAGTCTCCTTCGTCTATGCCATCGAGTGAAATGGGCAGAAAGTGTTTTGGGGTAAAAGGCTTGTTTTCTGCCGCATAATTGGCAGGTTGGTTGTCAGGACCTGCATATACCCTAAACAAAGAGAAATCTCCGGTATGTCTTGGCCATACCCAGTTGTCGGTGTCAGCTCCAAATTTGCCAATCGACTCAGGAGGTGTGCCTACGAGCCTGACGTCATTGTACCTGACCGTATAGAAAATGTAATACTTATTTCCATCGAAAAAAGGCCTCACAAAAACCTCATGAAATTCGTCTGTCTTTAAGTTGGATACAAATGCTTCGATGTTTTTATCAATGGCCGATTGTCTTTCTGATACGGTAGCATTGGTGTTCACTCCCTGGAGCGCCTTATCGGTAAAGTCTTCAATCTTTTCTATAAATCTGACGTAAAGCCCGGGATTGGGCAATTCGTCGGAATAATTTTTCGCCCAGAAGCCATCTTTGAGGTAATTCTTTTCCAGGCTGGAATGAGATTGAATGTTGTCGTATCCGCAATGGTGGTTGGTGAGAATAAGCCCGTTGTTGGATATAATTTCTCCGGTACAGAATCCTCCAAAATGTACAATGGCGTCCTTAAGTGATGAATGATTGACACTGTAAATGTCTTCAGCATTGAGTTTCATGCCCATGGTTTGCATATCTCCCTCATTGAGGGCCTTGAGCAACTGTGGAAGCCACATGCCTTCACCCGCAAATAGTGAGCAATGGATGAGCGAAATAAATAAAATGTGGAAATAGCGATTTTGCATATCAGTATTTTAAGAATCATTAATCAGTTGCAGCAAAAGTAAAACAACGCATTGATTTATGGTTCATTAGTAGGTCAAAGAAAAAGGGGAGTCAATGATTTCTCCGGATGGATCTCTTGATAATCTGTAGTATATAGATTAAATTGCTTATCAAAGTAAAGGCATTGAGTTATACCATATACCATCAATTGGTCATACACCAATCCGTCAACACAGTTTTCGACGGTTTCACCATGCCCAACCATTTGGAGCAATGGTGGCCTTTGAAATGTACGGGTGAGCCACAGATGGGCGCCTTGTACAATTTCAACTTTGCAGATCAATAAGATTGGTACGCTGTAGTCACAAAACTGGAAGTAAATACATGCTGCACCTGGAAAATGACCAGGAGCGATGACGATTGGTCTCCTACCAGCTTTGGGTTTGAACTTGAAAGTGTGGACAAAGGCACGACGCTGAAGTTTTTCCATCAGGATTGGAAGGCCCAAAACGACCATTTTAAAGTAGCATCTTATTGTTGGGCCATACTGTTGAAGGGGTTGAAAGATTATCTGGAAAATGGGCTGGTGATTCCATTTGAGGAGAGGTCTTGAAGGGAGTTGGCAGGGAGTAGAACCGTTTAAAAACGTTTATAAACGTTTTTAAACGGTTAAGCAATTTTCAATGATTAAGATGTTGATTTTCAGGGACATATTCGTTTTTAAACGTTTATAAACGTTTAATTTGGGGTAAAGTGGTCAGACGTGCGTCTGACCACTTTACCCCAATTGCCTCTCTTAAAATTCCTTTTTTACCGAAAGAAAAACCTGAGCAGGCCTCATTCTGGTGCGCGTCAAAATAGATGAAAATCCAATGATATTGAAATCATAAAAATATTGTTCAGCAAAAAGATTAGATACTCGTAGCTCAAGAGAAATGTTTTTGGACTGCCATTTTTTTCTTGCGGTAATCTCTCCAAGAGCTTGTGTTTTGACAAAATCTTTTGATATGGTTTTAAATGGACTTATTTGACCTTCAATTGACCAATGATAAGGCAAGCTGGTGTAAAAGTTAAGAGGTACGCTTAATAGGTTAATGGGGTCAATAAAATTGCTATTCCATAGCTGTAGTTCGGGGGAGATGCTGAGCCTGAATACCCTATTCGCCCACATAAACCTGCCTCGCAATAATGCAAATCTAGATATGAGTGTATTGCTCCTGTCGTTTACTTCGATATCGCTCCGGGTTGACGAATAACTTATTGTAACTTTGGTCGATAAATGTAAACCCAAATCTTTCTCAAATTGGACCAGAGAGTTGAATCTTAATTGTTTATATCTACCTTCCTGATTGTTGGAGAAAAAACCATTGCTGGTAAAATTCAGGTCATAAACCTGGTTGTTAATGTTGTGTCTAAGTTCTGTTTCAACCCTGAAGTGTTGGTTGTTCTCGTAGTTTTTGGAGCTATATTCCAGCTTTATCAGTTTATAATCGATTTGGACGGGAGATGATCTGGAAGTTTCCAGACTTTGATAGGAATGCAGAATAAATTCGTCATAGTAGAATTTACTTTGTTCTATGTTTTTGCCAATTCCCATATCCAGGCTAAGAAAGTTGTTTTTTTGATTGAAGTCCAGACCGGAATTGATGGTATACACAGGTATAAAAGAGACAGTAGTCAGGGACTTGTGATCATTGATGGTCCTGATTTTATTTATACCTCCTCGGACATTCATGTCCCATGACAAGTATTGCCCACCGATTTTTAAGGTGGAAATCGCCTGATATAAGTGCGATTGCTGCCTTGTATCGTTTGAAAATATTATGGAGTCTTCTGAGGAAGGGAAATTGTTGGAGTTGCTGCTGGATAATCTACTGAAAAGTGAGGAATTGTTTACTTCATACACAAGTTCAGTTTTTGAAAGTTTATTTCCTTTTTTTAAGAAAAACCCTGTGAATGTTTTTCCATTTAAACTCCAGCTGTCAACCAATTGTATAGCTGAAGGGGAGGAGAAGGTGATAAAATTTGGTAAAATCAGGTTGTTTGGAGATACATTAAAACTATCAGAAGTTTCATTTAGCGTCCAGTTGGAAACTACTGAATAGGCTTTCTGTCCAATTCTAAAAATGATTTCATTATCAGAATTGAATCTGATGGATTTTTTATTCAGCTTTTCCTCAACAGAGACATCATTGATCAGATGGTTTGATTGATCTTTTGCCTTATGGAATTTCAGGTCTGATTTATTTTTAAAGAAAAACTTCGATTTGTTGATCTCCAGAATGGCACCTGGCATTATTTGAGCCGGGCGTAAAGTATTTGAGAGGACTTTATTGAAAGTGGTGGTTGTTCCATAGATATTGTAAGACTCGTTTACAAGAGATTTAAGTTGATCAATGTCTGAAGTATAATTTCCATATAATTTCAGTTGGGTGTCTTCATTTATCTTTTTTAAAAAATTGTAACCCATAAGTTTTTCGTTATTGAACCAAAAATCCCGGTTGTTCAATAAAATAGACGGCGTTGATCTTGTTGTTGATACAAATTCTCTACTCAATTGGGTATTGTCAAAATGGTTTTGTAAGTCCATACTTCTTTGTAAACCAACTGAATTCGCTGAAGCCTGAAGGGCAAATTGAAAATGTTTCTGAAAACCAAATAAATTTGATGAGACCAGATAAGGAATCTGTGGAATGCCGCCTCCAATTTCAGCCTTACCAATCATTGCAAAATTTCTTTTGAGTTTTAGGTTGATGGCAGCATTATCCGGATCATAAATGGAGTCTAATGATTTAATGTATTGGTGTCTTTGTAAGATCTGAATTTCAGAAATAGCCTCTGGTTGCAAATTTCTTGAAGCAATGGAGTATTGTCCTTCCAATAAATCCAAACCCTGAATATAAAATTTTGATATATCCAATCCATCATAAAATATTTTGCCATTTGATGATACTTCAACACCAGGTATTCTTTTCAGGACATCCTCTATGGATTTATCACCTGGTTTTTGATAGGATTTAACGTTGAATATGAGGGTGTCTCCCCGCTGTTCGAATGGAGGCACTTTGACAACCACTTCCGGCAAAGGAGTAATACGTCCCTGCAATTGTATATTTATTTGATTCCCAATTTTATACTTGGACTCAAATGGATCATAACTGAGATGGTTGGCTGTAATAAAAACACTGTCCGCGACAAAAGGCAATTCAATTTTAAAGCTTCCTTCCGACTTTGAAATATCAAATCCAAGCATGGTACCTCCAGCCTTGTCATAAGCTAGTACAGCACAGTCTTTAATTGCGCGGAGATCTGTATCAACAACAAAACCGGAAATAATTATTGGATGTTGAGCAAAACTGATATTCAGGAAATAAAAATGTACCAAAGCAAGAACCAGAAGATATTTTCTTTTCTTAAAGATTGTTGCACCATTTTTTGTTGAGCATATCATTCAAATCCCGAAGTTGATATAAGATTGATTTTATTACATGCAATAGGATCAAGCCAAATTTTATAAATGAGATTGAGACCAGCTTTAATTTTTTTCAGTGAGTAAATATCTTTTTTGAGAAAGCGTTTTTTGGATCTTTGCTGAAGTCGAAAGATCAACAACAACTGATTGGCTGTTGGAGCCATTCACCGTTTTATTGGCAGCTCTTATAAATTCTTTTCTGTCAACATCCCGAAAAGTTCCGTTATTAAACATTGGATCTTTGTGGAGAACGGCAATAGGATGGGTCGTGTAGGCAGTCATCTCCCATTTGTATATTGATTCTTCATCTTCCAATTTCAGAATAAGGCCAGGAAGACCTGAAAAGACATAAGGCCCATCAAATATAGGAATAGAAGGAGCAAACCAACATATCCAATTTCTGCCACCATATGAGGTGGTTGCTCTAATACATGCAATTCCATCGATTTCCGCCTTTTCTTCTGAGATCTGCCAGATAAAGCTCTTATTTTCTTCCAATTTCATAATTCCATCTGTGAAACTTTTTTGATAGATGGCATATGAATTCTTTTCAAAATCTTTAGAGACTCTTATGAGATCAAACCATGATCTTTTTCTGTTTTTTGCAAAGTTTGAATTCATGATTTTGTCTAAGTTTGATTGACTTGGCGTTAGATTGGAGAGTTGACCATTCACATCCTCAAGAAGGAAAATTGAATCGTTGTAATACTCATTTTCAGCGAGATATCTCGATTCACTTCCTAATTTATAAAGTCGATGGGTTTCAGACTTTGATTGTCCATTGTCGCAATTAGTATCAGTGCAATGAGAAAAACTATACCAAACTACATAATCGGTTTCAACTTGGTACGCGAGTGAATATATTACAAAGAGAAAAATAATCATCTTAAATCTTTTTATTTTAATTGCCAGGGCCCTAGCAAACTAAATTCTAGTCGTCAGCTTCACAGCTTTGATCACATAAACCTAAGAAATAACTAGTAAATTCACCATACCATGGATAATCGCACCATTGTGCGGTAAATGAAGCGCCACAGTAACAATTTACATTATATAAGTTGCACTCAATAACTCCTTCGGTATTTTTTGACAGAGTATTATTTTCGGAGAACTCAGAAGTTATTTGATTACTTGCTACTAGTGAGACACTAACAAATAATAAACATAAAAGAATTAATTGTTTCATCGTAAAAAATTTAAAAAATTATTAAATAGCTCAAAGATCATTTTCCGGAATTTGAACTTTGATTTTTTTGATGAAAACTATATAGACTTGAACTAACAAAAAAATTAATGCATACAAATTAATATTATTTTCAAATTATTTGAAGTTAACTTACTTTTCAAAACCTTACCACCCGAACCTCCACATTTTCCCAGTCGTTATCCACTGGCTTGCCGTCCTTGTAATGGGGCCATGGACTATTGGCAATGTAGTAAAATGTTTTGTCAGACTGGTCGATGTAACCATTGGTGGGTTCGCCGGAGTAGGGAAGGGCGTTTTCCAACAATTGTGTATTTGTTATTTTTTTCTCGCTCAAGGTCAGTCGAATGACTCTTTTGGGGCTGCTGTTGTTTTGGATGGCAATGAGATCTCCATCGAAAAATTCCAGGCCATCGATGCCTTTCAATAAGTAATCCGGGGATTTTATCCAGGATTGCTGACGACCTCCAACGTCCATACTTAAGATGCCTTTGATGTAGTCGGCAACATAGAGGGTATTGGTTTTCGCATCACAAGTTATGCCTTGAAGTGAGAATGCATCCCCGATGATGATGGTGTCCTTCCAGGATTTTTTGGCAGGGTCAAAAATTAAAACTTCCGGACTGGCTGAATTGGACAAAAAAAGCAAATGGTCCTTGTTTGTGCACATTGCGCCGATCACTGCATTTCCAATAGGATATTGATCAATGATTTTACCTTGCTTTGCATCAACAAGTAAGAGGTATGCCGGAACATCTTTGTCAGCATTGTAGGAAACATACTCAGGTATGTAAGCAGTGGTAACAAAAAACAAATCGTCTTTATAAAATTCCACCGCCATTCCTGCTCCCGGGAGTCTGGTAGAATAGGAAGCGCCATCAATGAAATACATCAATAAACCCTCGTGCACTTCTGTGACAGCTGTACCATGGATACCCCTGCTAATGTCCTCGGTGTGTACTTTGCCAAGAGCCAGGTGTTTGAAGCCGGAATTAACTTTTTCTGTCCATTGGCCCTTTGTTTTTTTCAACCCGGTCACAATATCTTCACTCAGGTATTTTTTTAGATCTTCATCGTTTTCGGGCTGGATAGCTGCATTCCAGCTCATCAAAAAATCAAGTGACTTTTTTGCAGCCTCACTTTGTCCCGAGGCTGCTTCCGCGATGGACTTGTTGTATAAAAGGGTAGGCTGGGAAGGATGTATCTCAAGGGCTTTATTGATAAAATATTGCATAGAATCAAAACGCCCAAGTTGGTACATGCCAATGCTTTTGGCGTGAAAGTCCCGCCAAGTCTGTGCTGTACACCATTGTGTAGTGCAAACAAGAATTGCCACGATTACCAGAGTAAAAATTCTTACCATATATTCAAATATACGGATAAAGTCACGGTGGTGTTACGTAGAAGAAGGGTGATTTTGATGGTGATATTAGCACTATTCTTCGCTGATCAGACTTTTTTTGGCTTTTGCTTTGCTTTGTTTGATCCTGTATGACAGCGACAAGTTGATTTGTCGCCTTCTGAACTGACTGCTGCTGGAAGTAAAAAAGCTGACCCCATTGAACTCGGACCTGTTGACTCGAGAGTTGAACACATCGGACACATTGAAGGTAATGGTGCCATTCCCCTTAAAGAGATCTGTACTTGCGCCAATGTCAATGTAAAATATCTCCAGACGTTTGCCCTGGGGCAATTGTTGTGGCGCCTCATAGTTGGCCCTCATTTGGAGGGTGGTATTGTTCTTAAGGGTAAATCTTGAGGTATGCCTTGCAAACCATGAATAAGTGTCACTGGTAATGTCATCGCCTATATTGGTTCCGTCGGTGATGGCTCTGAAAAAATTGAAGCTCAAATCTCCTTTCCACCAATTGATTGGACTGTACTGTGAAGTGATCTCGACTCCAAAAGAATTTTCATCCAAGAGGTTTTCGGGTAAAAAAGTAGAAGTTTCGATATCGGTGACTCGTCTGATGCTTTGAATTTTGTCGGTGGTATATCTGTAAAAGACAGAACTGGCTATTGAACCGCTTGCAAAGTATTTGATGTGGCCAAGATCAAATGCGTCTGTAAACTCAGGATTGAGGTCCGGGTTACCTGCAAAAAAATTACGGTTGTCAGAAAGCGTGATGTATGGGCTCAGTTCTGTGTATCTCGGTCTTCTTACCCGGCGGCTATAGCTGAGCTGTAGGGCATTTCCGTCATTGATGGTATAGGTGAGATGGCCGCTGGGGAATAAATTGGTGTATTTTCTGGGGTTGCTTTCGTTGGTTTTTTCCAAGACGGTTTTAATGTCTGTATACTCTGCTCTGGCACCAAGTTGGTATGAAAACTTATTTCGGGCGTCGCCAATGATGACATAGGTGGCATGAATGTTTTCCTGGTAAAAGAAGACGTTATCCAGGCCCTGCAGCGTGAAAAAACTTCCATCTTCAGCTCTTTGGGTGACCAGATAATCGTTGGTCATGTCTCTGAAACTCGTTCTTAGCCCGGTTTCTAATTTACCATCACGAAGAAAGCCACCTGATTTTATGGGCTTTACATAGTCCAGCTGGGCCAGGTATGTTTTTTCAAACTCGTCATTGAGCGATTTTTGGAAAGAATTTACGTTGGGTTTTTGCAAGGTTGAAGTTTGCTCAAAAAACTGGTCAGAGCGTTCCCAATAATCCAGATACCGAAGGTCAAGCACCAGTTCGTGTCCCTTATCAGTATAACTTTTTTTGTAGGTGACGGCAATTTCAGAATTGGGCTCTGTCTCCGTTTCATCCTGGTGTCGCAAAGTTCTGCCCAAAAAATTGGAGGTGTTGTTGAAGTAATCGTCGTATGTGATATCGGTCAACCTTCTGACGTCGGTGCGCCTCAACAAGTAGGAAGCTGTCAGGATGTTTTTATCGTTGAAAAAATAGTCAAGACCTGCCTGAACGTTGTTGTGCAGCCCATTCACCGTGCCCGAACGGTCTGAAATGGAAATGAAAGTGGTATCTGGTCCATAAAACTCCTGATACTGACTGCCTATGTTGGGCAGCTTTCTGTAGGCGAGTCCGTAATTGAGGAAAAAGTTGAGCTTGTTTTTACGGTAGTTGACATTGGCAGCAACTCCATAATTGACCGGCTGGCCCAGTATGAGTTCGAATGAGCCATTGAAGCCCTGGCTCTGGTCTTTTTTGAGTACAATGTTGATGATTCCCGCCATGCCTTCTGCTTCATATCGGGCTGAAGGGTTGGTAATGATTTCGACCCTTTCGATTTGGTTGCCCTGGAGCTGTTGCAAGCCTGCACCACCTTTAAAACTAACGAGACCTGAGGGTTTTCCATCGATCAAAATTCTGACGTTGTCGCTGCCCCTTAACTTGATACTGCCATCCACATCCACATTCAAACTTGGGATATTGCTCAGCAAATCAGAGGCAGTGCCACCTGCGTTGGCCAGATCTTTGCCAACATTGAAAACGCGCTTATCCAAAGCAAAAGCCATCGAGCTTTTTTCTACTTCAATGACTACTTCATCCAAATCCACGCCTCCAGTATTCAATGCAATCATACCAAGTGAATGGGATTTATCCCTGGCCACAAATACCGGAGTATAGTAGGTTTTGTATCCAATAAAATCTATGGAGGCGTAATAAGAACCTGCTGTGATTTTTATGTCAAAACTACCCTCGTCATTGGTGACATCTCCTCCTGCAAATGTGCTATCAGAGGTAAACAGTTGAATGCTGGCATAGGGCAGCAATTGACCTGTTGCTCCATCTGTTACTTTTCCGGTAACATGAACATCCTGGGAGGTTAAGAAAAAAGGTAAGGTAAATAAGGTGAGGACGGTGAAAATGGTCTTTTTTTTCAAAACAATGCTTCTGATGAAATGATAAAATTTATGGCCAGCTGGTGGTCCTCTCGGCTTTAGTGTAATTATACTTATCGGAAATAGAATTGTCCACTTCCCTGCTGCTAAAATGAACCATATCTTCGTTACAAATACTCGCTGGAGGTACCACTATAAGATGGAGAAGCTGGGACGCGGAGGTCCCAGTTCAGCCCTAAAGTCGTTTGCGACGACTTTTTTACGGGCTTCATCTCGATGTGATTCATTTTATCATCACATGCAAAATGGACATTCCATATTCCGATAAGTATATTCAATTGCAAAAAAATCACTTTCAAAATTTCCATTATATTCCATCTGTTAAAATGATTTTCTGAAGGAATAGTGGACTGGAAAAACTGAAAGCTCACATTTGATTGCAAGGCATAAATGTAAGCAAATCACCGAAAAGTGCAAGGCCGGCTTTTGATGTAATATAAATACCGTTATTTTGAGCCATCATTTTGAAACAAATCTCACCAAGTTTTGATGGGATGTATACTTATAGGAAATAGATTTGTCCACATAATCATTGCCAAAAATGCAAATATCTGCGTTAGAAAGCCTCGCCATGAGGGGCGTTAAAAATTCATCGCAAATGAATTTAGCTCCGAACTGTGACCTCCGTGTCACAGCTAAGGCAAATGTTCTAGCATATGCTCCATATGATCTTTGAATTTTCGTCTGAATGATTAAAATGGACAATCCATTGTCCCATAAGTATAAAAAATTGAAAATAAATTGGATATGCACATCACCAAATTTCTTTTGAAATCCAAAAAATTCGGCCTGGCAATGAAACAGGTATTGGGAGCGCTCATTGTTTTGGGCTTTGTCCTCCCTATATCCGCTCAGGAATTGCCGGATTTTCTAAAAAACGAACACGCTGCCTGGGTAGACTCGGTTTTTAGCAAGCTCACTTTAGAAGAAAAGGTAGGTCAGATTCTTATGCCGAGGGGGAATGATTCCGGACGGCCTCATGATGTGCCAAAGCTTGAAGAATACGTGACGAAATACCATGTTGGAGGGATCGTATTTTTTGCTGGTCCACCAACGGTGCAGGCCGAGATTACCAACCGTCTTCAAGCCCTGTCAAAGGTACCCTTGATAATTGGCGAAGACTTTGAGTGGGGATTGGCCATGCGCATCGACAGTGCAGACCGGTATCCTTACAACATGGCCATAGGTGCCATGGAGGGCAATGAAGATCTGATTGAGGCCATGGGCGCCGAGGTCGGAAGGCAATGCAGAAGATTGGGCGTCCACGTCAACTATGCACCCGTCGTCGACGTCAATGTAAATCCCAACAATCCGGTGATCAACTTCAGGTCATACGGCGAAAACAAAAATCTGGTTGCCAGAAAGGCACTGGCATACATGAAAGGACTGCAATCCCAAAACATCATTGCCACTGCCAAACACTTTCCGGGGCATGGAGATACTGACGTTGATTCTCATCACGATCTGCCTCTGATTCTGCACGACAAAAAACGATTGGAAGATATTGAATTTTTCCCGTTCCAAACCCTGGTAGATGGTGGACTTGCAGGAATAATGACCTCTCACCTTGAGGTGCCATCTCTCGACAAACGGAAAGGAATTGCGGCTACTTTTTCACCCAATATCCTCCAGAATATTCTACGCAATGAAATGGGTTTTCAGGGCCTGACATTTACAGATGCCATGGATATGCAAGGGGCAGTAAAAAGCTTTCCGAAGGGTGAAGCCATGGTCGAGGCATTTCTCGCCGGCAATGATGTTTTGGAGACCTTTCGCGATGTTCCACTGGCTGTTGAATCATTGGTCAATGCAGTAAAATCAGGAAAGATTCCCATGAAGGTCCTTGATGAAAGGGTAAGGAAAATATTGATGGCCAAGGCCTGGGTCGGACTCAACCGCTACCAACCCATTCAATTAACTGGCTTGGTTGAAGACCTTAATACCAGGAAATCAGACTATCTCAACAGAGAGATGTCTGAGAAATTCGTCACTCTTGTCAAAAACCAGGGGGATATTATACCATTCCGGGACATGACCAAAAAAATTGCTGTCATTTCATCCGGTGGAGAACACAGTCCTGCTTTCGCAAGGATGTGCGCCAATTACACCAATGTGGAAGTCATTGATTTTTTGGGTATGGATACTGCAGCAGCAGAAAGTTTCATCAACGGAATGAAAAAATATGACCTGGTCATCCATGCCCTTTACCTCAACAGCATAAGACCCGCATCAAAATATGGTATAACAGGGGTGACCAACTACTTTACATCAAAACTGGCTGAAAAAAATCCTTCTGTTTTATGCGTGTTTGGAAATGTTTATTCATTGCCTTTGCTTGAAGGACTTGACAAATATCAGGGCATAGTTATGGCTTACCAAAATACAACATATACCCAGGAGGCAAGTGCTCAGGCTTTGTTCGGAGCGATTCCGTTTGCAGGTAAGCTTCCTGTGAGTTCTGGTTCAGGATATGTTTCAGGAGCGGGCCTTACCACCATGCCACTGGGAAGGATGTCATATGGACTTCCTGAGCAGGTAGGTTTGACTGAAGGATCTATTGAAGTTGGCATTGATTCTGTGATGCACCTGGGTCTGGACGTTCAGGCTTTCCCGGGTGGTGTGGTCCAGGTGATCAAAGACGGCAGGACGATTTTTAGAAAAGCTTATGGCTTCCATACGTATGAGGATGCGACTTCAGCGGTCGGGAGTATAAAAAAGGACTACGAGGCGGGCGTGAAAAGTGATGCCATGGATTATTTTGAAACGAATGCACTGGAAAACAAGGTGTTGACAACATCCGGTGATATCAAAGGATTGACCAAGCTAGATGACGTTTTTGATCTTGCCTCAGTGACCAAGGTTTCAGCAGCTGCGCTGGCATTGATGAAGATGCAGACGGAAGGATTGTTTGACGAGCACAAGTCTTTCGGATCTTATGTGCTATCACTGAAAGGCAGTAATAAGGAGCAACTCATATTTAAGGACTTGCTAACCCACAGATCAGGACTTCGGGCCTGGATCCCTTTCTGGAGAAATGCTGTAGATACTATTGCTACGGTCGATAAGGCTATAGCCAATGACGCGTCCGTCAAGGAAAGTCTTGTTTGGAAGGCGCAGAAGAGGAATTTCTTCGACAGACTTTTTGGGAGAAAAAAGGCTTTGGTTCTCGATTATGAAGGGACGGCCAAAGAAAGCAAGGCGTGGCAAAAAGTCCTTACCCCCGAAAATATAACCTGGAAGCCGGGGATTTTTAGTGACCGTGAAACGGGAGATTTTACAGTCAAAATCCATGACCATTTGTATCTGTCTGCAAAAGCCAGGGAGGATGTTTTGGAGCAAATCAGGACTTCGGCCATCAATCCGGGACAAGGCTATGTTTACAGCGACCTCCATTTTTATTTTTATCCTGAAATGATCAAACACCTTACAGGAAAGACATTTGAGGATTACATAGGAGCAACTTATGCCAGTCTTGGAGCAAACTCACTTGGCTTTTTGCCAAAACAAAAATTCTCAGAAGACCAAATCATTCCCACAGAATATGACAGTTTGTTCAGGAAGGTGCAAATACATGGAGAAGTCCATGACGAAGGAGCAGCCATGTTGGGAGGCATTTCCGGTCATGCCGGCTTGTTTGGCAATGTCAATGACTTGAGCAAGCTGTACATGATGTATCTCCAGTATGGATCATATGGTGGTCAAAGGTATATAGGCAATGGCATCGTTGAAAAGTTTACTTCATACCAGTTTCCTGAGGAAAACAACCGTCGCGGTTTGGTATTTGATAAAGCCTCGCTGGACAAACCCGGATCAAATGCGCCGCACGATGCGAGTCCAACAAGCTTTGGTCACAGTGGATATACAGGGCCATTTGTCTGGGTAGATCCTGAAAAAAACTTTTTATATATCGTATTGCTCAACCGTGTTTATCCCACCAGAAACAATACAAAGGTGATTGATATGAACTTGCGTACAGGCATTGGGGATGTTATTTATAAAGCCCTCAAACCATAGGCTAAAAGACCATTAAATCTTTTTCCAACCCGTGATCGTATTGGAGCTCACACCGTTGAAAGTGCTGGTGTAGAGCGCATAGTTGAGGTATAGCTGATTCTGATCATAAAGGAGATAGCCATCCACTTCAATGATGGGTACGCATGAGACAATGATTTTATTTTTGACCTGGATGTCGCCTATTTGGAATGAAGATATTTTTCCCATTTGATCGCCCCTGAAGGTCTCATTATCGAATTCAACAATGCAGTTTTTTTGCTTCATGGAGACAGCCATTGCGTCATCAAGTTTAAGGGTGTCGCTGCCATAAAAGTTGAAAAACTTACTATTGATTCTGTTGGTGAACTCTATGCCATTGTTCATTTGCCTTACCGCTGTCAGTGATATGAAATCGTGTTCTTTGTTTTTTGAAAATGGGCTGAGGTACTCGGCCAAAAACAGGTCGCCATTTACATCCTTCACCTCCATGATCAAGGTGTCTCCTGTATATTCGAATTTATCATTCTCACCACAAATGGATTGGAAACCAATATACCTACTGATTTGCCCTGTTTCCAACTTAGATAGGTTGACAGCTCCTTCGGTGACTTGTTCATTAATTTCTTTTTCACAGGCGGCTAGCATAAATACAGATACAGCAAAAATGTAGATTAAATTTTTCATGAATAAATTCTTGTTTTCAAATAAGACGGATGACTATACCTGAATGGTTGGTAAAGTGAAGGTATAAAGTCCATATCCGCAGGCCAATTATCTACATACATTAAGCGTTTTGCCAATTTTCCAAAGCGTATAAATAAGTTTGGTGGGTCAAACTTGACAAGTAAATTCTATATTTGCCGCGGTATAAAATGAAACAGATTGGAAATCAGCATAACAAACCCATTTCAAAAGCTTTCCATAGTCATACCCGCATACAATGAAGAAAGGACCATTCACTTCATCCTGGATAAGGTGAAAGATGTGGTGCTTGCGGGAGGTATCAACAAAGAAGTCATCATCGTAAATGATTGTTCAAAGGATGATACCGAAGGGGCTATCAAGCGATATATGGCTTCCAATCCTCAATTCAATATCATGTACCTTGCACATGAAATCAACAAAGGTAAAGGGGCTGCCTTACATACTGGAATTCAACACGCCACAGGTGAATATCTGATCATCCAGGATGCTGATCTGGAGTATGATCCAAGGGAATACAATCTGCTGTTGAAACCAATACTTGAAGGCCATGCCGATGTGGTATATGGTTCGAGATTTTTAGGAGGAAATCCTCACAGGGTCTTGTTTTTCCTGCACACGATAGGCAATAAAATGCTGACTTTTACGTCCAATTTTTTTTCAGGCCTAAATCTAACTGACATGGAGACATGTTATAAACTTTTTAGATCTGACATTATTCAGGGACTCAAGCTCAATGAAAAAAGGTTTGGCTTTGAACCTGAGGTTACAGCTAAAATAGCCAAGATCAAGAATGTCAGGATTTACGAAGTCGGTATTTCCTATTATGGGAGGACGTATGAAGATGGAAAAAAGATAGGATGGAAGGATGGTTTCAGGGCAATATATTGCATTTTGAAGTACAACATGTTTAGATGACGGACGCTCAAAAGTTTGTATTTAAAGAAATAGATGAGGTTGGGGCAGACACGCTCGATGTGATTTCTGATGCAGAGAAATTCAACAATTGGATGTACCAAACCATCAGGCCTTATTGCTCAGGTAAGGTGCTTGAAATTGGAAGCGGCATAGGCAATATTTCCTCGCACTTCATCAGCGATGGTTATCAAATTACGCTGACAGATATCAGAGCACAATACTGCAAAAGACTGGAGCAGAAGTTTGCTGGTCAGCCCAATGTTGACGGTGTACATTTGATGGATTTGGTAGACCCGGAATTCGATACTCGTTTCTCTGCTTTTTTTGGGAAGTATGAAACCATCTTTGCCCTCAACGTTGTGGAGCACATCAAAGAACACCAGTTGGCACTTGACAACTGTAAAAAGATGCTTATTAAAGGTGGCAAAGTAGTCATTTTAGTTCCGGCTTATCAATGGTTGTACAATGGCATGGACGAAGATCTTGAGCATTACAGGAGATATACGGGTGCCAGCTTGTCTGCATTGTTTAAGCAATCAGGGTATAAGCTGATGCATCAACAATACTTCAACTTTGTTGGCATATTTGGATGGTTTTTCACTGGAAGCATTTTAAGAAAGAGGAACATTCCCGGTAAGCAGATGAAAATTTATAATGTACTGGTACCTGTTTTCAAATGGATTGATCGACTTATTTTACATAAGGCTGGACTATCTGTGATTGTGGTGGGAACAAGGACATAAGTTTTTGCTTGTATAAAATATTCATAATTTAGAGCTCTCAAAACAGACATCAAGCGTGGTTTTTAATATACATCCGGAGGAAAGAAAGTTATTCAACACCATATCTGAAGTAGCAGGTCAACTCGGCTTTCCGGTGTATATCGTGGGTGGGTATGTCAGGGACAGGCTTCTGGCCAGAGCAACCAAAGACATTGACATTGTGTGTGTTGGTGATGGCATTACCCTTGCAGAAAGTGTGGCCAATGTTTTGCATCCAAAGCCAAGGGTTACTGTTTTCAAAAGGTTCGGAACGGCGATGATCAGGCACAACGACACAGAATTGGAGTTTGTAGGTGCCAGAAAAGAATCATACACCCTTGACAGCAGAAAACCTGAAGTCGATAGTGGCACATTAGAGGACGATCAAAACAGACGTGATTTTACCATCAATGCGCTCGCCATCAGCCTCAATCCCGAGAATTTTGGAGAGATCATTGATCCTTTCAACGGCCTTCACCACCTTACCACCAAAACCATCAAAACTCCTCTTGAGCCTGGAAAAACATTCTCGGATGACCCACTGCGCATCATGAGGGCGATCCGTTTTGCCACCCAGCTCGATTTTGAAATCGAAGAACGCACCCTTAAGGCCTTGGCCAAGTACAAGGGACGGTTGAAAATCATTTCCCGCGAGAGAATCACTACAGAACTGGAGAAAATCATTGCCTCAGACAGACCTTCAAAAGGCTTCAATCTCCTGATGGACACAGGCATACTTGAAATAATATTCCCGGAGTTCTATGCATTGAGAGGCGTTGAAATCAGAGATGGCATTGGCCATAAGGACAACTTCTATCATACCCTCGAAGTGCTGGAGAATGTGTGCAAAGTCTCTGACAACATATGGCTCAGATGGGCGGCTATCCTGCATGACATCGCCAAACCACCAACCAAAAGGTTTGAAAAAGGAATTGGCTGGACCTTTCACGGTCATGAAGCTTTGGGTGCAGTAATGGTCCCTAAGATATTCAAAACCATGAGGTTGCCACTAGATCATAAAATGAAGTATGTGCAAAAGTTGGTGAGGCTGCACCTTAGGCCCATTGCACTTACCAATGAAGAAATCACTGATTCGGCCGTAAGAAGGTTGATTTTTGAGGCAGGCGAAGACATTGACGATTTGATGATGCTTTGCAATGCGGACATCACCTCTAAGAATCAAAACAAAGTGGAGCGGTACAAGGACAATTATGAGCGTCTGCTTGCCAAAATTGAAGAAGTCGAGGAAACAGACAAGCTCAGAAACTGGCAACCACCCATTACGGGGGAGGACATCATGCACATTTTTAATATTCCTCCAGGAAAAGAAGTTGGCGTCCTGAAAACGGCGATAAGAGAAGCCATTCTAGACGGTGCCATAGGCAATAACTATGAGGATGCAAAAGCGTTTCTAATGGAAGCAGCAGATAAGATGGGCCTGAAACCAGTGCAATAGTTGATTTATAAGTCATTCAAAGTAAAGTGTGGAAAAAGATAAATTGCTGATAGTAGAAAGCGGCTCAACTAAATCTGATTGGGTCTTAATTGACCAGTCCGGCGAGGTGATAAGCAGGATTGAGAGCCAGGGATGGAATCCTCAAATGGGACTGGAATCCAACGTCGTGTCCTCTGAGATCAGAGATGCCATTGACCATTCTGCAAGCGTGTATTTTTACAGCGCTGGAGTGTCAGATGAGATGACCAGAAAATGGGTTGTAGAAAAACTGGGGGCAGGGGACAAGGTGGTTGTTGAAAATGATCTGGTAGCAGCTTGCAGGGCCGGACTTGGTGATCAGCCAGGTCTTGTAGGCATACTTGGAACCGGGTGCAATGCATGCCATTGGGACGGCCAAAGTGCTAGTATGAATGTACCCAGTTTGGGTTATGTGTTGAGTGATGAAGGCGGGGGAGTCGATCTTGGAAAAGAATTGGTAAGGGCGTACTTCTACCAAGAAATGCCTGCTGAACTCAGAAGCCTGTTTGAGACGGCGTATGATGTGAGAAAACAGACGGTGCTTGAAAACATTTATCGGAAACCATATGGCAACAGATATCTCGCTGGCTTCACACCGTTTATAAGTCAATACGAACATGAATGGTTATCGAATTTGGTAAAATTTCGTTTTGAAGTTTACATTCAAAAGCATGTAATACCAAATTTTCACAAAAAAAGAGAAAACATTGCTTTTGTTGGTTCCGTTGCGTTTGCATTTAAGGATATTTTGACTGAACTTTGTACCTCATACAATATGGAAGTGGTAAACATATCAAAATCGGCCACTGAAGGATTGATTAAGTATCACACAAGACAGTTTTATGACTAACAACATCAAGAGAATTGCGGTTTTTACAAGTGGGGGAGATGCTCCAGGAATGAATACAGCCATCAGGGCAGTAGCCAGAACAGCCATCTACCATGATCTTCATGTATATGGTATTTATGGTGGATATGATGGTATGATCAGAGGGGACATTTCAAGGTTAGAATTGAGAGATGTAGGGAACATCATGCAGAGGGGAGGTACCATTCTTAAAACTGCCAGGAGCAAGGAATTTATGACGGTTGAAGGCAGAATGAAAGCTGCAGAAAGTCTGAAGGCCCATGATATTGACGCGTGCGTTGCGATCGGAGGAAATGGTACTTTTACCGGTGCCTTGGTTTTTAGCGAAGAACACAATATCCCTTTCGTAGGTCTTCCGGGTACTATAGACAATGACTTGTATGGTACCGATTATACCATAGGTTTTGACACAGCCATCAATACTGCCATGGAAGCAGTGGATAAAATCAGAGATACTGCTGATTCGCACAACAGGCTCTTTTTCATTGAAGTCATGGGCAGACATTCAGGATACATTGCACTGCATACTGCCATAGGCACAGGTGCAACCAACGTATTTTTACCAGAGGTGCCCAATTCAATTGAAACTTTGATCGGAGAGCTGAGATTTGCTGCCAAAAGGCATAAATTGTTCAATTTGGTCATTGTTGCTGAAGGAAACGAAGGTGGCAATGCCACTGAATTGGCTGCCATCGTGAAGGAAAAGGCTCCTGAATTTGATACCAAAGTGAGTGTTATCGGGCACTTGCAAAGAGGAGGCTCACCTACTTGTTCGGACAGAGTTTTGGCGAGTAGATTGGGTTATGCATCCGTAGAAGCTTTAATAAAAGGGAAAAAGAACGTGGCCATTGGTATAGTCAACGACCATTTGACCTACACGCCGTTTGAAGACGCCATACATAAGGTAAAAGACCTCAATAAGGATCTCATCAATATGGCGCAGATTCTTGCGACTTAAAAACTAAATTGATACAACCATGCGGGAGGTGCTTTGTTTTTATATTCCTTGTGCGGATAGATCGAAAGCTGAGCACCTCGTTCAGGTCCTGATTCAGGAAGGCCTTATTGCATGCGGCAATATCATCGGGGCCAATAGTCATTATATCTGGGAAGGAAAGATCAATGAAGATGCTGAATCCATTGTAATTGCCAAAACCTTAACATATCTTGAAAATGAGCTTGAGTCAGCCATTGAAAGGCTTCATGAGTACGATGTTCCGTGTATAGCAAGATGGAATATAAGGGTAAACGATGCTTATTTTTCCTGGATGTGTGAAGTGATCAAATCCTAGGCTTTTCTTTGCTTTTCTGTGGGTGCCAATGTAATTGCTTCCAATGTACTTTTGTTTTTCAGAATATGGTTGACTACTTCACCCACTACAATGATGGCAGGATTCCCCAATTGTTCGTGTTGTGCGCGAAAAGTAATGTCTCTTACATTCCCAATGACCATTTTCTGTTGTAGAGTGCTCCCGTTCTGAATGATGGCAACCGGAGTCTGAGCTTTGCCGTTCTGCGTAAATATATCCATGATACCCTCTAGCTTGGACATGGCCATAAGAATGACAACAGTTGCCGATGAAGCAGCTGCCAGCCTGATGTCATTGGAAATCTCTCCAGAGCGTGTTGTACCTGTGGTCACCCAGAAGCTTTCTGCTACACCTCTTAGTGTCAGCTGTATTCCCGCCAATTCGGGTACTGCTATTGCACTGGTAATGCCAGGAACTACTTCAACCTCCATACCTGCAGCAGTTGCAGCTGTGATTTCTTCATGCGAGCGACCAAATACGAAAGGATCACCACCTTTGAGTCTGACTATGGTTTCGTATTTTGAAGCATAGTCAACGATTGTCGCATTGATCTCATCCTGAGAAAGAGCATGACAACCATATCTTTTTCCCACATATTTTTTGACAGAGGCCTTGGTTGCATACTCAACCAAAGACTCGTTCGCAAGTGCATCATATAAGACTACATCGGCCTCCTGCAACTTTTTTATTGCTTTGAGTGTGATGAGATCTTCGTCTCCAGGACCAGCCCCTATGAGGATCAATTTCGCCATAACTAAGTATTTGTACCGTAAATATACGTATTAATACGTAATAAAATACAATTATAATGTAAAATTAATTTAATTATGGTAATTATATAGAAATAGTAGTATTAATAATTTGATAAAATTTTCATCTTTTGCACAATGAGAATAGGAATGATAGGTTATATATATCCAGCTTTTGACAACAGCCAATGATGAAAAGGTTGAGGTTGATGGGTGTAATAAACTTTTAAAGCTGCTTTGGTATTTATATTGAGAAGTAAGTACATTTTGTCCCCGTAACGAGAAGATTCAATTGAAAAATGACTTTTGAACATTGGGGATCATCAAGGAATTGACCATAAACACCAGGTATTAAAATGCGAAAAGCCCAAGATTTCTTTAAATCTCAGGCTGTTTCGACTAAGGTCTCAAAATAAGAAAACTACATCATATAGATCATCCCCGGAGGGAATACTATTTTCTATTAATCAACGACAAAGTTATCCATCTTTAAAGTCGTAAACAAGAATATATTCAAAAAAATCAAATAAATGTTTTTGTGATTTGTTCTTGGTTGACAATCAGTATAAAGTAGATAAAACCAAATATGTAAATGATTGAAAAAGTGGGTGAGGGTATTGAAAAAAGAGTGCCCGGAACAGGACTTGAACCTGCACGTGTCTCCACACACGCCCCTCAAACGTGCCTGTCTACCAATTTCAGCATCCGGGCATTGTATCTTTCTAATAGGACTGCAAAAGTAAACATTCCCTGAATTTCTCTAAATAAGTTGAAGGTTTTTTGGAAAAAAATACCTGTGAGGTCAAAATTTCAGGATACTGAATTTTTTATGAGATACTTGCTGATCATATCTTTCAAAAAACTATTGATTTGAATGGAGGTTTTAAACCACAATACCGGGAATATAAATACAGCTCCTACCAGTAGATTGTTGACCAATAAACCTCCTGGGATAGAATTCGTCTTTATCAGTTCCATGAGTCCAAAGGCGGCTAAGGCACTGAGGAATATGATCAGTGTATTTCGGGTATGAGCTCTAAGCGAAAATCTGGATCTTATAAAATAAGCCTTGACCAGATTAAAACTCAAAACAGCAATGCTATTGGCCAGTGCAGCCCCGTAAATACCAAAAACAGGAATTAAAATCCAATTGAAAGCTACAGCGCAGACAATGAGGGTAATCGATGAGATGATGTTGAATTTGTATTTTTCTGAATAAGAAATGATTTGATCGTTGACACTGAAGCTGAGATTGATGATGTAGCCTGCTGCAAGTATTGCTCCAACAAATTTGTATTCAAGCACAGCCGACATTTTTTGAGAAATCAGCGGTAGTAAAGAAAGGTTGGCCCATATCAGTAAAAATATTCCACTTCCCATCGCCGTGAGCATATCTGAACTTTTAGAATAAATATTTTGCAACCCTCCAAAATCTGAGGCGTTCAGACTTCTCGAAATCTGTGGTGAATACAATGAAATGACTGATAGATAGGGGATCAGAATCAGTGAGGCAAGATAATTATTTATGGCAAAAATGCCATTTTCTTCAAAAGTGCCGATGCTACCCAACATGGCATAGGTAATCTTGTCAGAAACCGAAACAGTAAGGACCATGAAGAGTCCATATTTTACATAAGTTGCACTTTCTTTATTGAATGTTGGGTTGGAAACGGATTGTTGTTGTGATAAGGTAGATTTGTTATTCTGATAAAAATAGATGGCCAACACACCTACCAATAGAATATATATCAATGGCAAAGTTTGAATGACACCTTCTCTGGTCAGCCATCCAAATACATACAGTGAAAAAGCAAAGCCAATCATCAACTTGTTGATCAGGTTTTTTGTCAAAGCGGTAATCGCAACTTTATGATTGATGTAAAGCAGTTTTTCGAAAATTTGAATGAGTACGGTACCAATCATTACGCATGCAAATTCAAAATAATAGCCTTCTAGTTTTGGTTTTGGAAGTTCTATACCCATAATATGTGCACAGCCATATAACAAAGCAATCAAACCTGCAACAAAAGCTATCATTGAAGCTGAGAGCACAAAGGTCCTGATGACCAGTTGTTGATAACCTATTTTCCCGGTTTCTGTCAGAGGGAAAAATTTTAATGGAATAAAACTGGCACCAATACCCGGTATTGCAATGAGATAAGCAAGTGGCAGCAGGTATTCTATAAATCCCTTGAGGGCCAGGTCATGGGTGAAGATAAACAAGTTGTTGACAGCCCCAATACCCATTGCCAGAATGGACATGAGAAAGTGCAATAATCCTTGTTTTCTTAGTTCTCTGGTCATTGCTTCGCGACTTGGGCATTCAGCAATAAATCAATGTACTTTTTACTTGATTCGACTACGCTGTAATTAAGTTCAAGTTTCTTATGGGCAAGGTCTCCCATGACTTTGATTTGTCCTTCATTTTCTACCAATTGGAGTATGGCCTCCCGGATAGGGGTAACCTCTCCTGGTTGGACACAGATACCAATATCATTGACCATTTCAAAACACCCCGTTGTATTGGATGAGATAATGGCGCATTTGTTTTCCATGGCCTCCATGATGGATAAGCTCGAGTTTTCCTGACTGGACACCAGAACAAAAATGGATGCTTTTGCCAGAAGGCTTCGGTATTCTGGACTCTGGTTGTTGATCCAGCCGTGAAAGACAATTTTTGTTGCAGATGACTGCGCTAGAGTTTCCAGTTCTGCCCGCATTGGTCCATCTCCACAGATGTGTACTTCATAACCAAGGTCTTGTGGCGCCACTGCTTTGATGAGGTACTGAAACCCTTTTCTGGGAAGAAGTCTTCCTGTAGAAAGAATGATTTTTTCTTTTTGAACCTCATTGTCATTTTGGATCTGATAACCATAATTGATTCTCTCCAATCTTAATGGTACAATGGTGTTCTTCAACAGCCCCGCGAGATAATCTGAAGGGGAAACGGTGGCATATGCGTGCTTAACAATAAATTTCAAAGCAGGTTTGAGCAAAATGTGCATCCAGCCAAATCTGTCAGGGTTGTAAGCAGGCACATCACTGCCGTGAATCGTAATCACATAAGGTATTCTCAGCCGGGACTTGCACCAATAAGTCAGCACTCCAGTTGGAAGTATAAAATGACAATGACAGACATGGATGAAGTCTTTTCGGTGAATGCCCATAATTACGCTCCTTGCTTTAATTAGATAGAGGAGGTGTTCCCTGGGGTAGGAAATATTTTTCTTCTTCCTGCCGGACTTGATACGGTGAATTTCCACATTGCCGTCTTTTTCAAACGCCGGTAATCCTTCAAAGTGAGTCGTCACTACACTGACCTTATGGCCATTGGCAGCATATACCTCAGAGATTTGTTTTCCAATAGGAGAGGCACCGCCACCCAGGGGAGGGTATTCAAAGTTGAGGACCAGAATGTGCATCTTATCATTCACGCTCATAAATTTCCTCAATGTTGTAAGGTGTCTGGGCCGTTGTTTCAAAATAGGTTTTCATGATGAGGTCGAGAACCAGACCAAATAAAAAGAACATGAAGCCCGTAACCATGGTAAAAAGAGCCAAAAGCAGCCAAAGTGTGTCTGACATATCTTGTCCTGTGAAAAACTCTTTGACGGTCATTCCAAAAAATATGATACTCAACAAAATAAGCAAGAGTCCAAGGCCACCAAGTAAGTGGAGTGGTCTGAAAGCATATTTTTTAGAAAACCAAATGGCCAGCATATCAATGAAACCTTTTACAGCTCTGTGCCAGTTGTATTTAGATATGCCGTGCTTCCTGGGTCGATGATTTACTGGTAATTCACCCACACTGTAGCCCTGTAATGCCAGCAAAGCCGGTATAAATCGGTGCATTTCTCCATACAAATTGACAGATCTCAGTGCTTCCCGTTTATACAATTTAAGACTGCAGCCACTGTCATGGATTTTGTCATTAATGATGACTTTACGCAAAATATTTGCCCCTCTGGATAAGAACTTTTTGGACATGCTGTCCTTTCGGCTAACCCTCCAGCCGGAAACTACATCAAGTTGGTGAGCGCTCATATGACCGATCATATCAGGCACATCTGCAGGGTCATTCTGGCCATCACCATCCATGGTAACTACCAAAGGGAATTTGGCCATTTTTATCCCGGCATCCATGGCCGAGGTCTGACCATATTTTCTTCGGAGGCTAATGATTTTAATTGGCTCGAGAGACTTAAGCACTTCCAGGGTACGGTCAGTAGAATGGTCGTTGACTACAATGATTTCAAACTCATAATGATTGGAAGAGCACATAGAAACAATTTCTCTGTGCAGATCAGCAATATTGCCTTCTTCGTTGTATGCAGGTATGACAAAAGAGAGTTGATCCAATTTAAACATGTGCTGGATGGTGATGTTTTATAAACCAATGGCAAGTATATTCCAGTCCTTCTTTTAGACCTACTACAGGCTTGAAATGTACGGCATTTGAGAGTTTTTTAGTGCTGGCTTGAGTCCTTAAGACATCTTCTGAATATCGCTCTTTGAAAACTATGCGTGCATTCTTCCCCAAGTGCTCCTCGAGATGGCCAATTACTTCTGATACTTTGTGAGTTTCGCCATAACCAATATTGAAAGTTTCTGATACTTGATTTATCTTATTTTCCAGCAAGAGCCCGCCGACCAAAAAGATACCTTTGACTATATCAGACACGTAAGTAAAATCTCTATACATTTCACCCTTGTTGTAAAGCACAATTTCTTTTCCGTTCAAAATGGCATCCATAAACTTATAAATGGCCATGTCCTGTCGGTTATAAGGTCCATAAACCGTAAAAAATCTTAACCCATAAATTGGAGAAGCATTTTTTGTTGCATAATGGTAAGCCAGGTTTTCACAACTCATCTTTGTCATGGCATAAATCGAAACTGGTTTTTCGACAGGATCTGTTTCTGAAAAATATTCAAACTTCGATTCACCATAAACAGAAGAACTGCTGGCGTATATGATTGGGATACCGACAGATGATGCCAATTCAAAAAGATGAGCACTTGCCAGAATGTTTGTTGTGATATAATCCTCATATTCCAGTGAAGATGGCAATACTCCGGTCCTGGCTGCCAGATGAATAACCAGGTCAAAACTTCTTCCGGACATAAATTTTTCCAAAGCAGATTTGATGCGTAAATCTATGGAGCTCAATGAGAAGTTCGGATACTTTTTCAATTGAATCAAACGCAAACCCGCAAAACTCTCTTCGCCAAACTTGATATCTATTCCTGTCACTTCATGGCCTTTTTCAAGATAATGCACTGCAAGATGGTGACCGATAAATCCAGTCACACCAGTTATGAGCACTCTTTGTACATTATCATTTGTCATGCAGAGATTTTTGATTTAAAGAATGGGATTTTTCTATTAGATGCTTGAAAATATATCAACACTAGTCCAAAAAAGAATAAAATCCAGCCTTGAATGAAATAAGGTGGTTTGAAGTCCATAGCAATTTGATGGTCCCCGCTTTCCAAAGTTAATCCTGTAAGTCCAAAGTCTACAGGAATTAATTCTGCTTTTTTTCCGTTGACCGAAGCGTGCCATCCCGGATCAAACGGCATACTGAAGACCAAAACGGATGGCGACTCAACCTTGATTTTTCCCGAAAATGATTCCTGCTCAAAGCGATCGATTTGGAGCACTTTATCATATTTTGATTGAATGAGAGCAGAATTAAAGAAACCAGATACTATGATATCATTGCTGATCCTGATGTTTTTTACAGCGTCAAGATATTCTTCATCAATGATGGCATAATTATATAAAGAAAATTGTTTTTGATTTTTATCGCTCAACTTATTGAAGGTGGACTTAGTTGCGATCTGATCCATCAATATGCCAAAGCCAAGTGGGTATCTGTTCTTGTATATTTCAATGCCATTGAGGCTCTTCATTTTATCGTACATCGATTTCCAAACATATGCTTCAGTTTGAGGTGTCGATAACATATATTTTATACCCAAAAATGGCTGGACATTAAAATCAGAAACTGTGCCCATGATCCACCGCGTATTTTCTTCCATTTCCGCTCTTAAAAGACCGTATGCCCGCAAAAAACTGACGTAGTTGTTATGGGCATGTGAGTCGTATATTTTGGTGGAAAAAAAGTTTTGAGCCGAGGCATCATTGAATCCTCCCTTGTATGATCCATAAGTTTTTTCGATCCTGTAAAATGGCTTTTCAATGGTATTCAGATATGCAATGGCTTCTTTGGTGTAATCATTGTAGTAAACTTTTTTGTTTAGGTCACTTTTTTTCAAAGCTATTCTTTCTGATTGTCCATAAAATGCAAAGCTGGTCATTTCCAACAATGTTAGAGCAGCGATGCACGTATATGGAATAGGGGACTTTGATTTTGATAGCCAAAACAACAATCCTGCATTTACAATGAGCAGAATGGTGCAAAATGATCTCAAATTTCCATTTACAAACTCATTCGGAAGCAGATATAACAAAGCTAAACATGTAATCAAGCTGATGGCCAGCGCCACAAGGTTAATTTTTTTTGTGGTATATATGTTTTCGAATGCTTTGAGGCCAATGAACAACATGGAAAATGGAAGATAAATGGATACACCTGATTTGTAAAAATCTCCGGCGAATGCATAAAAGGCGTATCTAAAAAATGGAAATATCAATAGCAATAACCAGAATCCCGTGATGAGTCCATAAATAATCCTGTGTCTTTTTGACAGCAGCAAAAATGCCTGAGGGACTAAAAGTAGAACGATCAAGCCAATGTAATGATTCGGGGCTTCGAGATAATTGTTCCACCCTTTAAAATCATTACCACCTCCCAGCAGATCTGGATTGAATGTCCTGCAAATAATGGTCAGTAATTGATCGCTATTGACAAACTCAAATACAGGTCTTGACAGCATTTCTGAAAACTTACCCTCTTCGCCGCCAACTCTTGGACTATTGATCAAATTATAGATGGTTGTCCCTAGAAAAGGGGCCAACAAGAGTAAAGACAAAAGCCCTGATTTTACACTTCCTACAATGATGGCCCAATGTTCCTTTCTTTCTGACTTGAGATCCGGCAATCTGAGGAAATAATAAATGACCATAAACTCCAGAAAAAAAAGTACCCTCATTCCAAACATAAAAAAGAGCACTACTCCCAAAGGCCACCACTGCTTTTTTAATATCAACAGTTCCATGGCATAAATACCTGCCGCAACAAAAAGCATATGATCTGTATGCCCATACCAACCAGAACTTACCATCATGTATCCTGACAACACATATGCAGTTGTACCAATAAAAACAGTTTTCTCACCAAATCCTGCCAGCTTAAATCCTTTGTTGATAAAAACCATAGCAGCCAGCATTTTTGCCAGTTGGATATATACAATGCTTTTGCCCATGGTTTTGTAATCCAGCAACAATTGTGGCCATCTGAACGGGTTAAAGATCTCCTGATCCAGAGCGTTTTGCCCCAGACCTCTGTAAAAAGTCCAGGATTCAAACCCCAATCCGGAGAGGTATTGATTTTCCAACATTCTGGGGAAAAATAAAGCCATACTATCGGTGCCAACGTCATCAAACAAAAACAGAAATGGCCCAAAAATGTACCTCGAAAATGCTACAATAAGGCATATGCTAATGACAGCAAAACAAATGAATTGATTTCTACTGATGCTTCTCATTTGAAAACTCCAAGATTACTCAGTAAATTTTCTTTTTTTGTTGCCCCAAAAAGCACATTGTCAACATGTGGGTTCTTATTGACAAATTGTATGGCATATTCGGTAACAGTAACTCCGGCTTCAGTTGCTGCTGCTATAATTTCTGGATGATTTACGGCATTTTTTGGAGTGAGTTCACCGAGAGCGAGTGGTGCTCTGGCAACGATCCCAACCTGGTCGATTAATTTATGTTTGAACAGAGATTGTTCTGCTTCTCTTTGTAACAAATGGTAGGGGATTTGCAGGATATCTATTTCCTGATGATCCAGGGCCCAAATTGCTTCGTCCGGAGTGTAAACAGATAATCCAAAAGCCCGGATACGTCCGGACTTTTTCTCTTCTTGCATCCACTTGTAAATATTATGGTCTTTCATTTCCTCCAGGGTAGGGCAGTGCAAAAAGTAACAATCTACATAATCTGTCTTCAAACGCCTGAGGCTACCATCCAGCTGCGTTTTTAAGTAGCCGGTGTCAAAATTATTTTTTCTTGAAACACTCTTTTGTATTTTTTTACCTCTATGCCCTAAAAGTGGTCTGATCAAAGGAGCAAGAGGAATCAAACGATTTGCAATTTTTGATAAAGTGGGTGTGATTTTTCCTCCCTTGGTGGCCAGGATAAAGCGCTCTCTTCGGCCTTGCAATTGTCTGCCAATGATCTCTTCACTATCACCATTGCAGTATACATCTGCAAGATCAAAAAAGGTAATGCCGTGATCTATTGCAGTTTCGATTACTTCATCGATTTTTTGGGGTTTGTCTGCCAGAAATGACTTGCCAATTCCCCGACATCCATAGCCTGCCCTTGAGATGGTAATTCCAGTTTTCCCTAACTCATTGTAAATCATATGTTTTCTTGTGTTTGATGAGGTTTTTTCCTTCCAGGTTATTGGGTGTTTCAACACCAGTCAATTGGAGAATAGTAGCAGCAATATCTTCAAGTCGTATTTCGGTTAGCGGACATTCGTATTCTTGACCGGCTATGCCAAAAAATCCATAAGGCAGGTGAGAACCAGTGCGTTTGTCTCGCAAAGAGCCTGAAATTTCGCCCGTTAGTGGGGAATGAATTTTATTGACAGGAGCTTCATTTTGCCACAAAACCGCAAGGTCAGGCAGGTGATCGGTAAAGCTGCCTTTTGTAATTTCTGCAATTCTTAAAACGTCCTTTACCAGCTGATTTCCTGTTTCAAGATTTTTGAAAGTCATCAGATCTTCCTTGATCCGTTGGCACAAGCTTTCGAATTCTTCTCCTTCACTTACTTTTCCCTGCGGTTCTCTTCCTTTGAGGTTGATTCTAAGATTTCCGGTATGGTCAGAAGGGAGGACAAATACCTGAGATTCAGACCAAGTAGCATCGGAGTGTAGCGCTTTTCTTGTGATGTCATTCCAGAACTTAGTCGGGAATAATTTTTTGATGAAGTGCAGATTGTCCGGACCTATCCAATTTTCCAAGGTGTACAGGTCAGGTCTCCACTTCTTCTTTTTGCCGGGTTTTTTATATCCCAATTTTTCAAGCATGGGATTGAGCAAGTGTGTTCCCGTAAAGTTGGGCCCCATACCACTGTTGGACATGGTCAGTAAAACTGCTTCCGGATATTTGTCCTTGATTTCAAGGTGAAAACTGTCAATTTTTTTGAGGGCTGCCAGAAATTGAGCCTGGTATTTTTGAGCCAAACGTTCTTCATATTGAGGATGATTGGTCAAGTACCAATGTTGATAGAAATGACCAAACATGTGCGTTTCTGTGATCACACTAAAAAATAAGTCAGTTTGATCATCTGATATCAAATCTCTGATGATATTAATCCTGATATCCAGGGCCTTATGAAGGTTTTCAGAAAGCAAATCCCACCCTTCCTCATTCCTGGGTTGTTGATGATACCATTCGATCAGTGGCCATTCTCCATGTTTATCAATGATCTTTTGAAGCAAATCTTCCGGATGAGAACATCGAGGGTATGACCATGATTCGGCCCCCCAGCCTACAATGATTTTTAGATTTTCATGGGTGTAAGGGATGGTTTTGGGAATGTCAAATACACAAACCTTTTTACCGGCGTCTAAAGCATACTTCCACAAAAAAGGCTCTTTTATATTATCGGCAGTGCGTTTTTCAATATCATAACTGCCTTTTTTCAATTGCCTGTGACTGAATGCAATGCTATGTCGACCTGGGTTGGTTCCAGTGGTAATGCTGGGCCATGTGCTGCCACTGGAGATACTGGAAAATGAAAGCGCCTTTTGGATGTTATTTTGATTGAATAAGGTGGAATAAAAGGGCAAGTGCCCCTCATCCGCATACCTGCGAATCAAGTCTAAATCCATAGAATCCAATCCTATTGCAATAACCATTAAATATTTCGTTTAAATTTGAATTTGCGTAAGAGGATTTGCACTTCGTCTCATCTCGTACAAAATTATAAAAAATCATTATATGTTAGGTGTTGAACCTAAAATAAGTGTGTTGATTACCTTCTACAATCAAAAAAACTACACCAACAGGGTAGTAGAAAGCGTGCTATCCCAAAGTTATAAAAACTTAGAAGTAATATTGTCTGACGACGGATCTGATGATGGTATAGAACAGGAAGTGACTCCATTCTTGTCAGATCCAAGGATTCGCTTTAGAAAGAACGATCACAATCTGGGAAGGGTGGCACATTTTAAATGGTTGGTCCATCATGAGGCTTCAGGAGACTTGGTGACACTGGTAAATGCCGATGACTTTTTTATAGATCCGGATTTCTTTTCAAAGGCAGTGGAACTATTTAACCAAGAGGAAAGTGTAGATCTCGTCTTTGGTAGGGTAGGTGTATTTCTTGAGAAAAATAAAACGACCAAATTCGACAAAGCAAGACTTAATCGAACTGGTGTCTATGATGGGAATGATGTCTTTTTTATGCTGCCTGATGGTCTCGCTATTCCACATATTTCAAGCATATATAAGAGGAAAAGAGCAGTGGATCTGGATTTTTACAGACTCAATCAGATGAGCCAGGACTGGGAAAGTTTGTACAGGATGGTCATCAATAGCAAAGTGGGTTATGTGGCGGATGCTGTCGCTTTATATGGCAAACATTTCCGTAATGTCTCGAAATTGCCAGGTGTAGCCAGGATGCTGGAAAGTATAGGATATATTGAAAATCCGTATGAGTTGGCAAAACAACATTCCATTGCCCCCAAAGCAGAACTTGATCTTTGGAAAGAAAGGATGCTGGTGAGGTACTTTACAAAGTGTCATATCAAACTAAGTATGCTCCAGCAGGAAGAACTGTCTACTTTTTATCATCAATTGGAAATTCAATACCCTGACATCCATCAAAAGTTAAAGGTCGACTACAAATTAAAAACATTCGAAATCTTAAAACATACACCCAAAATTCTGGTGTGGTGTTTCAGGATATTCGTTGGTCATTCCTCTTTGATTGAAGATTTGATTCAAACCAAAAAAGTAAATGGAAGTCTAGTTAGGGAATGAAAGTTAACCCCTCTGAGTTTCTCTTTCCTTGAATTTAGACCTGAATTCTATAAAGAATTCCATAGATTCCGGATTGCGCATGGCGTCTTTGGTATATGACTTTTCTGCTGGATGACCCATCAATATCTTTTTCACCGGTGCTTCCATTTTTTTACCGCTGATCGTGTAGGGCAATGCTCCAACTTCAATGATCTCGTCAGGTACATGTCTGGGGCTGCACTTAGTTTTGAGCAGGGCATTGATTTCATTTCTGATTTGATCAGTGAGTCCGCCGTCAGCAGGAATCACAAACAGAGGCATATAACTGGAGCCATCTTTCATTTCAATATTCACGATCAAGGCATCGCTTATAGATGAAACGTCATTCAAAACATTATAGATTTCTGCCGTTCCTATTCTTACCCCGTTTCTGTTGAGCGTGGCATCAGACCTTCCCAACATCATCACTCCACCATGTTCTGCTGTCATCATCCAGTCACCGTGTCTCCAGTATCCTTCCAAGCCATCAAAGTAGGAGGCTTTGTATTTTTCATATCCCGCATCATTCCAAAAATAAACTGGCATATTGGGCAATGGCTTCCTGATGTACATTTCACCTACTTGACCAACCACTTCATTGCCTTCATCGTCGAGGGCGACGAGATCCACACCCAGACAAGTGCCCTGAATGTATCCTTCATATACAGGACTCATCATATTGCTCCCTACAAATGCCGTGCATACATCGGTGCCGCCACTCATGGAGCAAAGGAACAAATCCTGCTTGATGTACTCATATACATATTTGAATGTTTCAGGTGGCAAAGGCGAACCGGTACTTCCTATGGTACGGAGCCGGGAAAGGTCGATGTCTGAGTTTTGGAGATCAAGTTCTTTTTTCATGCAAGCGATGAGAAAACTGGCACTGGTGCCAAAATGGTTGATTCCTATACCTGCGGCTTTGTTCCAGAGAAAGTCAATGCCTCCCAATGCAGGGCTGCCATCATAGATCACCAGTGAGGCTCCGGCCAAAATGGACGCGAAAGAAAAATTCCACATCATCCACCCTGTAGTGCTGTACCAAAAAAACTTCTCACTTCTTCTGACATCGTTCTGTAACACCAGGTATTTGAGATGTTCCAAAAGCATACCTCCGTGTCTGTGCGTAATTGCCTTTGGTTTGCCGGTAGTGCCGGAAGAGTACAATACCCAAATTGGATGGTCAAAAGCCACTCTGGAATAGCTAAAGTGTGTGGCATCCGTATCGCATGCCTGATTCCACGCCACTGACTTCGGCGGTGGTATGGCTCCTTCAATAAACGGCACATAGATTACTGATATGAGCTCTGGTAATTTATTTATGATCTCAGCGACCTCCTTCGACCTGTCAAAAATCTTTCCGTTGTAGCTGTATGCTGTAGCAACCACCAAAACTTTTGGAGAAATTTGAGCAAAGCGTTCTACCACTGCATCCACCCCAAAATCAGGAGAACAGCACGACCACACAAAGCCCTGACCAATACTGGCGTGGCAAGCCATGGCAGCTTCCGGTATATTGGGCAGGTATGCTGCCACTCGATCACCCGACTGAAGATCAAGTGATCTGAGATAGGATGCAAAACCTTTTGATTTTGCAAAAAACGCTTCATGGGTAATGGTGCGTATGCTAGCATCTTGTTCGTCGAAATGATAAATCAAAGGCTGATCTTGCTGAGCCCTGATCTCCATTTCTTCTGCATAATTTAGGCTGATACCTTCAAACCAATGCACCTTCGGCATCTGACCGGTATAAATCTGGGCATAACTGCCGGAATAAGTGATATCAAAATACTTGAGTACTACTTCCCAGAATCGGGGATAGTCATCCAGAGACCATTGATGGAGGTCTTTATAAGTACTCAGGTTTAAATCATATTGCTCATTTACCCAGCACAGAAACTGATATACATGCGAGGAAGATACAGTTTTCTGGACCGGAGAAAAGAGGATATCGCTCATCAACTAAGGTGTTTTTTGAAAAATTCTATTGTTCTTGACCAGGCCAGTTTGGCAGCTTCAGCATCATATCTTGGCGTGGTGTCATTGAGAAAGCCATGGTTAGCATTCGTATACATGTGCATCTCATAGGTTTTATTGTTGGCTTTTAAAGCCGCCTCGTATGCAGGCCAACCATCGTTCACTCTTTTATCAAGTTCACCATAGTGGATAAGCAATGGGGCTTTTATATCAGGGACTGCTTCTGCAGGAGGCTGGCCACCATAGAAAGGCACCGCCGCATTCAAATCCGGACATTTTACTGCCATCATATTTGAAATCCAACCGCCAAAACAAAATCCCACAACTCCGACCTTGCCGTTGCAATCCGGGTGCTTTTTTAAGTATTCAAATGCTGCAATGAAATCTTCAAGCATTTCATTGCGATCTCTTTTTGCTTGCATTTCACGTCCTTCATCATCATTACCGGGATATCCTCCTAAAGGACTTAATGCATCAGGACTTATAGAAATGAAACCCTCCAATGCAGCCCTGCGGCCAACATCGGCTGTATGAGGGTTTAATCCTCTGTTTTCGTGTACCACTACTATGCCGGGCAATTTTCCGGAGGCATCAACAGGAATGGCAAGCTGTCCTGAAATTTCGCCACCTCCCTTCGGAGAAGCATATTTTATGGTAGAAACCTTCAGTCTGGGATCTTCAGAAGTGATCTGGATTTTTTTATAATCAGGCATTACATGATCAAGCAAGGCAGGCAAGGTCAGTCCTCCTACTGCGAAAAGAGAGAGACGATCCATAAACAGGCGTCGATCAATTCTTTTGTGCGCATAATCGTCGTAAAGATCAAAAACCTCCTGGCTTATTTCTGGTTTGTCGTTCTGGTCCATGATGTTGTGTTTTAAGCAATAGCTTTGTTAAATGTGATTGTTTAGAAATGTTTGACTGGCTTTGATAAGGATGATTTTTGAATTTTCAGAAAGGTAATAAAATGTATGTGTCCTCCCAAACAATGACGCAAAAAGTCTTTGGCCAAGGTGTGTTGCCTGTCATTTATGGAGACGTTTAAGAAATAAAACCTAAATGGTTCAGGGAAACACCAACAGCCATGAAAGTCGGTTAAAAGACGTTCTCTAAGTAACAATAAAACTTACGACACATGACTGTTGATTTTCCTTTAGTTATTTCTAGGGGTTGTGGCCTGGACGTACATCAAGGCAGCTTGGTAGCTTCCATCAAAGGTATAGATATTATTGATCAAACGCAAACGTTTGGTAGTTTCACAGAAGATATTTATCAACTTGTGGGATGGCTCCAGAACAATGGTATTACCCATGTTGCCATGGAAAGCACAGGAGTATATTGGAAGCCGGTCTACAATATTTTGGAAGGATTTTTCAAAATCATCTTGGTCAATGCG
>JAGQWX010000180.1 GCA_020436935.1 Saprospiraceae bacterium
TTTAAATTAGCTGATATGTACGTGAAAATAACTGCTGCAAAATTATTGGTCATGAAAGCAGCTTGTGAAAAAGATGAGGGGAAAGATATTGCTCATTCCGGATCTATGGCAAAATTATATGCTTCTGAAACTGCTTTGGAAGTTGCTAATGAAGCTGTGCAAATTCACGGTGGTAATGGATACGTAGCCGAATACCATGTAGAACGAATGATGCGTGATTCAAAAATTACCCAAATTTATGAAGGAACTTCTGAGATTCAACGTATCGTGATTTCGAGAGGTCTGGTGTAGAAATTATTCACAAGTATAATATATTTTAAAACCCTTTGAGTGCTATCTTAAAGGGTTTTTGTATTTTTAGCACTTATAAAAAGTGTATGAAAAACATCATTATTACCGGAACATCTCGTGGCATTGGATTTGAACTGGCTTTGCAATTTGCGAATGAAGGCCATCAGGTTTTGGCTATTTCCCGAAAAACACCAAAAGAATTAATTGAACATTCGAATATAACT
>JAGQWX010000181.1 GCA_020436935.1 Saprospiraceae bacterium
AGCGTACTCACCGGTGATCACGTTGACACCGGGCATGGAGCCTGATGCAGCGGGAGAAAACAATCCGTATGAGACAGTAGGCGCAGCCCAGGATGATGCAGATGAGTTGAACGGTGATATGACTGTAGACTTTGGCTTCATCCCGATGATGAGCTTGGGATCAACAGTATTCTATGACGTAGACAACGACGGAGTACAGGATGAGAACAACCCATTGGAGTCAGGCATAGCCGGCGTAACAGTATACTTGTATGATGCTACAGGCACCAACATACTTGACTCAACGATTACAGATGCAGATGGCAACTACTTCTTTGACAGCCTGTCACCGGGCACGTATGTAGTAGGAGTTGTAGCCCCGGCAGATGCACAGACAGCGAGCACACCTGTAGGCGGAGATGATGATGTGGATGGCGACAACAACGGTAACCCTGTTGTAATGGGCATTTCACAATCAACACCAATCGTATTGACGGCAGGAGGTGAGACAGCAGATGAAGATGC